>DATKYM010000056.1:0-67044 GCA_035528495.1 Nitrosopumilaceae archaeon
TGTCCACACATGAATGAAGGAATTAGAACAGAAATTCGTGAATTTTTAAATTCTTTAGAAAATCAACATAGTGGAGTTAAAAACAATCTATATCAATCAATAATCAAAGTATCTCAAATTGTTAAAGATTCAGATCAAAAACAGAAAAAGATTTGTGAAAAATGTGGAAGTGAATGTACTGGATCTATCTGTTCTGTCTGTAATCTGGTTTTAAAACTAAAAGAAAACAAAACCTAATGCAAATATAACAATAACTTTAAAGAAAAAATGGTAGTGGGGAGGATCAGGGTGCCAGCCGTGCCCTATTCTGAAACCGGCTATATGCAGAGATCAGTAACTGTTGGGTAAATCTCTAGATAGGTAATTCCCGCTTGGTGTGCGGAAATGAAATCACGCCGAGGCGGGTGGTTGCAGGACTAGAATTATCCGAAGGGATGACTTCTAAGACCGAACCATTGAAAGGGATGAGGTCCGGGAGGGAGCAATCCTAAGGTGGAGCATCCACGCTTCCTCGTCAACGTGGCGGATCTTGTATGCCTTGAAATGGGGTTATCCGTCTAGACTGGAACCAGCAGATCTGCTACCATTATTTTATTAATTTCAAATAAAAAAATTGAAATTATTTTTTAGTATTTGACATCAAACTCTGAAAATTCATTTGTAAATTTTTCATTTTTGATTTCAACATCCTCAACCCTAGAGTTTGCTGGTCCCCCATGACACCATTCGACTAAATTATTTACCCTTTCTTCATCTCCTTCAAGAACAGCTTCTACCCGTCCGTCAATGAGATTTTTTACCCAACCAAAGACATTGTTTTGCTTTGCTTTTACTTTTAGTGCTTGTCGAAAAAAAACACCCTGAACTTTCCCTTTAATAAAAACTCTAACTCTTTGACTTGTCATTCAGAGTTTTTTGTTTACAGGTTGTTAATCAATTTTAGGTTTTAGTAAAAATGTAGAAATCACTTTCGTTCTTTAATTCTAGCTCTACCAGTTTTTCTGGCAGCAATACTTCCAACCTTTGCACCTGGAGGTGCATCACGTGAAACTGTAGAACTTTGTCCAACATGCTGATGTCTACCACCACCGTGTGGGTGTACATATGCTGCCTGGGCAACACCTCTTACAATAGGATATTTTTGTCCTTTGGCTCGGAAACTACGCCACTTGTTACCTGCTAACATAAACGGTCTATCAGAAGAACCTCCACCAGCTAGAGTGCCAATCATAGCCCGATTTTTTGGATTAAGTTTGATAAATTTCCCCGATGGGAGTTTTAATGAAACCCCATCATCACCATGAGAAAATACCGTTGCATCAGTTCCTGCGGATTTTACTATGGCACCACCATCTCCATAATGTCTTTCAACGTTGCAAACGATAGTACCATCAGGAATATTTTGGACACTAATTACATTGCCTTTTTCAATTGTTGATTTTAAACCAAAATTCATTACTGTGCCAACTCTTGTTCCAAGAACTGCAGGCACGAAAGAAACAGAACCATCTTCAAATCTTAATTTGGCCAGTGGGGCTTCTCTACCGCGTTCATGGATCAGATCAATTACATCACCAATATGCTGCTCAGCTAATGAAAAACGAGGATATTTTGCCTTTTGACCTACTTTACCAGTAGAAGATGCTCTAAATTGATTTCCTCCACGGCCACGTCGTCTTACTAATGGTCTTTTACCCAAGTAGATCGTTTTCTGATTATTGTAGATTTTAAGCTTGTGATTATAATTGGTTTTTCCCAAAAATACCACAAAGGTATAAAAATTAGACGACTGAATTTGATTTATGAGTCAAAATGCTCTTTCGTTGAAAGTATTAGAAGCCTATACACGAGATGTAGGGCGAGGAGTAGCAAGAATTGATTATGATTCTATGGATACACTTGGAGCATCAACTGGTGATGTAATTGAAATTAAAGGTAAAAGAAGAACGGTTGCAAAGAGTCTTCCCCTTTATCCTTCAGATGAAGGAAAGGGAATTATTAGAATTGATGGTTTAGGTAGAAATAATTCAGGTATCGCTATTGGGGATACAATTACTGTGAGAAAAATCAAAGCAGTAGCTGCAGAAAAAATTGTGGTCGCTCCATTAGAGGCAATTCCTCCAATTGATGAACGATATCTAGCTGATGCATTAGAAAGTGTCCCTTTGATTAAAGGGGATAATGTAATGGTTCCATACTTTGGTGGACGTTTGACCTTCCAAGTTATTGGTGTTACACCTGCAGCAGATGCAGTACTAGTTACTCAAAAAACTGTATTCCACATTGCAGAAAAAGGGGAGACATTACGAGGAGTTCCACAAGTAACCTATGAAGATATTGGTGGAATCGGCAATGAAATTAAAAAAGTAAGAGAAATGATTGAATTACCATTAAGACATCCTGAAATATTTGAAAAGTTAGGAATTGAAGCACCAAAGGGTGTTTTATTATTTGGTCCACCAGGAACTGGTAAAACATTACTTGCAAAAGCAGTTGCAAATGAAAGTCAAGCACATTTCATTAGTATATCAGGTCCTGAAATTATGAGTAAATTTTACGGTGAAAGTGAAGCTAGATTGAGAGAAATTTTCAAAGAAGCTCGAGAAAAATCTCCCTCAATAATTTTTGTAGACGAGATAGATTCCATCGCACCCAAAAGAGAAGAGGTAACTGGTGAAGTTGAACGCCGAGTTGTTTCACAAATGTTATCATTAATGGATGGATTGGAGGCCAGAGGCAAAGTAATTGTAATAGCTGCCACAAATAGACCAAATGCAATAGACCCTGCTCTAAGAAGACCTGGGAGATTTGACAGAGAAATCGAAATTAAAGTTCCAGACAAAAAAGGAAGAAAAGACATTCTTTCAATTCACAGCAGAAACATGCCATTAAATGATGATGTAGATATTGATAAAATTGCTTCTGTAAGTCATGGATATGTTGGAGCAGATTTGGAATATCTTTGCAAAGAAGCTGCAATGAAATGTTTGAGAAGATTACTTCCTGTATTAAATTTAGAAGAAGAAAAGATACCTCCAGAGACACTTGAGAAACTTATTGTAAACCACGAAGATTTCCAAAAAGCCTTGATCGAGGTAACACCATCAGGAATGAGAGAAGTCTTCATTGAAAATCCAGATGTTCATTGGGATCAAGTCGGTGGGTTAGAGGACGTAAAACGAGAACTTCAAGAAGCAGTTGAATGGCCAATGAAATATCCAGGACTATATGATAAATTAGGACATAGGATGCCAAGAGGAATTTTACTTCATGGTCCAAGTGGTACAGGAAAAACACTTTTAGCTAAAGCCGTTGCTACAGAAAGTGAGGCAAATTTTGTCTCTGTGCGAGGTCCAGAACTATTATCAAAATGGGTAGGCGAATCAGAACGTGGAATAAGAGAAATTTTTAGAAGAGCAAGACAGGCATCGCCATGTGTAGTATTTTTTGATGAAATTGACTCAATTGCACCAATTAGAGGTGCAGGAGGTGAAACTGCAGTTACTGAAAGAGTTGTAAGTCAATTACTAACAGAATTAGACGGTATGGAAAATATGCATGGAGTGGTAGTGTTAGCTGCTACAAATAGAGCAGATATGATTGATCCTGCATTACTTAGACCAGGAAGGTTTGATAAAATTATTCAAATTCCACTCCCAGATAAAGAAAGTAGAAAGATGATAATCCAAATTGGGGCAAAAACAATCCCAGTCATTGAGGATGTAAATGATCCACAACATGTTGACTATGAAAAGATTGCAGAGTTAACAGATGGATTAAGTGGTGCAGATGTTGCAGCAATTGCAAACACGGCTGTTTCGCTAGTTATTCATGAATTTTTGGATAAACAACCAGATCTTAAAGATGTTGAAAAGAGCTCTGTGGATGCGAAAGTCACAATGAAGCATTTTGAAGAAGCAGTAAAGAAGGTTAGAGACCAAAAAGATCTCAAGATTGGGGAAAAACTAGTCGCATCTTATTACAGGTAGTTTTTATTAAATAGACATTAGGTATTTCTGGTAAATGCCTGAATATACTGGATATGTTGGACAATCACTTGAGTTTCTAAAATCTAAAAATATCGCAGTTGGTAATTCAGTCAAAATTCTTGCCGACCTAACTTATTCTGGAATAATTATGCCCAGATATGAGCATAGTGATGATAAACATATTGTTCTCAAATTGAATAATGGGTATAATGTTGGGTTAGAGATTGATAAAATTAAAGAAATTGAAAAATTATCAACACCTGAAAAAATAATGGAAAAAAAACAAAGTTTAGAAAAAGATCCTTCATTACCAAAAATACTTCTTTTATCAACTGGGGGAACAATCGCAAGTAAAGTTGATTACAGAACAGGTGCTGTTACACCCATTTTAACTGCTGAAGAGTTGAATTCCTCTGTACCAGAGCTGGCAGAGATTGCTAGTGTTGATACCGAAGTATTGTTTTCTGAATATTCAGAAAATATTATGCCTGCTCATTGGTTAAAAATTTCAAATAAATTAATGGAGTATTCTACTTCTGACTATGCAGGAATTATTATTGCACATGGGACTGATACCATGCATTACACATCATCATTTCTCTCCTTTGCTTTAGCTGGATATCCCATACCTATTGCACTTGTTGGTTCACAAAGGTCTTCAGATCGTGCCTCATCAGATGCTGCTCTAAACCTTATTGGAGCTACTAAATTTTTGGTCGATTGTAAAACCAATGGAGTCTATATTATAATGCATCATGATGAAAGTGATGGGACTGTCGCATGTCATTTTGGTACTAGAGTAAGAAAAAATCACACAAGTAAAAGAAATGCCTTTCAAACTGTTGGAGATGACCCTGCATATGTTATATTTAACGATAAGATTAAGAGAAACTGCAAAGATGATTTTTTTAAAATAAGAGAATTTCAACCAAAAATTGCCCTTGATACCAAAGTTGCTTTAGTAAAATATTATCCAGGATATGATCCTAGGCTGTTGGATAATATTATTGACATGGATTATAGAGCAATTATTTTTGAGGGAACAGGTCTTGGTCATATAGGAAAAACTATGTACGGCTCTGTGAAAAAAGCCTATGAGAAAGGCATTTTTTTAGGAATGACTTCACAATGCATAGATGGAAGAATTGGCATGACAGTATATGAGAGTGGACGAGATTTACTTGATCTAGGGATTATTCCTTTAGAAAATATGATTCCTGAGGTTGCACTAGTAAAAGCAATGTGGGCTTTGGGTAATTCAAGTAATAAGGAAGATATTGAAAAGATTATGTTAGAAAACATTGCCTCTGAGATTTCTTAAAAAATTGGGTTTGATAAGATTTGTCTGAATTTAATATTGAAGATGTAGGCTTAAAAGTTGGATTAGAAATTCATCAACAATTAGCTACCAAAAAAAAATTATTTTGTAGTTGCACACCTATTGAATCTGATGAATATACCAATAAATTTCAGAGAAACTTACGTGCGGTAAAAAGTGAATTAGGGAAATATGATCCTGCAGTGTTATTTGAAAAAACAAAATCTAAAACTATAACATATTATTCAAATTCTCAAAGTAGTTGTCTTGTAGAAAAAGATGAAGAACCACCACATAGTTTAGATAAAGATGCAAAAGATCTAGCATTGGTTATATCTTCTTCTCTACAATCAAATATTTTTAGTGAAATATATCCAATGAGAAAAACTGTAATTGATGGTTCAAACACAACAGGTTTTCAGCGAACTATGTTAATTTCACAAGGTGGATTTATTGAGGTTGATGGAGATAAAATTGGTGTTCAATCAATTTGTTTAGAAGAGGATGCTGCAAAACTTCTTGGTGATAAGGGATCTGTAAGAGAATATAGTCTTGATCGTCTTGGAATACCTCTTATTGAGATTACATTAGATCCAGTAGAGGGTAACCCATCAAAAATTAAAAAAATTGCATTATCTCTTGGAAAGCTACTAAGAAGTACAAAAAAAGTTACAAGAGGAATTGGCTCAATACGCCAAGATGTTAATGTCTCTGTAAAAAATGGAGGTGCTGTGGTAGAAGTAAAAGGAGTTCAACAACTAGACCAATTAGAAAAGATTGTAGAATATGAGGCTAAAAGACAGCATGCAATGGTCAAAATTGCAGAAAAGTTACAAAATTCAAATTTTAATGGAGTCTCTAGTAATGATGTTTTTGAAATTACAAATGATTGGACTGGTTGTCAATCAAAGATAATTCAAAAAGCTCTGAAAGATAATTTCATGATTAAGGCATTAAAAATACAGCATTTTGTAGGAATGTTTGGATTTTCTCCCTATGAGGGAATTAGATTAGGAAAAGAAATAGGTCAAATAGTAAAATTTTATGGAATTGGTGGAGTTTTTCATTCAGATGAGTTACCGAATTATGGAATAGAGCAAAAAGATATTGATATTGTTAAAAATTTACTAAAAATAACTGAACAAGATGCATTTTTGATAATAGCAGCTCCTTCTTCGAAAATAGATTTTGCCATTGAATCAGTAATTAACAGAATCAATCAAGCAGTTAAAGGCGTACCTGCTGAAACCAGATTAGCTACTCCCACTGGTGAAACTGTATTCCTTAGACCACGTCCAGGGTCTTCTAGGATGTATCCAGAAACAGATATTCCGCCAGTTCTTGTTACAAAAAATGAATTAGAAATTGCAGTAAACAATATTCCCAAACCATGGGATGAATCAATTACTGGACTTCAAGAAAAATATGGATTGAATAAACAATTAGCTGAACAAATCTTTGATTCACAATATATGGACTTGTTTGAAAAAATAGTTAAAAAAATATCAGTTAATCCAACTTTTGTTGCTTCAGTTCTTTGTTCTTCAATAACTAAATTAGAAAGAGATGGGTTGAATTCTAAATTACTAAAAAATGAAGAGATTACAAAATCTTTTGAATTTTTGGATGGTCGAAAAATAACCAAAGAGTCATTGGATATTATTTTTGAGGATATAATGAAGGGGAAATCAATCACTGTTGAGGAGGCTATTAAAAATACTTCAATAGAAACAGTTGGTGAGATTGATTTAGAAAAAATTATTGAAAATATTATCAAGCAAAATAAATCGCTTATATTGAATCAAAGAGAGAGATCTATTGGTCCTCTCATGGGAATCGCTATGACGGAATTAAGAGGGAAAGCTCCTGGTGAGATGATAAATAATCTTCTTTTAAAAAATATTAAAAAAGAATTGGATAATGTTTAGTGATATTTGAATGCGGGAAGTGGGATTTGAACCCACGAACTCCTAGAAGATAAGGATCTGAACCTTACACCGTTGGCCAGGCTGGGTGATTCCCGCATTTTAAAACTTGAAAATCTAGAATAAGTTTCTTTATTAGCCAGTTTTTTAAAATATGTTTCATTAACTTGTTGTGATTATATGAAATTTCGAGAAATTTATTGCAATAATTGTAAAAAGATGTTAGGTCGATATAATATAAAATTCTATGATAATGATAAAATTAAAGAAATTTTAAATTCTAGACATTCTTTACATATTAGGAAAGGTCATCAAGTAGTAATTAGAGAAGTTATAAAAAAATCTGATTAACCTTTTGAAGTCAATAGATTAATTGCATCAATTAGTGAATAGATTCTTATTTCTTTCAAAGAGGAAATGTGTCTATTCCAAGGTTGGGAATAAAGAAGAAAGTTTTTCTTTTGTTCTAAAAATTTTTCTGCGTTTAGTGGCGAATCATCAATGAAAAGATCATAATCCAAATCTGCTTTCATTGTTCCATCTATTACAGAAACATAATTTTCATAAACTACCCCATGAAATTCAAGCCAATCTTTCACAAAATTATCAGTTGACAATTCTCTTGCTGTAACTATATCAACTTGACCAAATTCGGATAGATTTTGAGTAACTTGAGCTAAATTTGTTTCTGTTGGAGGAAGAGTTTTCCAATTTTTCCAACACAATGTTAATTCTTTATAAAAATCGTATCTATTAATGCTAAATTTTTTCCAAAAATCCCAACTAGTAATTTCTTCTTTGGAAATAGGAGATCTTATTTGGTTACTATAATTTAACCAAGATTCAATAACATCTGCTAATACTCCATCAACATCTAAGGCAATTTTCAATTTAATTTTCAATTATTCAGCTGAATTTCGAAATTCTTCTAATAGATTTTTTTGACGTTTATTGAGTTTTTTTGGTACGTTTACTACAACTCTAACATACTGATCTCCTCGTCCTCTAGAATTCATTCGTGGAAGTCCTTTTCCTTTGAGCTTAATGATAGTATTGGGTTGACTGCCTGCTTCAATTTTTATTTTTTCAGTTCCATTCAAAACAGGTACACTTACCTCCTGACCAAGAGCACTATCGACCATAGATACGGTCTGATCATAAAAAATATCTCCACCATCTCTTTTAAAGTTCGGATGAGATTGTACATGAATTCTTACGATTAGATCTCCATTAATACCACCAGGGATTTCATCTCCCTCATTTGGAATTGTATAATCACCATTGTCAATTCCTGGAGGAACATCAAACTCAATTTTTTTAGTTCCTTTTTTCTTTCCCATTCCTTTACATTCAATGCAAGGTGTTTCAATTGTTGACCCTTTTCCTCTACATGAGGAACAGGGTTCAACTGTGACAAAAGAAGCAAATCCCATGTTTTTACTTCTGCGAACTTGACCCTGACCATTACAGCTACTACAGGTTTTAGGATTAGTTCCTGGTTTACAGCCAGATCCATTACAAGTATTACATTCAATATTTTTTTCCAGTTCTATCTTCATTTTTTTTCCAGAAAGAACTTCCTCTAAAGTGATTGAGGTCTGATAAAGATAATCCGAACCCCTCTGTTGTTGTGCTCCAAAACCTCCTCCTCCTCTGCCAAATATTGACTCAAAAATAGAATCAAAACCTCCTCCAGAACGGCCAAAAATATCACTAAAATTACCACTTGCCCCTTGGAAAATATCATCTGTACTATATCTTCCATCCACACCTTCATGACCATGTTGATCATAAAGCTCTCTCTTTTTAGGATCAGAAAGTACAGCATAGGCCTCAGAAATTTCCTTAAAATGTTCTCCTGCATCTTTTGATTTATTTCGATCAGGATGAAATTTTAAAGCTAATTTTCGATATTGTAATTTTATTTCGTTAATAGACGTGTCTTTTGAAATTCCTAAAACTTCATAATAATCACGTTTTGCAGACATAAATTATTCTTTAATTATTACTGTATAAACGATCAATTTAGAAGAATTAATTATTTTTTGGTTCATCTGTTGAAGATGATCCAGATGTTTGCTCGTTCGTTGTTTGCTCTTGTTGTCCCTCTTCTGGTTGCTGTTCTGGACCAGGTGGAGGAGTAGCATTTTTGTAAAGTTCGGTCGTAATTTCATTTACAGTTGATTTTAATACATCAAGTTTTGGTTTGAGTTCATCGATTTCTTTATCCATTACTTCTTTTACCTCTTTAATACAATCAGTAACTTTGATTCCTTGTTCTTGTGAAATTTTGTCTTTAAGATCGTGATTGACTAATTTTTCAGTGGTGTAAATGAAACTTTCAGCTTCGTTTTTAAGATCAATATTTGCTTTTTTCTTTTTGTCTTCTTCAGAGAATTTTTCTGCATCTTCTTTAAGTTTTTTAATCTCATCTTTAGATAACTTTGAGTTAGATTCGATGGTGATGGTAGCTATTTTTTGGGTTCCAAGATCTTTTGCAGTCACATTGATTATTCCATTAGCGTCAATGTCAAATTTCACTTCAATTTGAGGTATTCCTCTTGGTGCTGGAGGTAATTCAGTTAGATTAAAGCTTCCTAATGAGACATTATCATTGGCCATAGGTCGTTCTCCTTGAACTACATGAATTGTAACTGCTGTTTGGTTATCAGCAGCAGTGGTGAATACTTTAGCTTTTGAAGTAGGAATGGTTGTATTTCTTTCAATAAGTGGCTCACGAACTCCACCCATGGTTTCAATTCCTAAAGTTAATGGAGTTACATCTAATAGAACAATATCGCTAGTCACATCTCCTGCAATTATCCCAGCTTGAATTGCTGCACCCATTGCAACGGCTTCCATTGGATCGACGCCAGATTCACTTTCTTTTCCGATTATTTCACTAACAAATTTTTTTACCGCTGGAATTCGTGTGGGGCCTCCAACCATTACAATTTTATTTATATCAGATTTGGTTAATTTGGCATCTTCAAGTGCTTTCTCTACAGAAGGCCTACATCTTTCAATAATAGGTCCAATTAATTCATCTAGTTTAGCCCTTGTTAATCTTAATTCAAGATTTTTAGCTCCTGAAGGATCTTGCGCGATGAAAGGAAGATTAATGTCAGTTTCCATAACTGTTGAGAGTTCAATTTTTGCTTTTTCTGCTGCCTCTCGTACTCTAGTGTAGGCAGTACTATCTTGTGAAAGGTCTAAGCCTTCTTTTTTCTTAAATTCATCAAGGATATGATCAATTACAATTTTGTCCATGTCAGTTCCACCCAATTGGGTATCACCTGAAGTACTCATTACTTCAAATACTCCACCACCCATTTCCATAACAGTAACATCTAAAGTTCCTCCGCCAAAATCAAATACAAGAATTTTCATGTCTTCTTTGGTTTTGTCTAATCCAAATGCTAGTGATGCAGCTGTAGGTTCATTAATTATTCTAACTACATCCAAACCAGCAATAGTACCTGCATCTTTAGTTGCTTGTCTTTGATTATCATCAAAATATGCTGGGACAGTAATTACGGCCTTTTCAATAGTTTCACCTACAAAGGCTTCTGCATCTTTTTTTATTTTCTGAAGGATAAAGGAGGAGATTTGTTGAGGTTTGTACTCTTTACCTCGAATTTTAAAAATATGTTCGCTACCCATTTTTCTTTTGGCTGCAACGATAGTATTATCAGGGTTTGTTACTGCCTGCCTCCTTGCAGGTTCGCCAACTAAGAGATCACCATCCTTGGTAAAGGCTACAACAGAAGGGAATGCTTTACCGCCAACCGTGGCACCCTCAGCCGCCGGAATAATTGTTGGTTTTCCACCCATTATTACTGCAGCAGCAGAATTACTCGTTCCTAAATCAATTCCTATTATTTTTGTCATTTTAATTTTCACCTTGTTTTTTTGAAATTTCTACTAGCGATGGTCTAATAACGCTATTATGAGAAATATATCCTTTCCTGATTTCTTTTGTAATTGTATTTTCATCAAGTTTGGGATCAATGATTATCGAAATTGCTTCATGTGAATTAGGATCAAAAATTTCCCCTAATGCATCAATGGGAATTACGTTATTTTTTTCCAGTAATGAATTCATGTTATTTAGAATATAATCCAGTCCTTTGGTATTTTCTTCATTATTTGAAAAAACTTCTTTTGCCCTAACAAAATCATCATAAATTTTAAGAAATTCTATCATAAACTGGTTTAATTTTATATTAATACCATTTTCAACTTCAATTTGTTTTTTTTTATTTAAATTTTGAAAATCTGCTAAAACATGTTTTAATTTATTTTCTAGATCCTGCGATTTTTCTTTTTCTTTTTCAAGAAGAATTTTTATTTCGTCTAAGTCAATATTGTTATCAGCACTTTCTAGTGACTCGTTGATTGTATTATTATCATCATTAGATATTACTTCCATAGCAATTTCGTCTGAATTATTTTCATTAGACATTTCAAACAAAGTAATTGATAAGCTAATTTATACTCTTATTGGATAATTTCGCATATAGGATTTGCTTTTACGATGATAAGGTTTGAATCTTTTTTATTTTTTTCAATATTTTCAAAATCTAATTTTGAACAGGCTACAACAATAGTAGTTTTGTCGCTATGAAATAGATCTAAGTGAGGATCTTCATACGCTTCAACATCTCCTATATAATCGCGTAATCGAGAAGTTAAATTTTGCAACATTTCAATTTTATCCCCTCTCATTGCATTCTGGTCTAGAGTCCAAGAAATAGCAATTTTTGTTCTACTTGCTTTAAGATCATTTTTCTTTAAGGTGGAACGAATTTCATCGATCAATCTTTTAATGTATCCATCAATTCCTTTAACACTTCCATTAATTAGATACATCAGAGTATTTGCTCCTTCAAAAGAGGAACCTAATGATTTAAGATCATGTAATCCGGTAACCATATCATCTAAAAATATTTCTTGAAAGTCATCCGCTGAAAGGTCCTTTCTTGTAATATCATCTTGTGCATATTTGCAAACTTCTAAAATACTACAAAGACTCGAAAATCTGGATAATACATTGATAGCATGAAAATGTTCAGATGAAGATATCGCTACAAATTTTTTTTCTTTTTTTCCAGTAGATAAGAGTTCAGCAAGTGTGGGATCTTCTTTTCCATTTAATGATCCGATTATTTTTGGTTGATGATTTAGATCTTCTAGAGGATAGTAAAAATAAGAGATCTGCTTCCCGATTTCTAAACCCGTAATATGTTCTAATAATGAAATATTTTCATTATTTCCCCCAAATCCTGTGGGTAGGGTGTAGATTATAGAACTATTTTTTTTTAAAGAATTGGTAGCATCTTTGAATTTAGAATGAATTTCTGTTTTTATATCCTGACCAGTTTTTCTAATTCTTGGTGTAAAGAATAGATATTGAGCCTTCGAGACGGCAACGTCTATTGGTTCCATTGCTAAAAGAGGTTCATCCTCCATGAGAGAAGTCACGTTGGGATAAATTTTTGCGATTTCTGCTTTAAGTGAAATAGCAGATGGGTTAGATTCGTCAACTATGTAAACATCTGCACCCTTGATTGCCATTTGGGAAGCGATTGCATATCCTTCTGTACTAAGTCCATAAACCACAACTTTTGTCCCACTCATTACATAAACAGCTAGACAATAGACTAAGAAAAACTTATTGAACTTGAGATAATGATGAGTAATCCTTTAAAATATCAATATTTTTTCAGAATGAGAGATACAATGACTACTAACCCATCTTTTCTTTGTTTTTTTATTAATTTCATTCAATACCCTTCCAAATTTGATGGAAAATTTTAAAAAAATAATCTAATTAAAAGAGAATAAAATTCGAACGAAACTATTGAGTTTTAAAAATTGATATTGAATATTGTAAAAATTATATTAAAAAAGGAAAATAATTTCAAACAAATAGAAGAGCAAATTTATAAACAAAATCACGTAATTTTTGAATCTTAATTAGAATTTATTTTAAAAAATATAATAAAAATTCATTAAGGGAACTAATCTGCTGGATTTTAGAAGCCCGGTAGTGTAGCGGTCAAGCATAGGGGCCTTTGAAGCCCTTGACCCCAGTTCGAGTCTGGGCCGGGCTACTGATTTTACAATTCAAAAATCTAATTTTGTAAGAAGTTTTGTTGCAATAATGAAAAGTATTATTGCAATTATTGACAAAATTCCCATTTCCAAGATTACAAATTCCGTAACTTCTCCAAAAATTCCTGCGCGAATTACGTCTACCAAATAGGTAAGAGGGTTTAGATAAAAAGCAGTTTTTAGGGGTTCTGGAGCACCTACAGCTGGATAAAATGCGGTGCTTACAAAAGCAAAGAAAAGAAATGCGGTATTAAGAATTACATTAAATCCTTCACTTGACCTTAATTTGGTGGCAATAATTGAGGCTATTGAACCAAATAGTACCGAACCAGTTACAGCAGCAAAAACTATCAATGGTATCGTAACCAAAGAGAATTCTATTGAATTAAAGAAAACAGGATATCCAATTATCGCTATCAGTGCAGCACTAACTAGACCTATAACTCCAATGGTGCAGATATTACTCAAAATATAATGTGGTCTGGTAAATGGTCCAGACATAATTTGTTCAAACATACCATGTTTTCTATCATTCCAAATAATGATACCTGAAACTAGAGTACTGTTCATTATGTTGAATCCAATCATACCTGAAGCCAAAAATGCAGGGTAAGCTAAATTCTTTGTACCATAAGGGACTTCTTGAATTAAAGAAGAATATGCAAATCCTGCAATGAATATGTAAATTGCTGGAAAAATTATTTGCCAAAGTAAAAAGGCAGGATTAATAGAAATTGTTAGATTTCTATTCACAAGTCTAATGATTGGATACATTTTCCTCAACCATTTTTAGGAAAATTTCTTCAAGATTTGTTGGTACTGCAGAAAGATCATCTATTTCTATACCATTATCACTTAAAATTCTCAATACGTTCATTAACACTAATTCTGATCGTTCTGAATGTATTGTGATACTTGTTCTGGTATTGAAATCAATTTTACAATCTGGAATACCAGAAAGAAGAGAATTAATTTCCTGTTGATTTTTTAGAAGATGAATTTTTATGGTTTTTTCTTTGCCAAATCTATTTTTTAGGGCATCAGGGGTATCGATTGCAAGGATTTTTCCTTTATCAATTATCGCTATTTCATCACAAAGATATTCGGCCTCAGTAAGTATATGTGTCGTAAAAAATATTGTTAGTCCAGTTTTTACCTTATTTTTCAAATAATCTAGTAATTTTCTTCTTGCACTAGGATCTAAACCAACAGTTGGTTCATCTAAAAATAAAAGATCCATATCATGCATAAATTCACGAGCTACTTGGACTCTTCTTCTTTGGCCAATTGACAAATCTTCATTTCGTTTTTTACGAATTTCAACTAGATCAAAATCGATGAGGAGTTTTTCCATTCTTCTTTTACGCTCAATTTTAGGTACATTCCACATCATTCCATATTTTTCAAGTGATTTTTCCACCGATAATGTAGGTTCATAGCTGGGTTGTTGTAAAACGACTCCAATCTTATGACGTACTTTTAACGGATTTTTTATAGCATCAATTCCTAGAATATTTAGAGATCCACCTGATGGTTGGATAAGCGTTGTAAGGAGTTTGATTGTAGTAGATTTACCTGCTCCGTTTGGCCCCAAAAACCCAAAAACTTGACCCCTCTTTACAGCCATTGTAATTTCGTCAACTGCTTTAAGTGATCCATAAGATTTCGATAAATTATCAACTTTGATACAGGACATGAAGAATTTGCGATCTTCTTACTAATTTAGGTAATGAAATTTTTATTAATAGACTCTGTTTACACTCAATGAATTGTCTGAATCTGAAAATCTTCTAAATAAACTTCTTGAACAGAAACCTGATTTAACTAGATCAAGTGTTGAGGATTTGATAAAACAGAAGAAAGAAAAAATTGGAGCAGGTTACCTTACCGATCAAGGAGCGATCTTCTTAATTGCCTCTGATTTTGGAATTTCATTATCTGAACCACTAAAAGTTGAAATGGGATTAAAAGATCTTTATGCGGGGGCAAAAGAGATTTCCCTCGAAACTAGAGTTTTAAACATGTCTCCGGCAAAACAATTTTCTAGAAAAGATGGCAGTCCATTTTACCTTAGAACAATGACAGTGTATGATAATAATTCCACAGCTAGTGTAAAATTATGGGATGAGAAAGCAAATATCCCTGGAATCGAAAATATCAAGCCAGGCGATCTGATAAAAATTATCAAAGCATATGTAAAATCAGATCTTAATGGAGAACCTACAATCAACATTGGTTCAGGTTCAAATTTAGAAACCGTTGATAATGAGAGTGATATTCCAAATATAGATAAAATTACAAAAGATGTCAGTGAATTAAAAGAAGGTCAAAAAGATCTGGTGATATCAGGAACCATAGATGGTATGATAGCAGGCATGGAATTTACAAATTCTCGTGGCCAACCTGGGAAAGCTCTTCGCATGAGGATAAAAGGAAAAGATGGTAATGCCATGAAAGTGGTTCTGTGGGGACAAGATGAATCTGTCATTCCAAATATGATTTCTCAAGATGCTAAAATCAGACTTCTTGGAGTAAAGGTAAGATCTGGAAATCAGGGGATTGAAATTCATGGGAGTGAATCCACCTTAATTGAAATTGAAGGAGGAAAAGAAGCAGAACCAATCATTGCCAGAATTCTTTCAATATCTACTAGTGAGAATGGAAATAAAATGATTGTAGGAGTTGACAAAAATAAAAAATTATTTAATATTAATGATTTTGCAAATTCTACAAGTGTTTTCAATGAAGGAGATGTAATTGAGGTGATGCCATCAAAAGCTTATGGAAGTTCCATTACTTTAGATAGTAATTCATTTGTCAGGAAATTAGATGATGATAAAACAATTCCAACTCTGTCTAAAATTCGAACAAAAATAAATGAGGTTAAAGTTGATGAAAATTTTTGTATTGAGGCTATAGTCTTAAAAGTTCCAGAAAGACGAGAGGTTCAAACAAAATCCGGTGAATCTATTGCTTTATCTGAAATGTTTGTAGAAGATGATACCGGTCAGATTTGGGTTAAAGGATGGCGAAACCAAGCAAGATTAATTGAGAAATGTGAACTTGGAGAAATTATTTCTATAACTGGACTAAACGCAAGAGCAGGATTAGAAGGAAGAATTGAGTTATTCTTAACTGCATTTTCTAAAATTACAAAGAAAAATTAAGAATCCCAAAAACCTCTTGTAATAACATATTGTCTTTCTGCCTCATAGATTTGTTTGAATACTATTTCTTCATCAACCATATTTCTTAAAATTCTTGCAGCTGTATCCGCACCAACGCCATAACCAGATATCACTGTAATGGCTAATTTTCCGAAATTCTCTACCAAAGAGGCTACTTTCCAGGCTCGATTAAACTTGTGTAATTCTTCTGCAGTTAGTTTTTGTCCTTCATGTTTTTTACGAATTATTTTTGGAAGATCATAGTCTGAATAAAATGTGGCAGTAATTTGTCTTGACTTACAGTATGGACAAATTAGAATATTTTTTACCTCATTTGTCTCAACTAGTCGTTCCCATTTTCCACATCTAGCACAAACTAGGCGATGTTTCGTTTTTGCAAGTCTAGCTTTGACTAGATCAAGTATGCCCTTATCAAGATTTACTGGAGATGAATAATACTTTGTAGTATGATCTAAAATGGGTTCTGCCAGTTTTGAAAATTTATCAACTTCTAACCACTTAATTGAAATATTATTTTTTTTAATTTTTTGTAAAATTTTATCAGTATTTTTTAAATCATATTTATCATGAAATAATTCTCGTAATGCTTCCTTTACTAGTGGAGTTTTAGAATATCTTTCATATAAAAATCGAGCTGACTTTTTTTCATAGACTGCTCCTCTTCTAACCACACCAAATTTTTTTGCAACACACCAAGTTCTCCAATTTATATTATGTGTTCCCTTCAAAGATGCTGTAACCATTGAAAAAAGATCATAATCATCTTTTATTACTTCAAGAAATAGTTTTTCTGAAATTCGAGATCGTGAGGATAAAACAATTCTATATCCATCGGATTGAGTATCAACCACGAATCCAAGAATTGAGGATAAGAATGAAGAAAACAAAGTAGATAACGTTGAATTTATTTTTGTTCCAAAACAAGAGTGTACAACAATTGATCCCTGAGATCTACAAGATTCTACTACAATGGTATTTGTATTTGGAATATCCTCAAAATCTAATTTTTCAATAGTATTATTAATTAAATTCAAGGAGCCGTTTTTAACTTTGGTTCTAAAATCCCCTACTTTTTTTGCTGTTTTATAGTCAATGGGAATACTTTCTCCTTCCCAATAAGGAACCGTAATTCCACCTCCTCTAAATGGTTCTACATTAACAGCGAAAGATTGTTCATCAACATTGAGTATTTTCCATTGAGATCCTTTAAGAACAAAAATATTTCCTGAATCACCAAAATCTCCGACAAATCTTTGATCTAGGGAGCCAATTATTTTTTTCCCAACACAATCAAAAACCTTGAATTTGAGAATATCTGGAATAGTAGATAAATTTTCAAAATAATATTTAAACGCCCCACCCTTTCGTCTAAAACTCATTTTAATCCTGTCAAAAAATATCAAATAATTAGAATCTAGTAAATCTAAAACACCTACTAGTTCTTCTAATTTTAAATTTCTGAAGGGGAATGCTTTGGTTACTACATCAAAAGCCATACCAACGGAGATTTCTCCTAATTGCATTGTCATTCCGACTAGATGATGAGCGAGTACATCAAGAGAACCATTATGGATTTCTTGTGGTTCAATTGAACCTTCTTTAATTCGATCAAATATCGCATTAGCTTCGAATTCATCATCTGAATTATTTGTAATAACCAATCCTTTAGCGGATTCATTTCGATTGTGTTTACTTCTACCAATTCTTTGAACGAGTTTTGAAACTTGTCTTGGAGAACCATAATGAATTACCAATTCAACTGACCCAATATCTAATCCCAATTCAAGTGAAGAAGTACAAACGACAATACCTCTTTTGCCTTCTCGGAGTGAAATCTCCGTATCTTCTCGTATTTCTTTTGACAATGAACCATGATGTAATTCAATATTTATCGAAGATTTTTCTTTTAGGATAGAAGCTAAAAATTCTGCTTCACCTCTAGTATTAGTAAAAAGCAATATGGGTGAATCTAGGTCTAAATCTAGAACATATTCGATAATATTTTCAGCAACATCTGAAATTGTTCCATCTACATATCTTATTTCTACATCATAATCTCTGATGGAGGAATCTCTTATTATTTCACATTTCCTTTTGGTTCCAACAACAAATTTGCCTGCTTCTTCAAAATTACCCACCGTTGCAGATAATCCAATTTTAGTAAGAGGAAATTTAGAATTGATTTGTAGCCTCTCAAAACTTAGCGTTATTTGAGAACCTCTTTCACTCCCAAGTAATTCATGGACTTCATCAATAACAATCCATTCTAGATCAGATAATGCATTTAACATCTTAATTTGAGTGAGTAAAATGACTAAAGTTTCTGGAGTAGTTATTAAAATATCAGGGGGATTTTCGGTGATTTTTCGTCTATCTTTCTGAGTTGTATCACCATGTCGAATCTCTATTGATAGATCATTGTAGTGTGCATATTGGGTAATTCTCCTAAATACATCTCTATTTAGAGCCCGTAAGGGAGTAATGTAAAGTACTTTTATCTTTCCAGGTTTTTTCGAATTTTTCACTAGAGAGAAAATGGGAATTACTGCGCACTCGGTTTTTCCTGACCCAGTGGGTGCAATCACTAAACAATCTTTTTTTTGTAAAATTATTGGTGAGGCTTTTTTTTGAATTTTTGTAAGAGTGGTAAATCCTTGGTAAGCAAACAAGGAATAAAGATTCGAGTTAGGAATTTGATTCTTCGATTGTTTTTGATCGTGATTTTTCATAAACCAGTACGCCCACTATTCCAATTACAAATAAAATTACCGTAATTGCTGGAATAGCATCAAAGATTCCTGCCATGCTTTGATTAATTCATTGATCATTAAAAATCTTCAGTATATTCTGATAATCCAGAAGAATCAATAAAATAGGAAAAGGTATGATGATTTAGTAACCAACTCACTTCTCCTTGATATTTTGATTCCTTTTTGGATAATTTAATTTTGATATGTGTAAAGAGGTCTATGGATTTTCTCATATTTTCTACGTCTTTATCGTCAAAACTTCTAATCATATTAGTAATTACAACTGGAATGTGATCATTAATTGCCATTAAAGATAAATCATGCATGAATTTCATAAATAAGGAATTTTTTTTGAATATTGATTCTTCAGTTTTGTACTCGTAGGAAAATAGATCAGTAATATTATCAATTACTATAAGCGAAAAATTTTCTGGTTTAATATTTTTTATAGAATTCATCTGCTCAGAGGTATTTGTTATTCTTGAAACAATAATTTTATCTAATATTTCAATTTCTAAATTTTGATATTTTTGCATTTCAAGAATTCGTTCTGGTCGAAATTCACCTGTGGTATCAAGATAAAGAACAGTTCCACCTTGTTTTATGACATTAATTAAAATCTGTAACAGTAATTGTGTTTTACCAGTTCCGTTTGCACCAAAAATATCCGTAATAGAGCTCGATGGAATTCCTCCGGATAGAAATTCATCTAATTTTTGTAAACCTGTGGAAATCATTTAGTTAATTATATAAAAACGAAGAAAAAATTTAAGGAATTTCAAAAATTCTCAAAGAGGCAAGGCTTTTATTCAAGAAAACAGCGATGCCAAATTAAGTGAATAATTAGTGTCACAGAATGCCCCAAAAAGACCATTAACCATGCTTCAAAAAAGCACAAAGAAGAAAGTTATTGTTAGACTAAAAAATGAAGTCGAGTATAAAGGGAAAATGGATAATGTTGATTCGTACATGAATCTGATAATGACTGATGCCGAAGAGCACCATGATGGCAGAGTAATTGCAAACTATGGTAGAGTAATAGTTAGAGGTAATAACGTCTTATTCATCAAAATTGAAAATGAACTCTAAGATCTAGTGGTTCTAATGACTAGTAATTTTCTGTTTACATCGGAGTCAGTAACTGAAGGACATCCAGATAAGATATGTGATCAAATTTCAGATGCTTTTTTAGATGAATATCTTCGACAAGATCCTGATTCAAGAGTAGCTGTTGAAACCCTTGTGACAACTGATTTTGTAGCTGTTGCAGGAGAAGTAACATCAAAAGCTGATTTTAATAAAAAAGCTCAAGAAGAATTAGTTAGAAAAACTATTAGAGAAATTGGCTATAATCATAAAGATTTGATGTTTGATACGGACTCTTGCGAAATAATCCTAAAACTTCACTCTCAAAGTCCAGACATTAGTCAGGGAGTTACTGCAACAGAAGAAAAAGAACAGGGAGCAGGAGATCAAGGATTAATGTTTGGGTATGCCACAAATGAAACAAAAGAACTGATGCCAATGCCTATCCTACTTTCTCAAAAACTTGCCCAAGAACTTGCTAAAGTTAGAAAAAATAAGACTTTACCATGGGTTAGACCAGATGGAAAAACTCAAGTTTCTGTAAGATATGAAAATGATAAACCTACGAAAATTGAAACAATCGTAATTTCAACCCAACACTCTCCAGACGTTTCTCAAGAAGAAATTGCAAAAGAGATTAAAGACAAAGTAATCAAACCAGTTTTAGGAAATCTTTGGAATGAAGATATTAAAATCCACATCAATCCTACAGGAAAATTTGTAATTGGAGGTCCACATGGGGATGCTGGCCTAACAGGAAGAAAAATAATTGTTGATACTTATGGTGGATTTGGAAGGCATGGTGGAGGTGCTTTTTCCGGAAAAGATCCATCCAAAGTAGACAGATCAGCGTGTTACATGTGTAGATATATTGCCAAAAATATAGTAGCTGCTGAATTAGCTGAAAGATGTGAGGTCCAATTAGCTTATGCTATTGGAGTTGCCGAACCAGTTTCACTTTATGTCAACACGTTTGGAACAAGTAAAATCCCAGAAAAAGACATTGAAAGATTGGTTATTAAAAATTTTGATATGAAACCTTCTGGAATTATTTCACATTTAGATTTGAAAAGACCCATTTATAGAAAAACTGCAGCATATGGTCATTTTGGAAGAAGTGAGCCTGAATTTACTTGGGAAAAGACTGACAAAGTAGACACTTTAAAGCAATCTTCTGGAATCTAACACATTTCTAATAGAACGAAAAGAGATTTTTGAAATATTTTGTAATTTTCTGTGATTTCCTTTGAAATCACCAATCAAAAGATTAAGATCGTCTACACCAAATTGGCTTTGAGGTCTTGTAATTGCATCGTGGTAGGCAGATTCTAAACTAATTTTTTTTAATCGAGTTTGTGTTTTCTTCGAAAATAGTTTAACATAGTTTTGATAAGAGATTGATTCAGAACCTACAAGATCCAAGATTTGTTTCTTGAATTTAATGTCAGTAAGAGATTTCAACAATATTTTTGATACATCATTAATATAGATTGGTTGAATTGTGTAATTTCCACTGCCAGGAATTTGGATTTCTCCCTTTTTAATTTGTTTTTTTAGATACTTAGTAAATAGATCGTCTTTTCCAACAATGTAAGAGGGTCTGAAAATAGTATAATCCAATCCAGATCTAATTATCAGTTTTTCGGCATGATATTTTGAAATAAAATAACCAAGTGAGCTTGATTTAGATACCCCTAATCCACTTGTGTAAACAATTTTTTTTATGTTTGATTTTTTACATAAATTAATTATTTTTTTTGTAAATTCTACATTAATTAAATTATAATTATTTTTAACGGATTGTTTTCCTATTCCGACTAAATGTATTAATCCATAAGAATTTTTGATTTTTGGAAGAATTATTTTTTCATTATAATTCTTAGAAACAATTATTGTTTCATTTTTAAATTTTTTAAAATTTTTCCTTGATATCGAAATTAATTTTACATTTTCTTCAGAAAGATATTTCCTGACATTTTTAGCCACAAACCCACTTGCGCCAGTAACAACCACTTGAAAATCTTTTGTCATCATAATTCTTGAATGGTTATGATTTTAAATATATTTCAAAAAAAGGAAACAAGAATTAATACATCAAAATAAACATGATTATCATGGAAAAAATCGATAGGAGAAATTTGAAAACAGGGTATACCACGGGTACTTCTGCCACAGCTGCAGCAAAAGCGGCATTATTATCAATAATAAATCAAACAAAAGTTGAAAATATTGATGTCAAACTACCAAAAGGAAATTTCATTAAAATTCAAATTCATTCTTGTGAATTTGATAAAAATAAAGCTCGTTGTTCGGTAATTAAAGATGGAGGGGACGATCCTGATGTTACACATGGTGCTGAAATTATTGTTGATTTATCCTTGACAGATAAAAAAAATGAAATTGAAATAGATGGAGGAGAAGGAGTGGGAATTGTAACTAAACCTGGATTAGGGCTAGAAATTAACAAAGCTGCAATAAATCCAATTCCAAAAAAAATGATAAATGAAAATCTAATGGATGCTGCAGGTAATATCTTAAGAGAAAAAGGGATTACTGTAATAATTTCAGTTCCAAAGGGAAAAGAATTAGGTCCTAAAACAGATAATCCACGACTCGGAATATTAGGCGGAATTTCAATTTTAGGGACTAGTGGAATTGTTTTTCCATTTTCTACTGCTTCATATGCTGCCTCTATTAGACAAAATCTAGACGTTGCAATTGCAATGAAAAATGATACGGTTGTTCTTACCACTGGTGGAAGAAGCGAAGATTTTGCTAAAAAAATAATAGATCTCCCAGATCATTGTTTTGTTCAGATGGGAGATTTTTCAGGATTCACCATACAACAATGCTCAAAAAAAAATATCAAAAAAGCCTTTGTTGTAGGATTTATTGGTAAATTGGCAAAAATGGCAGCAGGGGTAAAACAAACTCACGTAAAGGGATCTAAAGTAGATATGAAATTTTTATCAGAATTGGCAAGTAATTCTGGAGCAATTCCAAAAATAATCGAAGAAATTGAAAAGGCAAATACTGCCAGACATGTTTCAGAAATAATAAAGGAGAATAAAATAGTCGGATTTTTCGAGCAAATTTGTGAAAAAACATACCAACAAATGAAAAAGCATTCAGAAGACAAGGTTTCCTTAGATGTAATTTTATTTGATTTTGACGGAAATATCCTTGCGAGAAAATTCGAGTAGTAAGGTATTTTATTAATTTTAGATCTCTTTTAGTGTGGAAAAAATTTCAGTTCTTGCTATTACCAAAAACGGAATAGATATAGGAATTAAAATAAAAGAAATTTTTCCAAGTTGGAATGTTTATGCTCCTTCAAAATTATCCAATGGAAAGGAACTAAATTGGTATCCTGAATCTACATCTGAAAAAATTATTGAGTTGTTTAAAAATAGTAATGCCTTAATTTGTTTATTTTCTTTAGGTGCGGTAATTAGATTAATAGCTCCATATTTGAAAGATAAAAAAAGTGACCCGGCAGTTATTGTTATCGACGATAAAATTAATTTTGTAATTAGTGTATTATCTGGTCATTTAGGAGGCGCTAATGAATTAACAAAAAAAATTGCTGAAAAATTAAATTCTACAGCTGTAATTACAACTGCAGCTGATGTAAACAAAACTATTGCAGTTGATCTTGTAGGAAGAGATATTGGATGGAAAATTGATGATGATTCCACAGTTACAAAAATAAGTGCACATATGGTAAACGAAGAACCGATTGGAGTATATCAAGAGGCAGGAAATATCAAATGGTTTAAAGAACTTCCAAAAAATGTTAGAATTTATGATAGCTTGGAAGATTTGACAAAGTCCCAATCCAAAGGACATCTAATAATTTCTGACAGAATCCTGAATGAACAGTTCCTTTTGGATTCAGTGATTTATCGTCCACCTAGTTTAGTAATTGGAATTGGTTTGCATTGGGATACACCAAAACAAACGATCAAAGATGGTATAGATATTTGTCTAAAAAAATATAATCTTAGTTCCAAGTCGATTGCAAAATTAGTCTCAATAAAGAAACCTAAAGATGTTCAAGGTTTGATTGATTTAGGAAACGAAATGGGGATTCCAATTGAATATGTAGAAAGAGAAAAGTTAGCGGAAATTTCTACACCAAACCCTTCTGAAACTGTTAAAGAATTTGAGGGTACATCAAGTGTCTCAGAAGCTGCGGCAATCAAAGCCTCAGGAGGTAAATTAATAGTGGAAAAGCAAAAATTCCCGCCTAATTTGACTATAGCAATAGCGAGGATTTTGGGTTGAAACGAGGCTTGTTACTAATTGATAGAGGAAGTAGGGCACGAGAAGCATCTGAAGAATTAGAATTCATATGCGCAGGGGTTAAAGCTAAAGGAGACTATGTCTTTACAGATTTTTGTTTTCTTGAGGTGGAACCTCCCTACATTGAAGATGGGATTAAAAAATCATTGAAACAAGACATCGAATCACTCACGATTGTGCCATATTTTCTCTATCCTGGGAAAAAAGTCAAACTAGCAGTTACAGATGTGATGAAATTTCAGAAAGATACTGATGTGAAATTTGTTGTGACAAAACCCATGAGTATGCATAAAATTCTGATTAGTCTGGTTGAAAATAGAATATCAGCCTCTTTAGATGAAAATAAAATTTTGAATTCAAAAAAAGATGTAGATGTTATGATAATTGGTCATGGTAGTAAGGATCCTAATGCTCAAATGTCAATAAATTATGTTGTAAATGGATTAAAAGAAAAATATAGAAATGTAAGTAGATGCTTTTTGGAAATAGAACAACCAGATATTTTTGATGGGGTAAAAAACTGCGAAAAAAATAATCCACAAATTCTTGTTGTAGTTTTTTATTTTTTGCATGAAGGAGCTCACGTTAAAACAGATATTAATAATGATCTTAAACCAGCACTTGAAAAATCAAATTTGAAAAAAGTTTTCATCACCAAACATTTAGGAACAGATGAAAAAATGATTGACTTGATAATTGAAAGAGCAAAAGAGGTTGAAAATGCAAACTGAAAAAGGTCAATCAATAGAAGATGCAAGTATGCAAATGATTGAAAATGAAATAGGAAATCACAATTATAATAAAAATGAATGGTCAATTGTTAGACGAATAATTCATTCAACTGCTGATTTTGATTTTACTAATAAAAATAGAGTGATTTTTTCCAAAAATGCAGTTGAAAGTGGAATTAGTGCACTAAAAAATGGTTGCAATATAGTAGTTGATGTAAATGGTGTTATTGGCGGATTGAATAAACAAAATCCCAAAGATTTCAAAAATAAAATAATTTGTAATATTTCAAGCCCTGAGATAATGGAATTAGCTAAAAAACAGGGAAAAACACGCTCCCAGGTATCAATGAGAATAGCCTCCTCTGATATGGAAGGTGGTATAGTCGTTATTGGAAATGCCCCAACTGCCCTTTTGGAGTTAATTCAAATGGTTAAGGAGGGTCTTGTCCGACCAGCCTTGATTATTGGAATTCCAGTAGGTTTCATTTCCTCACCAGAGTCAAAAGAAGAACTTTGTCATATTACTCAGGTTCCATTTATTACAAATATCGGAAGAAAGGGTGGTAGTTCTTCAGCCTCTGCAATAGTTAATGCACTCTATAAACTTCTTCGGTCAGAATTAACGTCTTGATGTGCTAATACAATTTTTTACGAAAATTTTGGCATAATCTGAACTATCAAAATATAGATGTCCATACGAAGCAAGTGTGTTATGTTGAATCATGCCATCAAAGTGATTTTTTATTCCATCTCCTATTTTTAATTCATAAGCAAATTTTGAATCAGAAGATACAGACTCAAGTTTTGAATAGTGAAATTCATGACCTCGAAAATTATGCTTTTTATTAGACATGATATTTTTTGTTATTATACTTCCCTGAGTATAATTTAATTTCATTTTATTAGTCATAGTTGTTTCTGCATCAAAAATGCCAACCATTTTACTTATTTTTCTTCCATAATTAATTGATTTTGTTAGATACATTAGTCCACCACATTCTGCGTAAATTGGAAGATTATCTTCGGATAATTGTTTAATTTGTTTTCTCATTGTTTGATTTTTCTCTAAAGCCTCCCCAAGAATTTCAGGAAATCCTCCTCCAATGTAAATTCCATCAGCTTTGGGTAATTTTTTATTTTTAATAGGGCTAAAAAATTTAAGAATGGCACCTTCTCGTTTTAGTGCTTCTAAATTATCACGATAGTAAAAATTGAAAGAGCTGTCAAGCGCAACTGCAATTGAAGTTTTTTGTTTATTATAAAAAATTTTTTTCGGAATTGTTAGAGGTGAAGGAGTATGAATAATTTGAAGAATTTTTTCAATATCTATTGAATAGGAAATAATTTTCGAGGTTTGTTTAATTTTTTGAATAAGGGTTCTATCTTCTTCTGCGGGTATTAATCCTAAATGTCTTGATTGTAAATCAAGGGAGGGGTCTTTTGGGATTACTCCAATTACGGGTAATTTTGTCTTTTCAATGGCCTGTCGACACAAAGTCTCATGTTTTTTACTCCCAATTTTATTTAGAATAACCCCTTCTATTCGTGAATTATTATGAAATTTTAGAAAACCTAGAATTGTAGCTGCAACAGATCTTGCTGCTTTACTGGCATCTATCACTAGAATTGTTGGAGATTTTGTTATTGAAGCAACATGATGAGTACTGGCAAAATTCGATGCACCACCAAATCCATCATAATATCCCATAACTCCTTCAATAATGGATATATCTGATTTTGAATTTGAAACAAAGCTTTCTAAAAGATGGTTTTTGCCCATCAACCAAACATCGAGATTAAAGGCATCTTTTTTTGATATTGAGGATAGATAGCTTGGATCAATATAATCAGGACCTACCTTAAAGGGTTGAACTGAAAACCCTCTTTTTTGTAATGCGTAAATGATGGCACACGTAATGGATGTTTTTCCTACTCCGCTAGTAGTGCCAGCTAAAACAAGTCTTGGAATTTTCAATTTGAATGTGTAAGTATATTTTTTTATTTAAATGATGCATTTGAAAAAATCTGAATGTTTTTACTGTAAGAAATTAAAAACATAGTGTGAGTGAATTAGGTCTAACAATTGTATATACTGGAAATGGAAAAGGAAAAACTACAGCTGCGTTAGGAATTGCATTAAGAGCGGTAGGTTATGATAAAAAAATTTGTATGATTCAATTTATCAAAGGTTCATGGCACTACGGAGAAATGACTTCTTCAAAAAGACTAGAGCCAGAATTCGAAATGGTAGCTATTGGGAAAGGATTTGTAGGGATAATCGATGATAAAAGTCCCATAGAAGAACACAAGAGAATTGCAAATGAGGCAATAAAAATAAGTATCAATAAAATTCAATCAGGGAATTATGATATTGTAATTCTAGATGAAGTGAATTATGCAATAAATTTGGATTTAGTAAAATTGGAAGATGTTTTGAATATAATAAAATCAAAACCTGATACCTTGGATCTTGTTTTAACAGGAAATCATGCCAAAGATGAGATAATAGAATTAGCAGATTTAGTTACAGAGATGAGGGAAATTAAACATCCTTTTCGGCAAGGAAAAAAAGCTAAAAAAGGGATTGATTTCTAACTCGTAACATTAAATTACGCATGATAAATTGAAAGAAGAAATGTCTGCGGAAATTCAAGAGATGCCAGAACAGGGAGAGATTGTTATTGCTACTGTTACCAAAGTGATGGATCATGGCGCTTATGTAACGTTAGATGAATTCGATGGGATCCAAGGATTTTTGCATATTTCGGAGATCGCACCTGGTTGGATTAGATCGATTAATCGATTTGTAAAAGAAAACGAGAAAAAAGTTTTACTGGTAAAAAAGGTTAATCAAAAAAGAGGGGATATTGATCTTTCGTTAAAACAAGTATCAAAAGATCAAAAAAAGCATAAATTAAAAGAAGTGAAAAAATTTGAAAAAGGAAAAACACTATTAAAAAATGTTCAAGAGAAAACTAAACTTTCAGATAATGAAATTGAAAAATTAGAAGATGATATTTATTCTAAATTTGATTCAGTTTATGATGCTTTTATAGAAATTGGAAGAAATGGGATAGACTCTATTAAGGAACTAAAGTTATCTAAAAAAACGGCAAGTGTCATAGAAGAAATATGTTCTAAAATAAAATTACCCTCAGTCGAAATTAGAGGTATTATGGAAATTACAAATAGCACATCAAACGGAATAGAGATTATTAAAAAAATTCTTCTTGATGTTCTGAAAAAAGATCCTTCGATAGATATTACTTATTTGGGAGCTCCAAAATATCGTCTTTCAATAACTTCAGAAGATTTCAAGTCTGCAGAAAAAAAATTGAAACCAATCCTGGAAGAAGTTCAACAAAATATTGAAAAAAAGAAGGGAGAATTTGTATTTACAAGAGAAGATTCAAAGAAAACTAGGGAGAATTAAATTGAAATTTCTGCTAAGGAGATGTTCAAAAGATTATCATTACACACTCAAAGAGAGGTGTCCCTTATGTAATGAAGAGACAGTTTCTGCTCATCCGGCTAAATTTTCTCCAGATGACAGATACATGAAATATAGATTAGCTGAGCGCTATAATCAATAAAAAATAATTTCTAATTACTTATGGTGCGAATCTACCTTCTAATCTAGATTCAGCAATAATGTGGTTTTTCATAGCCTCTTCTACAACTAATTTCGTAGATCCTTCTTTTAGGATTAGTTTATCATCTAGGGCATATAGTTTGAAAATATACGTATGTTCCTTATCTGGTGGAGCGGGTCCTCCGTAAGCAATTTCACCAAAATCAGTTTTCCCTTGAATGGAATTTGATGGAATAGAATTTTCTTGAATTTCACTAGTGGTTGGATTAATGTTCCAAATAACCCAATGAACCCATATTTTTCCTACAGCCCCCATGGCATCAGGATCATCCATGATGAGAGCCAGTGATTTAGCCTCTGGAGGTACATGCTTAATTATTATTGCGGGATTTATGTTATCTTTTTTATAGCCATATTTTTGAGGAATTTCTCCCCCGCTTTGAAAAGCATTACTTTCAATTTTCATTGACATATTTTTAGTTCAGATTGTTCCAGTTAAATTTTACTAAGATTCGAGTACGATTTTATTGTTTGAAAACGAAATAATGGATCCTCCATTTTTTTTAATTTCTTTTTTCAATTCTTTATCCATTGTTCCAATAATACCACCATTTTTTTTTACATAATTAATCAATTCTTTATCAGCAAATTTCCCATCAATGGGAATAATTTTAAAATTTTTAATATAATCAAGAGTTGTTAGAATATCTTGATTTTTTTTAATATCATTTTTCAAGTTAAATAATTCATTTTGAACTACTTTTGGAACTACAAAGGAAATTGATCCAATTTCGACATCGATATTATCGATATTTTTGATTCTTTGAGTAGCTAAATGAATTAGAAAGTTTGTATCTGTGAGAACTTTAACCAATTACTCCGGCCCCAATTAATCTCCACCTTTCAGAGATTCGTCTACTGATAGCCACATTTTCGTTCTTGAAGATGCAAGCTGGTCTTCTTAGTTCTACTTCAATTTTTTTTGATTTTACATTCGATACCTTACCTAAAATGGGAGCAGTTCCAATGTTTAATCTTAAAAGTTCGTCCTTTTGTATCGGGAGAACTTTTGTGTCCTCGGCAATCCCTACTGCAGAGTCAAAAAGATTTACTTCAAGTGTGATGGTATTGGAATTCTCCGGAAGAGTCCCAGGTTTTCCAATTACCGATCCAATAAAAGAATCACTTCGAGTCATTGATGGATCTAATTTAGTACCAATTGCCACCAAGCCTCCTGGTTTAACAGAATCTACAATTCCTGCAGCAGTACCTAATGAGGTAATCTGTGTGAGTAGTGGCTCATAGGTTTTCTTTTTATCATTCAATACACCAGGCTTAATTTCTATTTCATCCCCTACATTAAAAATTCCTTGAGTAAGACTCCCTCCTATTATTCCTCCTTTGATGTTTTTTAGTTTGGTACCAGGTTTGTTAACATCAAAAGATCTCAACACATGCATTATTGGATCTTTTGATTCATCCCTTTCGGGTGTTTTAATAGTTGACTCTATCGATCCAATTAAAGCATCAATATTTAGTCCCGATTGGGCCGAAATGGGAATGATAGGAGCTTTTGACGCATGTGTTCCTTTAACAAATTTAGTAATATCTTGATAATTTGAAATAGCGTCTTCGTATGAAATTAAATCAACTTTGTTTTGAACTATTACAATTTGTTGTATATTGAGGGTTTGAAGCGCCAAAAGATGTTCTTTAGTTTGAGGTTTAGGTACTTTTTCATTTGAAGCTACTAACAACAAAGCTCCATCCATTAATGCAGAGCCTGAGAGCATATTTGCCATTAGACTTTCATGGCCTGGACTATCCACAAAACTTACAACTCTTGATAGTTCACTTTCCTTTCCACAGTTGTTACATTTGGGAGTTGTTGAATATCCTAAGGGTTCCTCACAATCTGTACATTTGTAAAATGCAGCATCAGAATAACCTACACGGATGGTAATTCCACGTTTTAATTCTTGGCTGTGAACACTAGTCCAAGATCCACTCAAGGCTTGAATCAGAGTTGTTTTACCGTGATCCACATGACCAGCAGTACCAATGTTAACACATGGTTGATATCCATATTTTTTAATGTACCAATCAGGAAGTGTATCTCGCCAATGCATGAGTCAAAATGTAGAACCGGTATATGTTAAGTTATTCTTTTTTTTCTTCAGAATTTTTAGCTGTTTCCTCAGGAGCTTCGATTGGAAGTTCTCCGTCGTATTTACAATTTATTTGATAAATTTCTTCAGAGATTGTATTTCCTCTCATAAGTTTTCTAACTCGTTCTCCAATTTCTGCATCTTGCAATCCCACACCTTTTGTAAGAAGAACTCGTTTCCTTGCAGCACCATGAATATCACTTCTCATTGGAACTCCAGATTTGTCACTACCTCCAGTGAGTTTTAATTTTCCTTGTAATCCAACAATTACAGCATCTGTTTCATTTCCAATTTGTAAACCTAACAATGGATTACCATCGTTATCTTTCAATTCTTTTGTTACAGATTTTCCTTTAATGTCTGATACTGTAAGTTTAAAATTTGTCAATTATTCAAAAATCATCCTGAAGGACTAATTAACCTTTGGACATTATTTTTAAATTAAGATTTGTAATCATGGATATGGACAAAGAAATTAGATGCCCTAGGTGCGATAATAAAATGGTAGATATGCAAGCATGCCATATGTTTTGTCCTAACTGTGGAGCCCATTTAGATTGCTCTGATAAAGGGAGTTTTTGGTAATTAAAAACCAGGTCTATCTGGAATATAATCAACGGACATGTTAATGGCTTGTTCTTTCATAATTTTAAGATAGGTTTCATAGTCGGCTTCAAAATTACAATGAGGACACGTTACTTTAGTTATTTCTTCATTCAAAATTGCTACTTTTTCACATTCGGGACAACGTGCATCCATGTAATTGATAGTAAGTTAAGATATTTAATCATAATTAGATAATTTAGGTCAGGCGGAGTTAGTTTAGTCTGGTATAACGTCAGCTTCCCAAGCTGAAGGCCGCGGGTTCAAATCCCGCACTCCGCATTTTCTATAATTCTCGAATTGCTTGTTCAATAATCCCTCTATCTTCAGCTCCTGGAGCCAATTTTAGATAATTTTGCAAGTCTTTTTTTGCTTCTGAATTCTTTTTTTGTTTTTCTCGTAAATATGCCCGATTTTTATAAATTCTTGCTGATCTTTTGGGGTTAATTTCTATCGCTTTTGTATAACAAGATTCTGCTTTTTCAAATTGATTAGATTTCAAATAGAAGTTACCGAGTCCATTATATGATAGAAAATTTGCTTTATTGAAATCAATACTCTTTTGATAATATTTTATACAATCTTCTGAATTTTGAGCATTAAGTGTTCCACCTATCAAATGTAATACCGTAAAATTGGTTTTATCAATATCAATAGCTTTCATTAAGGATTTTAATGCTTCAGGAGTATTTTTTTGTAAGTTTGATTTTTCAGAGATAAAACACAAACGATTAGATTCCTCATCCGAATTTGTTGGGAAGTTTAAGGATGAAATAATATCATCTGGTGCTAAAATAATCATTAATCTTCCATCTTCTGACCATTCTTTATCAAATATGTTTTGAGGAATTGCCCCTTCTTGTTGTTCTCCTTCTTGAGTACCTTTTTGGATATAGTGAAGAATGGTATTTTCAGTTTCATTATATCCTGAAATTACCGAAGCATGTTGGGTTATTTCTGGAATTCCAGGTAAAATTACAATGGGCGGAATACCACTATCGATTATTTTTTTTAATTCGGAAAGAGAAGAATGACGAATTTTACATACCAACCCATTTCGTTCGGCAAGTTCTATTCCTTCGATTAAGACACTTCCAGTATTAGATGGATATTGTTTGGCAATCTCTAAGGCTTCTTCTATTGGGAGATTGATATTCCAAAATTTAGATACAACATTAATCGGCAAAGGCAAACAAATATTTTCTTCTTGAACCATTGGAAGTAAAAGTTCATGATTTGAGGATTCCAATAGTTAAAAAGAATCCTGAGAGTTATTAAAACCAATCAGAGAAGACAAAATCTATGGATAAGATCTTTGCCATTTGAGGTCATTTCAGGATGAAATTGTGTTCCAAAAATAAATTTTCCATCATATTGAATTATTTCAAACTTGCAATTTTTTGACATAGCAATTGGGATTAATGCATCTGGAAGTTTTGCAATTTCATATCCGTGACTTTCAAAAACTTCAATTTTTTTATTTACCAGAAAATTGTTTTGAAGAATTGAAATTTCCTCAAAGCCTTTTTGAGCAATTTCTAATTTTCTTAAAGTCCCTCCTAATGTAAGAGATAAAATTTCTGCTCCATAACAAATACCTAATAATTTTTTATCATTTTGGACGCAGTGTTGGATTATTTTGGAATTTATTTGATTAATTTTTTTTTCATTTCTTCGACGACCTGAAAGAATAAAAGAATCATATTTTTCAAGTAATGTTAATTCAAATTCGTCAGGAATCATTTTTTTAAATAAGACATTTTTTTCCTCTAAAAATTTCTCCAAATTTGGTGTGTAAATAGAACCGTTATCGACAACTAGAAGCAATAAAAGAAAATGAATTTATTCTTAATTTAGGTTTTCAGTAAATGTTCTTTACTATAGAAATAAGATAATACTGTCAATTTGAATAATTGAAGGTTAGAGTTATACGATTTTTTATTAGAAATTGATTCGGATATATCATTCCAGAGGTGTTGATGCTAGGATCCTACCTCAACTGTGATAAAATGCATTTCGGGTATATTGTCCTTGACTACTATTGTACCAATATTGAAACGATTTTCTTCTTCCCACATGAAAATTCTCTCACTCCTTGGTTTTACGAAATCATTAATGAACTCTGATAAGAAAACTTTGGTTTCTTCACGTTCGTCTTCAGTATAGAAGAATATTTCTCCTTGATTAAATGATAGTGGAACTTGAATAGAAGTTGGTTCCAAAATTTCAATTCCTTCGCTTTCAAATATAGATTTTATAATATCAATTCTATCCTGCCTATTCAATTCGGCAAAAATTGGATCCGATGAAGATGTGGAATCAACTCCTGATACCTTTTTTAGATATGCCTCAAATGCTTCTTCTTGTGTACTACCCAATCCGACATAATATTCTCCTGTAAATGCGGCACCAACAGCTGCTATTGTACCAAGTTGAGCTACTACTCCTCCTGCTCCTGCAGTATATACAGGAATAAAGTAAACATCATACTCTCCGACCCTATACAAAATATTATCACCAATTCTGGGATTTCTCAAAAGGGTCTTTAATTGGGCAAAATCTGTATCTCGCTCTAGGGCTTGGTTTACCGCAGTAGGGCCAATTAATTTTGTTGTGGAGTTTAAAGGAACTTCGTAGAATTGCAACTTTCCAAGATTTGGAAGATCATTTTCAACAATCATGTAACCTGCTAGGTTTAGACCTTCGGATCCTCGTAATTCTAGAGAAAGTAAACCAATGAATTCGGTGGTTTCAAATCCTGGTGGTTTAGCTTGAATATAGTAAGTATCCAAACCAGATGGTATTTCATAAAATTCATTTGCTTGGATAAATGTCTCAACATCAGTTACATGGTAAATGTTATACATTTCTGTCTTCCAATTAAATAATTCAGATGGATATCGTATTTGCTCTTCAAGCCAATCAGGAATTGGAACAAATTGTTCAGAGTATTGCTCAGCAAACATTTTAGTAAAGAAGTCATCACCTGTTTGTAATAATTCAATATCACCATCTACCGTATCAACTAATGCATATCCTACTAGTCGCAAGTATGGATTTCCTACAGACCATGGTACATCACTTGTATCAAATCCAATAATAAGTGGAACCAACCAATACGTTTTATCACCATCAGTTACAGGAAGAGAGTCCAGCTCTTTACCAAATAGATCATACAAAAAATAAGGATATAGAATTTCCATTCTATCATGTACATCTTTGTATCTCATTATATGAACAGATTCAGTTGGGAAAGACAGAAGAAAATTTGGCTCAAAAATCCAGCTTAAAGGGGGTGATACATCAAGTCCTCCTTTGCCATCATAAAATACACCACCTAACTCTGCACTGACATCTCCTCTTGAATTTGGATATGCAGACCAGGTTTCCTCAAAAAGACCTCCTTCTCCATAATAGATTTCTCTTTGCTTGAAAAATTCACCACTGTCTACAATTTGACCTTCTGTGGCATCAAGTGTTAGAAATCCATCTGGAATATGAGTATACACTAGGTGTTCATTGTACCATCTATTTTCATTTGCTACAGTTGTGGGTAAAATTGGTTTCATAGATGCAGTCCAATACAAATTGTTATCAAAACGAAGAATATCATTATCTTCAAAATCTACATATGGGATCAAACCAATTTCAGGCTTTAATTTGGCAAAGGCTGCTTCCCAATCCCAAATTCGAATAACATCTAAAACATCACTGTTTTGCTCAACATAATTTTTTATATTATTTGGAGATATATTTTGAAGTCTAACATCATGTTTATTTTCAATTATGTTGTCTAGTTCTCCAAGATATCGATTAACACCAATTTGCTGAGCAGTGTAGGGACCTAAATATTCAATTTTTTTAGAATCTGCAATGCTATTATTTACTGAAATAACTGCGATTACTATTATTGCAATTACTAAAATTGTAAAAATTCTAATGTAAACATCTCTCTTGAACATATGAGTAAGAACTCTAGATCTTATTCTATCGGCAATTGAAAAAGCTAAAAATGCAAATCCAACTAGCAAAACTCCTCCTATAACATATCTCGAGTTGTAATCTATTTGATCTGTAAAAAATAGATTGAATCCTATCCAAATAATTCCTATACCTAAAATAGATTCTATAATTGATACATAATTTAGATACCTAGGTTTTCCTTCATTAGAGTCCTGAATAAATGAGGAAACTACATCTATTATTCTATGAATTCCGACATACAATACTAATCGAAGAGCAATTGCAGCTAATACAGATGGAATCAAAATTATCAAAGCTGGAATCATTGGAACTACTTGATCTGATGCATAGTTAGGATTGGTATCTGGAGTTACAAATGGTAATGAGAATAATGTGGGTAAGTTTTCAATACCTAAAGTATTTCCATCAAGAAAAGATACTGCTGCAAATCCAAACATTGTATTTACAAAAAATGCACCAAATAGCAAAATTTTGGTAATTTGCCAAATCACAAATTGTGGAGTACTTAGCTTGAAATTTTTAAAGCTAGGAATATTACTTGAAATTGATTGTTGTGGTCCTTGAGAAATAAATCCTATTCCAGTTTTTATTCCATACCAGAAAAGTGAGGATCTTGATAAAATGTTTACACGAACCAGGGCAATTGCTGCAAGAATTATAGCAGATACAAGAGAATAGTATAGAGGTTTAGTAAATTGGTCCCCAAATTCAGTAAAATTCATTGAAAGTATTACTGCTTGATTTCCAGCAATACCAACAATTGCAATTACAATTAACGCAATAATTCCTAATCGGATGTATTTCCCAGCGTCAGGAGGTGGAGCTTGTTTATCAGTAGTGGCACTATACAAAATCAAATTCAGTTGTCGTTTGGTAAATTAATGTCTTACCAGAATAAAAAAATTTTAACCGCAAATTTTCTTTGTAGAATTAGAAAAAAATCAAATTTTCGACAATAATTTGCAGTTTTTGAAGAAATCTAGGAGATTTTTGCTAAATTTTTACAAATCATATACACAGCAGCGAAAGTAGGTACTGTGACAATTTCATTATAATAAGGACCAAACTTTTTGTTTTTTAATTTAAATTCTCTTGGACAATTTGCTGTAATTTCGATTGTATTTTCATTTAGAAAGGATGATTCAGAATATGGATCAAACTTTTGAAGATCAGTACACAAAACTTTACTGAGTCCACTTTTGCTATTTAACGAACCTGGTAATCTAAAAATTCTATGAATATCCATGGTTACGTTGGGATCAATTTGAGAACCAATAATGGGAGATAAATTTTCCAATTTTTTTTGAAAATTTGAATAGCCACCAGAAATTAATTCTGAAATCATTTTTGATCGTTTTGATTTAGAGCCAAAGATTTCTTTAGAAAATCTACCTCTCCATCCCTTTTCTTCAAATTCAGGAAATAAAGATCGGTTGGGTTTTAATTTTTTCATCCCAAAAGTTTCTGGGATTGTACCTCTAAACATTATGTAATCTACTAATTCTGATCTTTCTCTTGAACCAAGTTCTTGAAATTGAGAATTATAAACATAAACGTGAAATCCTTCATTTCCCGAAAAATATATCTCAATATTGTTTTTTTCGACGTCTAAATCATCAATTAAAATTTTTAATAATTTAAAAACCTCTTTTTTTGATCCATCAATACAATTGTTACATGGTAAAAATTTTGTTTCGATTTTTGTAGAATTACATTTAGAACAGTGTTTATTTGAATCAGATATTTGATTACACTCAGTACACTTAGTAACGCTATGATTTTGTCTACAATCTAAGTGAAGGTCTTTAGCATCAATGTCAAAAATAAGATCAGCTTCTTTCCAATCTTTTTCATTCATGGGTTGATTTGGAAATAAGTAATAAGCATTAGAACAGTAAACATCAGATGGAGTATTTTGCATAAGTAATAGATGTAATTCCTTGTCATCTTTTAACGAAATGTGACGTGTCATACCAGAATTGAATTTTTGAAATCCAAATTCTCGTTCGGATGTTCTTTCAGGTACATGAATAAGATCAAAATGATCAAAATAATATTTTTTGAAAGATTCTTCTAAAAATTTAATTTCTTTTTCTTGCATTTACTTTCTTTTTTTTCCAAATTGGAGAGGATTTAGGATATTATCACATTCAGGAATAGCAAAACAAAGACTTTGGGTTTTTAGTTTTTCACAAGATGGGGACGTATATTGAGTGCCGCTTCCTGAGGTTCCTGCTAGATGATTTAACTGGTATAATGTAACACGCTCATTGTAATCAGGAGCATTTTTGAATAATGGTGCTATTTGTTCTATGGATTGATTTCTAGATAACAAAAATGTAGCTAACATGAATCTTCCAGAGTGTGGAAGATTTTCTCCTTTTTCTAGAATTTCTATAGCATGTTTAATACATGGTGGGTATTCTCCAGTAGTAACAGTAAAGGTCACAAATTTTTTAGATAAGGAAATTAATTTTTGAACTGGTTCTTCAAATCCTAATATCATAGAAGGCATTTTTGCATTAATTATTTTTGAACTAATGTAATTACTCAATTCTTTTCGTATTAATCTGACAGTTTCATGAGGACTAAGATAAACATATCCCGCTCCTACATGTCGATTAACTAATTTCCATTCTCGTTCATGAAAATTAATAGAATGTTTTAGATAATTTGAAATTGGAATAACAAAGTAATCATCTTGTTTTTTAATTTGAATTGAAAATAAATCATCAATAATTTTTATGGCTAATTCTTTTTTTGATTCGTCAGAAATATTTGCTAAATCTTTTTCTAGATATTTTTCAGCACGTCTTGCTTCTGCAAGAGCAAATCTTTTGATTAAGGTATTCATTCCAGTTAATTTTAGTAGAACAATTGCTATTAGAAATGAAAAAACTTCTCTTTCTAGTACATAATCTTTTGAAGCCTCACCGTCTATTAGGTCTGATTTGTAGATTTTTCCATCTGCAGAAACTTGAACTCGGTTTAAGGCTTTTTCCAAAGACATTTTCAGGTCTGGATCAACTCCAAACTGTTGAAGTGTAAAGCCCTTATCTTTTAGATATTGGCCTGCATCAGCTAAGAATGGATATTTTGCAATTTCATCTTTTCCTAATGTTATCATAATAATGGTTAATAATATTGACTTAAAAATCTGGTTTTCCTTTAAAGACAAATGGTGATTTAAATATTGTTTATTTGGAATTATCAAACATGCTTATCGGGTGTCATGTTTCGATTTCTGGATCTATAGACAAGGCAGTTGATAATGCCGTTGAAAGAAAATGCACAGCTTTTCAGATTTTTACGAGGAATCCAAGAGGATGGAGTGCAAAGGATTTGTCAGATGAGGACATTAAAAATTTCAAGGAGAAATTAAAGACAAATAAAATTGATAGGTTTTCAACCTGCGCTCACATGCCATATTTACCTAATCTTTCTTCCCCCAAGGAAGATGGATTTGAAAAGTCTGTGAATTCCTTAATCGAGGAAGTTGAACGATGTGGCAAATTAGGAATTCCATACCTTGTGACTCATCTTGGTAGCCATTTGGGATCAGGTGAGGATGTTGGAATTAAAAGACTTGTCAAAGGATTAACAAAAGCTGGTCAAGTAAAAAATGATGTGATGATATTGTTAGAAAATACAGCTGGGCAAAAAAATTCTGTGGGGTCAAACTTTAAACAATTAGGAGAAATTTTCAAACAATTGAAACCTGCAAAGAAATTTGGCATTTGTCTAGATACATGTCATGCATTTGTTTCAGGTTATGATTTAAGAACGGAAAAAGGTGTCAAAGAAACTTTTATAGAATTTGAAAAGCACGTTGGAATGGAAAATTTGAAAATTTTACATCTTAATGATGCCAAAGGAGAATTAGGCTGTAATTTAGATAGGCATTATCACATTGGTCTAGGGAATATTGGAGTAGAGGGAATGACTGCAGTGATTAAATATATTGCCATGAAAAAAATCCCAATTGTGTTAGAAACTCCAATTGATGATACCAGAGATGATTTTGAGAATGTTCGACTTGCAAAGGAGTTAGCCTAAAGAAATTTTTTAAAAATGGAATAAATGATAAAATGAAATATGAAGATGTAATGAAATTGGCACTTGAACGTGGATTCTATTTTCCAAGTTGTGAGATTTATGCAGACGCCCAAGCTGGTTTTTGGGAGTATGGTCCATCAGGTGTAGGATTGAAAAATAAATTTCTTGAATTATGGAGAAGAGAACTGGTTCGAAGAGATGGAATGCTTGAGATTGATGGATCTCAAATTATGTCCAAATCAGTTTTTGAAGCATCCGGGCATTTAGGAAATTTTGCCGATCCTATCATAAAATGTACAAAGTGTAAAGCAACATTTAGAGCAGACAGAACAATAGCTGAAATTTCAAAAATAGATATTCCTGAAAGTGCAGATCTAATTGAATTTGATAATGCAATTAAAGAAAATAGTATTAAATGTCCAAAATGTAAGGGTGATTTCGAAAATACTAGGAAATTTAACATGATGTTTAAGGTGGGAATAGGTCCCGAGGAAGAGACTGCATACCTTAGACCTGAAACATGTCAATCTATTTTTGTGGATTTTCCAAGGCTGTTTAAAATAATGCGCGGAAAATTACCCTTAGGGATCGCACAAATTGGCAAAAGTTTTAGAAATGAGATATCTCCTCGACAAAGTTTACTTAGACTTCGTGAATTTTATCAAGCAGAAATTGAAGTATTTTGTAATCCAAAAAAATTAGACGAGATGGAAAAATTTTCACAAATTCAAGATACTATACTAAGAATTCAAACTGATTCTGAGCCTGTTGATATGACCTGTAAAGAAGCTGTGGAGTCAGGAGTAATTCCCAATAAGTTTGTAGCATATTATTTGGGAATACTAACTGAATTTTACGAAAAAACTGGAGTAGATATTACAAAAAGTAGATTTAGAAAATTAGGAGAAAAAGAAAAAGCCTTTTACGCAGAAGTTGCGTTTGATTTTGAAATTAAAACAACAATTGGATGGTTAGAATTAGTTGCATGTAATTATAGATCCGATTATGATCTTTCCAGCCATGCCAACAAAAGCAAAGAAAAATTTGAAGTAATGGATAATGATGAAAAAGTTCTTCCCCATGTCTTTGAAATATCAATGGGTATAGACAGAAGCTTGTATACTATTTTAGAACACAGTCTAAGAGAAGATAAGGAAAATGAAAGAACTGTTTTGTCACTTAAGCCCTATCTTTCTCCAATTCATGTAGGAGTTTTATCTCTTGTAAAAAAAGATGGGTTGAAGGAAAAAACGGATGAAATTTATCTTCAGATAAAAAGAAAATTTGATGCGTTCTTGGATCATTCTGGTGCAATAGGAAGAAGATATAGAAGATTGGATGAAATTGGATCCCCTTTTGCCATTACTGTTGACCATCAAACTTTGGAAGACGATACTATCACCATAAGAATGAGGGACAGCATGGAACAAAAAAGAATGAAAATTTCTGATCTAAATTCTGTTCTTTCAGAGTATACCGCATTTCCTTAAATCAGTCAAAAAAGCAAATAATAGTTATTTAGATACTATTAGTCAGGCATCAAATCGTGCGTGGGTATAGAATTTATTAAAAATTAATATCCTATGATTTTTGGAGGGAACGTATGTCGGAGGCGAGGGAAATAACGTCTGGAGAAAATGCTCAGGTTTCTATAATAATTCCTACCTATAATGAGTCTAGAAATATTATTCAAATTTTAAAATCAATAGGTGAAAATTTACCAAAAAATCTTACTGCTGAGGCAATTGTAGTTGATGATAATTCTCCAGATTCTACAGGTAAAATTGTAGAGGAATATCTAAAAAATGTAAAAAAAATTGCCGGGTATACAATGAATATTATTCATAGAACCTCCAAAAATGGTCTTAGTTCAGCAATTCTTAGTGGTATTCAACGAGCTAAGGGAGATACAATTGTTGTAATGGATAGTGATTTTTCTCATCCTCCACAAATAATTCCAAAAATGATAGAATCGTTAAAAAAATATCAATGCGACATGGTAATTGCTTCTCGGTATATCAGTGGAGGTAAAATAAACGGTTGGACTTTAAAAAGAAAAATTATGAGTAAAGTTGCAACTTTAATTGCCAAAAAGGGACTAGGGGTAAAAACAAATGATCCAATGTCAGGATTTTTTGCATTTAAAAAAAATATCCTAAAAGAAATTAATTTTGATGCTATTGGTTTCAAAATTCTTTTAGAAATTCTGGTAAAGAAAAATGGAATTGATGTTAAAGAAATTCCTTATACATTTGAAAATAGAAGTTTTGGTTCAAGTAAATTAGATAGATCAACTATTACAGATTATTTCAAATCAGCATGGAAGTTATACAAATTTGGAAAATCCAGAGAAAAAGAAGAGAGACGTAAATCTGTTCGTTTTCTTTCTAAAGCCAGTAGATTTTATACAGTTGGACTATCTGGATTTGGAGTAAATTATTTAATTTCATTTCTTTTTGCAGGTGGAATATTAGATTTATGGTATTTACATGCAACTTTAATTGGAATTACAGCATCAATTACTACTAATTTTCTATTGAATAAGACATGGACCTTTGGTGATAGAGACTTTTCAAAGAAGCGAACATTGAAACAATATGGAAAATTTGTAATCTTCAGTTCTCTAGGAGCATTGGTACAGTTAGGAATGGTATTTTATTTAGTTGATGAATACCAATTATCCTATCCAATTTCTCTAATTTTAGCTGTTCTTTCAGCAGCCTTTGGAAATTATATTCTTAACAAAAAATATACCTTCAAAGAGAAAGTTTGGGGATAGTTAAAGAAAATAAAACAAAAAGAGTGACGTTTCGCCTAAATCTTCTATTCAAATGAAGATGATGAAGATTGAGACGAAAGTCCAGTTTGAGATGGTACAGATGGGAATTTATCTCCAATCTGTTGTTCGGCAACTGCAGATGCTTCTTGTAGAATTCTATCTGTCTCTTCATTTGAAGAATCAGTATCTAGACTAAATGAGTCTCCAGCTAAAGAGTCCATCATTAATCCATTGAGCGTCTGTGTCATTGCATTCAATTCTGAATCAGCTTCTGGCATGAATCTTCCAAGTGATGACTTCAATCCCTTCATTGTTGACATCGCTGGTCCAATTGCTACCATTGCATCTCCGAGGTCATGAATAGTTGTCAATCGTAATTGAACTTGTTCCAATGACATTCTTGCATTGCCGAGCATTTTTGTAACTTTACGAATTTCAGCTAATTCGTTTGACAGAACTTTACTTGTGCTAGTATCATGTTGTTGCATTGCTGTCACGATTCTCTTGAAGAGTTGCGCATCTCTTTCATGTAGTTTTCCTAACATCGAGTCCATTTTACTAATTTGGACTTGAAGTTTGTTAACTGCGGTTTGAATTCGTGGTTTTAATGCACCTTGAGGTTGTACTGCATCACGTAATTTGCCAGTTACACTTTGAGTCTCTTGTCGAGCCCAAGTCTTGTCGAAGTTTGGCATGTTGGATGATTTAGAAATTGATTCTTAATGAGAGGTGTGTATTTAGATCAACTTTAGACTAAATTAAGCTAACAAACTATTATGTCCGTAAAGAAATTAGCCTCTATGGCTAGAATTGCTGTTTTTGATTCCGGTTTAGGTTCTTTATCCATAATCAAACCTATACAGAGCATTTGTAAAACAGAAATAATCTATTTTGCTGACCAAGAAAACTTTCCATATGGAAATAAAACAAAAAAACAGCTAGAACAAATTATTAAAAAATCGATTAACTTGCTCGAAAAGGAATTTAATCCAGAGTTAATTGTAATTGGGTCAAATACTCCCACAATATTGCTTGATATTAAAAATAAGAAAATTATTGGGGTGAATCCCCCTATCAAAGAAGCTGCTCAGAAAACTAAAACCAATAATATAGGAATACTTGCTACAGAAACCGTTGTAAAAAGTAAAAATTTAGCCAACTATATTAAAAAATCAAATGTTTCAAAAAAAATTAAGGTTCATAAGATTAATGCTTCAAATCTTGTTGAATTAGTAGAATCTGGAAAATTTATTGAGAATAAAAATTATTGTAAAAAAATTATTAAAAATTCTTTAAAGGATATTTTTTTAAAAAATAAAATAGATACTGTTACACTTTCAAGTACTCATTTGACATTTTTAAAATCAATTTTAAATTATGAATTTCCCCAAATTCAATTTATTGATCCAGCAGAAAATGTTGCAGTGAAAGTTTTTGATAAAATAAAAACTAAACAATCAAAAAGAAATTTATTAAAAATATTCTCTTCAGATCAAACTAAAGTTTTTCAGAATAATTTAAAGAAAATGGGTATTAAAAATAGAATAAAATTTTTATCTATTTAATTTTTGATTTTCTATATCCATGACTAAATTTTTTGTCATAAAGTTTTGAATATTCATAAGTTTTAGAATCAATTACATTACTAATAATTACAATTGCAGTTCTTGTAATTTTTTCGTCTTTAATTTTTTTCACAATATCACCTAGAGTACCTTTAACAATTTTTTGATCTTTCCAACTAGCTCTGTACACTACTGCTACTGGAGTAGATTTTTTGTATCCTCCCGCAAGTGATTCTTTTACAATACTGGAGAGTAAATGAATACTGAGATAAAAAATTAAAGTAGCTTGATGTTTTGCTAATTCAGAAATCTTTTCTCGTTTTGGAACCTTTGTCCTAGATTCTGCTCTAGTTACGATAATTGTTTGTGTTACACCTGGAAGTGTAAGTTGAGTTTCTAAGGCAGCCGCTGAGGCTAAAAATGCTGTTACTCCTGGTATAACGGTTGAAGAAATTCCCCCCTCTTGTAATTTGTCAATTTGCTCTTTTATTGCACCATAAATCGATGGATCTCCATCATGTAATCTTACAACTAGTTTGTTTTTTTTTGCATTTTTATACAAAATTTCAAATATTTCTTCTCTTACTAATCCAGCGGCATCGTAGAGTTTTCCTTTTTTACAAAGCTTGAGAATTGTTGGAGGTATTAAAGACCCAGAATAAACTATAACGTCTGCTTTTTGAATTAATTTTTTGGCTTTAACTGTAATTAATTCTGGATCACCTGGACCACATCCAACAAAGAAAACATCAGACACGTTTTACCACCAATATTGAAAAGTATTTTGTAGTTAATGTACCATCATTAACCTCACCTAAGGTTAATTTTCTAATTATTTCATTTTCAGTTCCCAAGTCTTGTCCAATTGCAAAAATAGAATTGTCAGGAAATCCAGATTCTTTTAGTAAATCTATTACTTTATCAAAATACCTACCGTCCTTAAGAAAAACCATTGTCTCAGAATGTTTCGCAATTTCTTTAACAGTTGTTAAATCATAGCAAGATGGGATGATTGAAACCTTTTCTGCACCCTCTGCGATACTTATTCCAACTTTTGATGCAAATGTAAATATTGACACAATTCCTGGAATTGCACTTATTTTCATTGTTGGATGATTTAATTTGATTTCTTTATGCATGTACATCCATGTACTATACAAGTAAGGATCACCTACTGTGAGATATACTACATTTTTTCCAGACAAAACTTTTTCTGCCATGATATGAGCATTTTTTTTCCAGGCAGCTTCAAGTAGTTCTTTATTTTTTGTCATTGGAAAAATTAGTCGAATAATTTCTTGGTTTTTAGATTTATCAATTAGGGATGACACCACAGAAAATGCAATGCTGGGTCTATCTTCTTTTGAAGCTGGACACATAATAACATCGGCATTATGAATTGCATTAACCGCCTTTATTGTAAGTAATTCAGGATCCCCGGGTCCCACTCCTATTCCTATCAATTCAGGCATGAAAAGTATAATTTTCTTCCCATTAAAAATCTAGATTAGATTTTGGTCGCTGAAATAATAGTAACAGGGTTTCTAGCTAACATCATTGTTCCTTTTGTCGTTTTTTTACTCTTTGAAATAGTCACCTGAGTTATGTCAACAGAATCAAACTGTAATTTATCTAGCACATTTAGAACAGAGTGTAGAGTTTCAATTAATATAGTTCCAATTACAATTCGTCCTCCAGAATTTAACTTGTCTTCACATAATTCTATAATTTCTTTAGTATCCCCACCTGTACCTCCAATAAAAATAACATCAGCTATTCCTAATTCTAAGATTTTTTCTTTTGCATTACCAAAAATAACGGATATGTTAGAGACTCCAAATTTTTCAATATTTTTCTTTGTTAACTCGATGGCGTTAAAATCATAATCAATGGCCATAACCTTCCCCGAATTTTCTATTTGAATTGCAGCCTCAATTGATATGGAGCCACTTCCGCATCCAATATCAAATACCGTTTGTCCAGGAGATAATCTAGCTTTACTTAGTTGAATTGCTCTTACTTCTTCTTTTGTGATGGGTACCTTTTCGGCTCGTTCAAAAAATTCATCTGGAATTCCAGGAGTTTTATATTTCCACATATTCTAGCTTCCTTTTATTTGACAAATACAACTAAAGGTTAATTCCACTTGAAATACTTCCTGAATGAACTAAGGTGTAAGTTACAATCCATGAAAACAAGTACAAGAAGACATAGCTACCAATACCTTGTGTAATAATTTTTTTTCTATCTGAAGAAGGTAATTGCATATTCATTTGTTTGGCAACTATTATTGTGCCTGCAAAAAGAATTATCATAAAAGCAATTGAAGCCCAACGTCTTTCCTCACCTTCTATATCCTCAAAAATAAAAGTCGCAATTGTTCCAGCTATAATAGCAAGACTAATTCTTAACCAAAATAATTTGTTTAGTTTTCTATCTTTTTCACTTTTCTCTGCTATATTTGTAGTAGGTTCTATTGAAGGTAGAGGAATCTCATTAGATTCAGTCTCTGGAATTTCATTAGATATATTTTCAATCGATTCTTCTTTAGAATCTTCAGGCTGAGATGTTGGTTCTGAGGTTTTCTTTTTGTGTTTTGCCAAGTAAATTTCTAGTGTGTCTCAATTAATCCGCATTTAATAGCTTTGGTAAGAAAACAAGCGTAAAGAACAGCAACAATATAATTTCCCAAACGGTAAATATTGGTATGACACTTGCAGGTATAGAGCTACATTATCTTGTAAATAAAATCTCAGAAGAAGTTCAGGGTTACTATGTGAGTAATATTTGGGGAATTACTAAAGACAGCATTTTATTCAAATTACATCATCCTGAAAAATCAGATATTTTTATGATGATTTCAACTTCTGGGGTTTGGTTGACTTCAGTAAAAATTGACCAAATTGAACCCAATAGATTATTGAAACGATTACGTAGTGATCTTCTAAGGTTCAAAATAAAAAAAATAGAGCAAATTGGATCAGAAAGAATTGCATATTTTACCTTTGAAGGCTTTGATAAAGAAATTGTAATAATTGGAGAATTTTTTGGTGAAGGAAATATCTTGCTCTGTAATGAAGAAATGAAAATTCTTGCTTTACAACATTCTATAGATGTACGACATCGTAAGTTGGGTGTAGGGATGAAATATGTAACTCCACCTCAAAGTGGATTAGATATTTTCCATATAAAAGAATCAGATTTTGAAGATCTGAAAACAAGTGATTTGATTGCAGGGAAGTGGGTAGGGAGAACTTTGGGTTTACCAAAAAAGTATGTTGAAGGAATATTTGAAATAGCAAAGTTAGATTCTAAAAAAGTTGGTAGAGATTTTTCACAAGATGAATTAGAAAAGATTTTTGTTGCAACAAAAACAATTGTTACAAATGTAACTACTGGTAATCATGATCCAATCATAATTCGTAACGATAAAACTGAAGTAATTCCTATCAAATTGGGCAAAATAGATGAAAAATGTTCTTCTGTTAATAGTTTCATGGAAGGTTTGGACACTGTATTTACAGAAACTATTGTTGCAAAAGGAAGAACCGCTCAAACAAGTGAATCAGATAAAAAAATAAAGGATCTTGAAACTCAAATCTCTGAACAAGAAAAGGCTATAGAAACTGTCAAAGAAAAATCAAACTACATAACAAATTTAGCAAATTCTCTTTATGTTATGGTATCAAAAGGAATATTTTCGATCACAGATATCAATGCTCAAAGTATTTTAGATGAACATAAGGCAAAACTATCCCATGAAAAAGGTATTTCATTAATCCTTGTTAAAGATGAAAAAATAAAAATAAATCCAGAAGCGCCTTTACAATCCATCGCTTCAGTCTTGTTTAATGAGGCGAAAAGACAATCTGGTGCAATTAAGTCGATTGATCAAATCAAAAATAAAACGAAGAAAAAACTTGAAAAATTAAAAAATAAAACTGAAGTAGAAATGAAGGAAATTTTAGTATCTGAAGTTAGGAAAAAAAATTGGTATGAGCGTTATAGATGGTTCTTTACGTCTGATGGAATGCTTGCTATTGGTGGACGAGATGCCCCTTCAAATTCAGCTATTGTTAGAAAACACCTTGGAAAAAATGATAAAATCTTTCATGGGGATATTTTTGGATCTCCATTTTTTATACTTAAAGATGCTGAAAATCCGTCTACTGTTAGTATGAATGAGGTGGCACATGCTACTGTTTGTTTTAGTAGAGCATGGAGGGAAGGAATGCATGGTACTAATGCTTATTGGGTAAATCCTGAACAGGTAAAAAGATCAGCCCCAAGTGGACAATTTCTTCCCAAAGGATCCTTTACAATTGAAGGGAAAAGAAATTTTGTAAATATACCATCGCTTAGGCTAGCAGTTGGAATAATACCACAAGATGAGCATTATCTTTTAACATCAGGTCCTATAGATACAATTAAAAAAAATTCACTTTGTTATGCTATAATTGAACCACATGGTTCAGAGATGGTAGATGTTGCAAAGAAAATAAAATTGGAATTTTCTAAACTAGAAGAAGAAATTACAAAGCCAATAAGTATAGATGATTTTGTTCGTGCTCTTCCTGCAGGTCAAAGTCAGATAAAAGAAGTAGGTTATGGGGATGCTTCCTAAGGAAAAATTTGAACTATTTTTTGTTGATGCAATGTTAAAAAATATTGCAAAAAATTGTATGTGAGCTAAATGACAGATAAATTTAAAATTTCAGAGAAAGACGGTCAAATCCTTGTAAAGACTGCAAGAATGATAATTACTGAATATCTAAAAAATGGTTCTGATAAAGAATTGGATCAAAAATTTCAAGAAGATTTTTCGTTTAAATCTGGTGTTTTTGTAACATTGAAAAATCCAAATGGATTGCGTGGATGTATTGGATATCCATTGCCTGACAAAAAACTGTTTAATGCACTTAAAGATGCGTCCATTGCAGCGGCTATGGAGGATCCAAGGTTTCCTCCAGTAAAATTTGAAGAACTTGATTCCATAACTGTTGAAGTAACTATCCTTTCACCACCTACGAGAATCAAAGTTGATAATTCTCAAGAATATTTATCAAAAATAAAAATTGGTCAAGATGGGTTAATCGTGAAATATGGATATAATTCAGGATTACTTTTACCTCAAGTTCCGATTGAATATGGATGGAATGAAAGAGAGTATCTTGAGCATACATGTGAGAAAGCAGGATTACCTAGAGATTTTTGGAAAAATAATGAAATTGAAATTCAAAAATTCGAAGGAATGGTATTTAGAGAAAAATATCCAAATGGGGAGATTATTCAAGAAAAGTTATTGGGTTAGAAGAATCAGTATCTAGATAGACTTCTTTTCCGTTTTCAAATGAGGAAAATTCTTCTTCAGTTACAGTAACAAGTGGGATATTTGCTAATGCACACCCCGTTGCAACAGTAAGATCTACCTTCTTACAAATCATTGCAAGAGGAGCAGAATTATTAGATTTAATAGAATAAATTGTGTATGCGCCTACACTACTACCAATACCATATGGAAATACCAAAATTGTGTCCTTTACTGATTTGTGGAATAGGTCATGATGTTCATCGTTTATAATTCCAGTTTTTTTATCCATTGTTCCAAGAAAATTTATTGGTTTTTGAGATTTTAAAATTATGCCTTTAACTTTGCCTTGTACTAGAATTTTTTTCATTTAGTTTCATCTTCGATAATTTCAGATAGTGATTTGAGATTTACATCTACGCCATTAGAATTTTTTAGATAATAAGCGCCTTTGATACTGTTGGTAATTACTCCATCTACTTCTTCTTTCTTAATTAATGGAGTCAAGCAGGTGCAGCAATCCGAAAGAATTTCACAGCCAGCTTGTTCTAGTTTGTTGATATGTCCTAATTTTGTTGCTTGTTCTTTTACAGTTCTGGGACAAAATATCATGCATCTTTTTTTAAACGAGCGTCCTTTGAGTCGTATAGCCAAGTCAGAGATTTCTTCTAATCCTAATTGAGGACTTCCAAGGGTGATCAAATCGCCTTTTTCGCAGGTGTTTAGTTCATCATAAATTTTATTCATTTCGCTTTCATCAAAATCAATTTTTTCAGATTCTGAATCATCCTCATCAAAATCAAATTTTGCACAAGTTCCAGAAGTACCCATTCCTCCACAAAGTGATTTACAACTACGACGATCTAGTTGTCCTATTCCAGAGATGTTTACTGATTCATTTCCCACCTTTCCGGCAAAAAATCCAAGCATCCCATAGGTTAGTTCACTTGGATTTTCTACTTTCATTCGAATTGTGAGTTTTGATGAGGTTTCTTTTCTTAGTGAAGAATATGGGCTTTTACCTGTTAATGCACTTGCTAACGCACTAAATGCACTTTCTTTGTTAGTTTTTAGATTATCAAAAGAGTTAGCATGAATTGCAGCATTACTTTCTGCAAATGCTACTTGCGTCCCTTCCTTAGGATTATCAAAAATTTCATATGGAATGCAGGAAAATGATGGGATAACCCCCATTGTTTCATATGATTGTTTTATGGATAATTGCTTTGAGATGAAATTATCATCTAGATTATAATTTGAGACATTATCGATATCAAAACCCATGGGATTAAGACTAGTCTTCACCTTTACTCTTGCATCTTTACTAATACTAGCCAGGAATTCTTCACCTGCATCCCCAATCGTATTGTAATTAACTCCAGAAAGATGAGCCCATTCTATAGGAATGAGTTTCTCAGCATCAGTTGCTTCGCCTGTTGCAGCTAAAATTCGGTAAGCCGTCTGCATGGTTTCACCTTGTTCACCTTTTAATGCAGAATCTTCTTCTCTTGTCAGCTCCAATGCCATTGGTTTGCTATTACAGATATAATACTTGTACGTAAAAAATCAGTGGAAATGAAAAAAATTCTTCAAGGAATGATGAACACGATGAATTCAGTCAAGCCCCCACGAATGACTGCTCTTAGAGAACTTCATGAGGCAGAAACTGGTGGACCATTTAGCATACTTATTGGAACTATTTTATCTGCACGTACAAAAGACGAAAGCACAACCAAAATAGTCAAAATATTATTTTCTAAATACAAAAACGCAAAAGAATTAGCAAATGCTAATTTAAAAGAGGTTGAAAAAACTATCAGACCTATTGGTTTCTACCATGTCAAAGCTAAAAGAATTATTGAAGTCGCAAAGATAATTGAATCTAAATATAAAGGCAAAGTACCAGATAATCTTGAAAAATTAATTGAACTTCCAGGTGTGGGTAGAAAAACTGCAAATTGTGTTTTAGTTTATGCCTTTGATAAACCAGCAATACCAGTAGATATCCATGTTCATAGAATTTCAAATCGATTGGGATTGGTTGAAACCAAAACTCCTGAGGAAACTGAGATGGAATTGATGAAGAAAATTCCTAGAAAATTTTGGCTTGAGATAAATGATACATTTGTAATGTATGGTCAGAATATTTGTAAGCCCATAACTCCAATGTGTGATGTATGTAAAATTAAAAAAAGTTGTAAATATTACAAATCTAGGAGCGCTTCTTAGTCAAAAAAAGAGCTCCAACAAGAATTCCAATTCCTGCAGCAAGAAAAAACGGAAAAAATGCAAATACATTTTCTGATGGATCTCCAGAAAGAAATTCAACGATCATGACTCCAGAATTTACTGCAAGGGGATCCGTGGAGCCTTCCATTCCATGTACAGAGTACGAATCAATTACAAATGAGCCAATATTTAGATTAGAAACTGTAATTCTAGCCCCATTGTTTACTGTTAATCCTCCCCTTTCAGTATATGATATTATGATTTTTGTTGCAGGATACCACCCTCGTTCAGTGTCGCTTTGTACCACTACATATCCCTCTTTTTCAGTATTTGCTGCAACCCAAAATTTTTCATCCGGTGGAGCACCCATACCTATTTCAATAAATTTGTCAGAGTTTTTATCATAAAACTTGATAACTCCATTTCCATTTGGATTTTCATATACTAAATTGTTATCTATGGTCAATTGCCAACTTATTGCATGATCATTTTCTAAATCTACAATTATTGCATCTCTAGAAATTTTGTTAAATTCATTAAAGGGAATTTCTATGATGTCGATAATAATAGAGGGATTTTTTGTTTCCTGAGCAAATGCGGGTGTGATAAGAAATCCCGTGAGGAAAATTATAGCGATTAGATACCTCATGAATTAAATTAATTTTGAGTGAATAAATATCTAGTCAACAAAAGGATGTGGATGATCCAAGATTATTTTTGCCACTTCTGGTCTTAAGATAAACTCGGATGGTGCTTGACCATTTTGAATCATCTCTCTTAGTTTTGTTCCACTAATTTGCTCTTTGTCATCATCACCATGTGGGCATGCTTTAGGATTTGTATAGGTTAGACATTTCTTACAATAGAAAAATGCAGGGAAAAATACTGGAGATATTTCTAATTCTGGATAGTCATCAAATATTTTTTGAGCTGCAAAAGGATCATAAAATTTTCCGACTCCAGCATGATCTCGTCCTATAATAATATGTGTACATCCATAATTTTGCCTCATTATAGCGTGGTGAATGGCCTCTTTTGGACCGGCATATTTCATTTCAGTATGCAAAGTTCCAAGTTTACATTTGTTTTCAGGATAATAATTTTGAATCATAGCTTCATAGCACTTTATAATTACCTCATCTACAAAGTCTCCTGATTTTTTCTTGCCAATAATTGGATTTACAAAAACTCCATCTCTAGTTGTAATTGAAGTTTTTTGAAGCATCTCATGGGCTACATGAGGTGGATTTCGTGTTTGAAAAGCACATATTGTTTTCCATCCAGCTTGTGCAAATTCCTCTCTAGTTTGTAAAGGAGTTAATCTATTTTTTCTAATTTCAGTTTCTTCAGGTCTTTGAAGGTAATCGATCTTACCCCCAACTAGAAAGTCTTTCATGTTCATAGTTTTTGCAACACCTGGATGTGAAGAATCATTTGTTCCATACACTCCCTGAACAGTTTTTTCTTTGTCAAAAGAAAAAGTCTCTTCAACATGTAGTACGGCTACACCTAACCCTTGATGATTTCGTAATAAAACATCACCTGCTTCTTTCATTTTTACAGCTATTGATTCATCTACATCTAATACAATAGGAATTGTCCAAGCTAATCCATTTGATAATCTTCCTTTTGATACAACATTTTCAAAATCTTGTTGTCCTAAAAATCCCTCTAAAGGACTAAAAATTCCATCAGCTATATTTTCAACATCATTAGCAAGGTCCTCAGACATTGATATTGAAAACATTCCAGATGCATCAATTTTGTTTATTCTATTTACTAGAATTCCACCGTGTGGTTTGATCGCTTCATTACTCATAATTATACTCCATCTGGCATATGTAATCCACATTCTTTGGTGTCATCATTTTCCCACCACCAACGCCCAGCTCTTAAACCTTCACCATCCTTTACTGCCCTAGTACAAGGATCACATCCGATACTAGGATACCCTTTGTCAATAAGAGGATGATAAGGGACGTTATTTTCTTTGATATATTTCAAAACTTGTTCCCAACTCCAATCAAGCAGGGGATTGACTTTGACAATTCCATCATATTTTTCATCAATTTCAAGCATTTTGGCATTTTCTCGAGTTGAAGTTTGGTCTCTTCTAATACCAGTTATCCACCCATCCAAAGTTGAAAGCATTTTACGTAATGGTTTTACTTTTCTGATTCCACAACAAAGTCTTCTGTTATCAATACTATCGTAAAAGAGGTTGATGCCTTTGGTTTGAACCATTTCTTTTACTTCTTCAGCATCTGGAAACATTACTTCAAAAACCACATTGTATTTTTTTGAAAGTATGTCCATGATATCATAAGTTTCTTGGGGTAATCTTCCAGTATCTAAGGTAAAAAATCGAAATTTGGGATTAATTTTTGTCATCATATCAATTAAAAGAGAATCTTCTGCGCCAAAACTCGAAGCTTTAGCTACTTTTGGATGTATGTTATCTGATGTCCATTTTAAAACATCTTCAGTCGTTTTCAAGGTAGGATTAATTTCATCAAGTTCTCTTTGAGTGAATTTTGCCATAAAAAGATTCAACGTTCGTTGTTTTATATTGATTACCCGTTGGTTTTATCCTAAATTATAAACAAGTAAATTTCAAAATAAAAAAGATGAAAGAAGTATCTTACGTAGTAGTTTTTCCAACAGTATTTTCCAAAAATAAAATTCCTCAACTAATTTCTAATATCAAAAAAATCTTAAAAATTAGAAGACAAGAATTTGCATCCGTAAAACGAGATGGAGATGTTATTTTAGTAAATTCTGGAGATCCTGTATTTTCTTCCTCAGCAATAAATTTGATTTTTGGAATAGAAAAGGTGGCAATTGCTAGACAAGTAGAAAATGATTTTAAAACAATGGTATCAGAAATTACTTCTTTAGGAGGAAATCTGTTACTAAAAGGCGAAAAATTCCTAGTTAAAGTCGAGGGAACATCAAAGGGATTTTTTCCAAAAGATGTAGAAATTGCAGCAACATCATCCATTATTGAAAAAAAATCAAATTTAGGTGCAAGACCAGGAACCGAGGAAAATTATGACAAGTTACTTTATACTTATTTGACAGAAAAAAATGCATACATCTGTATTTTTATCGATAAAGGACAAGGAGGAATATCGTTTAATTCACAAAAACAAAATACCATTTGTTGTATTTATGATGAATTATCTGCTGTTTCATGTTTTGAAACAATAAAACAAGGCTTTGATCCAAAAATAATAGTTTGTTATAACAAAAAATCAGAATTAATTAATTTGGTTAAAACAATCAATCAAATAATTCCAAGACTAGTAAAAGAAAAAATCTCACTGGATTTTTTTCAAATAAAGATAAATCCAGCTGGTGCAAAAAATTATCGAATTTTTATAAATTTGGTAGTCGAAGTTTTACTTCATGAAGCCAAAACACACCAGCTAAGATATGTCTCGTTAGGATTATCTCCGTTGGTTTTTTCGCAAAATTTTATTGAGAATTCAATGAAAAATGTATTTCAAAATAACAAGTTGCCAATTTTGCCTCTTAATGGAATTGATACCAAAATGTTTGCTGTGGCAAAAGAAATTGGATTAGAAAAACAGATCCCAAAAATGAAAAAAGTTATCTTAATGAGTTCAAGCGAAATGCCCAAAATACTAGACAAAGATGTACAATCTGTAGTCAGTACCAAAAAAACAGTAAATGTACAGATTGGTCCAAATAATGTGCATGATATTTTAGATTCTTTGGAAGAAAATCATTGAGAATTTAAACGGCATTAATTGATTTCTTTACATGCATAAAATTGGGGAATTTATTTATCCATGGGGTAGTGGTCATTATTCTCGCATGACACGATTTCATGAGGCATTTTCTGAGCAAATGAAAGAAGATTTTGAGGCTCATTTCTCAAGCAAGGATCACATTTATCAAAAATTATTAGAGAAATTTCCCGATCAAACAGATAAAATCCATAATATTTTGATGCCGACACCAGTTGATGGAAAATTTGGTCCAAGTGTCTTGTTATCAATGTTGAATTTTTTATTGCCAATTAAACAAAATCCTCCCCTGGTAAATCAAATTATAGATTATTTGAGAGAAGAACGAAAGCTGTACAATAAAGAAAAATTTGATTTAGTAATTAATGATGGTGATATGGGTTCAAATATTTTAGCCAAAAATCGTAACATACCCAGTCTTTTCATTACAAATCAATTTAGACCAAAATTGTATAATTCAAGATCATATTTTTATCCCTCACTTTATTTTATAGCAAAACAAATTGCAAAAGCAAAAAAAATTATTGTAGCTGATTCACCTCCACCTTACACTCTATGTGAATTCAATCTAAATTTTACAAAGGAAGTGAAGCATAAAGTTTCTTACGTAGGTCATTTTATGAATAAGAGAATTGAAAATAAAACCACACCATCTGATCTTGAAAAAATTATTAAAGATTGTGATTTTGGATACTGGATGAGAACTGGAAACAAGTCAACTAATGATGGAACAGGAGAAAGATATGAACAAGTTTTTCATATGGATGAAATGAAAAAAGAAAAAAGAATAATTTCTCATGCAAAAAATGATCCTTCTATTAATTCTGTTTTAGGAAGAGATGGAGAAAAATTTAGTATTTCTGAGGCACTTGAGAAAAAAATTGATTGGATTCAGATAGATGTTGGTTTTCTCTCTGAACAAGAAAAAGAAGAGGTATTGAATATATGCAAATATGCCGTTGTTAATGGTTCACATACTGTTATGGGAGAAATACTTGGAGGAAATTCAAAGCCAATAATTGGTTTGCCAATTTATGATGAGCATACAAATAATATCAAATGGGCAGAAAAGAAAAATTTAGGGATATTAGCTAACAAAACTGAACACGTGATAAAGGGAATAAAAACCATCAAAGAAAATTATGATAAATTTGAAGGAAATTTATTAGATTTTTCGAAGAATTTTATGTCTAAAGGAGCAGAAAATACTGCCAAAATCGCTGTTGAGACCTTGGAAGAAAAGAGATAAAGGAATAATTTTTAGATTTTTAGTTGTCTGGCACGCGGGATTTCGATGGGCGAACTGACCGCAAGGGATGAAGATATAATCTGCGTGCCAGACATTTTGAAAATCGATCAAAAGATATGTGGGAACGCTTTTATGGAAAAAATTAAGACATATCAGCAGTGCCTAACTGTCCAGAGTGTTCTAACAGAGAGAAAAAGAAAATCCAAGCAAAATATGAAGAAGAAACTCTTGAGGAAGACAGAGGTAGAGATGATTTATTCAAGTTATTTGATGAGATAGAATTTCCAATGAAAATGGATTCGGCAACTAAACATTTCATTTGTAAAAGATGTGGACTTTATGCTACAAGAGAGCAAGTTTCAGATATTCGTTATAAATTAAATCAAAGAGAAAGAACAAGAGAAGATAAACAAGATGATTATTTAGAGTGGTGGCAAAAGAGTAAAAAAGACAAAGAGCTAAACTAGAGCTGAAATTCATGGTAAAAAAGAAAGATGAACTTCCCGATTGGGTTTCTGATGAAATTCAAAATGCAAAATTTAAGAAGCCTGAGGAGTTAAAGAGAAGTGGATATGTCTTAGAGATTTATGATACGGATAATAAAATAGATGCTCAGTTTTATGATTCAGTTGAAGATGGAAGATTTATTGTAACATTAGATTTACCAAAAAAAATTAAAGTTTCTAAATTGGAAAAAGGTGTAGTTTACGAATTTGTATTTGATCAACATAAAGCACCTTTAAGCAAAAAAGTAACTGAATATCTACAAAGTGAAAAAGAAATAGAAATGGATGCAATTTATCAATTTGAATTAAAAACATTAGAACTCATTAATGTAGGATCTAGTAAACCTGAAGAATTAGAAGAAGAATAATCTAGTTTTGTTCTTTTTTGTTTAACTGTTTTTTAAAAGCTGAGCCTAAAATTGGATTTATCAGGTATGGGAAAGTACTTTTCAGCCAAACGGCGATACGCACAACTGAAGGAACTATGATTTCTAATCTAGGGGAATTGGAGGCTTTCAAAATTGCCCTTGCAACAGTTTCTGCACTTATAGAGGTTGGAGAATATTTTGGCATATTTTCAAACGATGAATTTTCAAAGAAATTTGTACGAACCATTATTGGACTCACTACGGTTACTCCAACTCCAGTTTCTTTGAGCTCATGCTTTAGACCTTCTGAAAAACCTAACATTGCAAATTTGGTTGCACAATATGATGCAATTCCAGGTAATCCAAAACTTCCTGCAACAGAGGCAACATTAACAATATGACCGGATTTTTTTTTAATCATTGATGGAAGGAAGATCTTTGTGCAATAAATCATTCCAAAATAATTTGTGGCCATTTGTGATTCAATTTCTTCAATAGTCAAATCAGATACTGAACCATAAATCGCAAATCCTGCGTTATTCACGAGAATATCAACTGATCCATATTTTTCTAAAATTACTTCAGAAATTTTTTTAACTTGAGATTTATCAGAAACATCACATTCACAAACAAGTGTAGAAATATTGAATTTACTCAGTTCCTTTTCTAGCTGGTCTAACTTTTCTTTTCTTCTTGCAACTAGAATTATGTTTGCACCTCTCTTTGCAAATTGAATGGCAGAGGCGCGCCCTATTCCCGATGATGCTCCTGTAATCAGTACGACTTTATCTTTAAAATTCATAATTCAAAAAATCCGTTAAAAGATAAAGTAGTTTCTACTGCAGATATTAGCCATATAAACAACCTAGATTTTGCCTAGCTTAATTGGACAAACAAGATTAAAAAAATAATTTTGGACTTAAAAGTGATCTCTATTAAAAATAAATTCCACATAAATCCAAAAATTACGGTTGTAATTAAAATATGTAAATTAATCAAAGAATTTTTAAAATAATGTTACCAATAAGATCCTCAATAAAGGCTATAGCCATAGTATTTGTTAATTCTAAATCTGTTGGATGAGCGTAACTATTACGTTCGTCAAGACGTTTTTCAAGAATTTTTAGTTGGCTACCAGTAATTATTCCACATGTTCTAATTACTCTTAAAAAATCAGAGTCTTTGATTTCTTCAAAATCTTCAATATTTTCTACTTCAAATTTTTTATAATTCTTATTTTCCTGTAAAATCTCATTAAATTTTTTTAAATGATTAGAAAGGACAAATCTTTGAAGATGATCTAGTGTTAAAATCCAAGTCATTACAATAGAAGCTCTCCATGCTTTAACTTGGATACATCCAAGAATATCTTCCACATATTTACTTTGAACATGATCGGGCATTTTAGAAGGTAATTCATTTAATTCATCTTTAATTGAAATTAACGGTTTTACACCAAGTATGTCTTCTTCAATTTTTTGAATTTCTTGACCTGAAATTATACTACAATCTTTTCTAATGATAATTTTTTTGGCTTTTGCTAATTTGAACAAAACATCAAAAATATTTGATGGTGGTGGTGTCGATGTATGTGAATAACAACTTAGAATATCTTTTGGGTTAAAACAATCATAATTTTCTTTGAGTTGAAGATAGTAGCCAAAGAGTAAAGTCCTGCCAGAGTGAGATAAGTCGTAGAAATTTTGAACTTGTTTTATAAATTCGTTAATCTTATCATGATCCATTTCTTATTTTTTATAAACAAGAGGATAGTTTATGAGTTTATTTTTCCCTAAATTTTATTGGTTATCGGAAGATTATGACTGTGTCATTTTTTTGGAGAAAATAAAATAATGATTTGTTAAAATTTATACTGTCAATATCGCTCATGTAATGTAGGTTCTATGTAGGTTCAGATTTACTATATTTCCTCAAGGCCAATTTTACTAGTAATATCCAAGTTATTGCAATTGGTATGTAATAAGTAGCAATTCTCCATCCAATTACCGTATTCCATATTGCATTACCTTCAAGGATTTGTAAATCAAAGGGATTTTGATTATTCAAGTAAGCAACAATTCCAAATTCGGCCAATCCAGAACCTCCTACTGTAATTGGCAAATTCCCAATTGCATTAGCACCCATTACTGCCATAATAGAGTCAAATATTCCTATGACATATCCTGTTCCAAATGCGATAATCATAAAAGATATTCCATAAAATGACCAAGAAACCAAAGATATGAAGAAAGTTGTTGTGAATATTTTTTTTGACTCGCTGGTTCTAAGATTTTTTTTGCTCATTACGCAAACTTCTTCCATCCAAGAATTTGTTTTACTAACTAGACTTTTTCCTTTTTCTTTTCCAAACTTTTCAACTAAAATAGAAATTACTTTAGGAAGTTGAAATATTCTCTTTGACGATAAAAAGAATAAAACCATCCATAATGTTGTTACAAAAATACTAGTACCCAAGATAATTGCCCCAACAACATATGCACCATGCATTAGAGCAAGTATACCTGCCATAATTGACAATAAACCCGCAGCAAAGACTTCAGTGACTATATCCATAATTGCAATCCATGTAGATTTAGAAGGAGATACTCCTTTTTTATGAAGATAATAAATTACAATGAATTCTGCGCCAATAAACATTGGAGTTGTAAATTTAATAAATTCACTTCCCATCCTTACTCCAGTTAGTTTCCAAAAGGAGTCAAACTTTCCTAAATATTTTTGAGCAATATATGCAAACTTTATTCCTTGAAGCCCCAGTTTTACCATCATGGCAATTACTGCCATCACAAATGGAAAAATCCCAATAGCAACAACATCGTCAATTTTAATATCAAATTGTAACGCAATAAACAGAATTGGGATAAGAGTAACTGGAATTACAACAATTCTCCAATTCATTTGAAAAAAATTTTATAGATTCAAATATGAAAGTTGACCCAATTTTATGCCTAAAATTTCTGTGCCTACTTCTAGTTTGAAATATAAGCGAACAGAGGAATTTTAGACTATTGAAAACGATTTTTGTAACTGGTACTGCTGGAGCGGGAAAATCTCTACTAACCTCAAAATTATATGATTATTACACACAAAATGGTGCATTTGCTGCCACATTAAACTTGGATCCAGGTGTTGAGAGTCTTCCATATACTTGTGATGTTGATGTAAGAGATTATATCGATATCGTTTCAATAATGAAGCAATATGATTTAGGACCAAATGGAGCCCTAATAATGGCAAATGATCTTATTGCTTCGAAAATTGACGACATAAGAAATGAAGTTGAAAGGGCAAATCCAGATTATCTGATAGTAGACACACCAGGGCAAATAGAGTTATTTGCATACAGATCCAGTGGAAGTTATATCGTTGAGAATTTGACTAGTGAAGAAAAAACTAGTATTTTTTTGTTTGACGGTTCCTTAATAACTACACCTGTAAATTTTGTTTCCATCGCTCTTCTTGCAACCTCAATAAGGTTACGTCTTCACATACCTACGGTAAATATAATTACAAAAACAGATATCATAGGTTCAAAACTAAAAGATGTTATTGAATGGTCGGGAAACATCAGAACATTAGAAAATGCAATTGCTGATGATGTAGATGGTGAAACATATTCTTTGGCTACTAGTATTTTACGAGGATTAAATCTTAGTGGTTTTGCTCAAGGATTAATTCCAGTTTCTAATGTAACAGGTGATGGATTGGTGAATTTAGAAGCAGCGTTAAGCAGAATTCTTAATTTAGGTGAAGAGGTAGAGGATTAAATGACTTCAACAATTACTGTTGTAGCACCTTCATCTACGGCAAATTTGGGACCAGGATTTGATGTCTTTGGACTGGCAATCAATGCGTTTTATGATGAAATTACTCTAACAAAAACAAAGACTAAAGGAGTAAGTATCATAACTAAAGATGATATTCCAACAAATCCTGATAAAAATACTGCAGGACTAGTCGTAAAGAATATGATTAAAAAATTTAAAACCAAAGATGGAATTGAAATAAAAATTAAAAAAAATGTGCCTGCAGGTTATGGAATGGGAAGCAGTGCAGCCTCAGCTGCTGGGGCCGCTGTTGCATTTGATAAATTGTACAAATTAAAGCTAGATGAAAATTTACTCGTAGAATTTGCAGGAATGGGTGAGAAAGCTAGTGCCGGCTCAATTCATTATGATAATGTTGCAGCCTCAGTGTTGGGAGGATTTGTAATTGTTAAAACTAATCCATTGGATGTAATCAAAATCGACCCTCCTAATAATTTAAGAATGTGTATTGCAGTTCCAAAATTAAAGGTTCCAAAAAAGAAAACCAAAGTATCAAGAAGTGTGATTCCAAAAAAAATTAGTTTTACGGCTAGTATTACTAATTTATCAAATGCAACAGCAATTGTAGTTGGATTTATGAGTAAAAATCCTGAATTAATTGGAAAATCAATAAAAGATATGATAGTAGAACCTGCCAGAAAACATATGATACCTGGATTTTCAAAAGTAAAAGAAAATGCGCTAAAAGCTGGAGCATTAGGTGTAACAATTAGTGGAGCTGGTCCATCAGTTATTGCATTTTCAAAGAGTTCAGAAGACCTTAAAAAAATATGTAAGGCGATGGCTAGAGGATTTGAATCTGCTAAATTAGAATGTCAAACGATAATTTGTAAACCAAGTATAGGCGCTAAAATAAAAAAATAACTTGGAGATAAATTAATGAAAAAAGCGGTTCTAGTTTTTAGTGGCGGAGTAGATTCTGTTTGTGCTGCATCGTATTTAAAATCAAAGTATGAACTTTATGGAATTTCATTTTCTTATGGTCAAAAGGCTAATAGAGAAATTATTGCGGCAAAATCCTTTTCAAAAACATTATCTCTAAAGAAACACAAAATCGTAGACATTGGCTTTATGAAAGAATTGTATGGAGATTCTAACGTATTGACTAGCTCCAAGAGAAAAATACCAAATAAATTTGATTACTCTATTGTTGTTCCAATAAGAAACGCTATTTTCCTCTCGATTGCTTCTGCATGGGCATTTACTCTAAATGCACCATTGGTTGCTTATGGAGCTCATACTGGAGATGAAAACTATCCTGATTGTAGACCAGATTTCGCTAAAAAATTAGAATCTTCATTTAATCAAGGTGAAAATGACGGTATAAAATCAGGATTACGAAAAAAAATTGAAATTTGGTCTCCCTATAAGGTTGGTCTTTCAAAGAGTGATTTGTTAAAATTTGGCTACAAAACTATTGGAGAATCTGTTTTCAAAACTTGGAGTTGTTATTCTAATGGGAAATATCATTGTGGTATTTGTGAGTCATGTAATAATAGAAAAATCGCCTTTGAGAAATCTGGGATTAAAGATAAAACAAAATATTTAAAATAATTCTAGTACTTGTTTCTAAGAATTTTCTTTTTGAGAATAAAACCCCTAATTATGATATACCATATCAAAAAACATACACCAAATGTTCCAGTTAGAATCCAATTTCCAACTTCAGGTGTTACATCAAATAATTCAGCGACTTTGAAAGAAAGTGCAAAAGAAAGAACAATTACGAGTGCCGCTTCTATTACATACCAGATCCAAGATGGAAAAGATTCCTTTGGAATATGGATATTATCATGGACAACCATAGAAATTGTGTTAAACAATGAATATTTAATTTTTCAGGTACTAAAATGAGGTATCAGAGGTACTTTTTCGTATCATAGCCATAATACTTTCTTTTTCCGCTTTATTTTCATAAATGCCCCTATAGGCAGATGAGGTCAGAGTTGCATCGTTTCTTACTCCTCTCATTTTCATACAAAGATGTTGAGCATCAGCTACTACCACTACTCCTTTTACTCCTTGGGCAAATAATTCATCAGCTATATTTTTTGTTAAACGTTCTTGGATTTGTAGGCGTTTGGAATATTTTTCTACCAATCTAATTAGTTTTGAGATTCCAAAAACCCTTCCATTTGGAGAATAGGCAATATGGATTTTGCCAAAAAATGGTAACATGTGGTGTTCACACATGGAATAAAACTGAATGTCACGTGCAACAACTGTATCAGAGTCTTCAGAAAACTGTACTGACAATTCAGAGTCAGATTCGTATCCACCAAAAATTTCTTTGTACATACGGCCTATTCTTTCTGGAGTGTCCCTTAGACCTTCACGAGTTGGATCCTCCCCAATTTCTATAATTAACTCTCTAACCAGTTTTTTTACGCGCTCTTGATCCATTAGATACTTTGAGAGATTTTTTCTAGTATTTGAACCTAATCTGATTTTTAGACTCGTGGTAATTTTATGGAGCTCCTATGAACTTGTGGAGTTGGGGGACTACTTTAACATCAATATAATATGGAAACACGATATCATATAGATTTAGAAGAAGGTCCAAAGATGGCTCTGCTATTCCATAAGTTGGTTGGATTATGAAACCATCAATTTGATCCTTTGAAACGGAATTGAAGATTTTTTCAACCAAATTATTAAACTCGTCTAAATCTGTATTCGAGCTTACAACAACTTTGATGTATGTTGTTTTTCTTTCAGATATCGAAGATTTAAGGCAATTCATTGCATTTTCAATTAATTGTTCATAATGTATAGGGTCAACAAATTTAGAATCCTTTGTTTTAAATTCAATCTTAATAATGTCCATAAACGGTAAAACATAATTAAATTTGTTGGAATCATAGCATGATGATTCTAGATAAGTAGGAATTTTTTTACTTTGAACATATTTTGCAAGTTCGGCTACTGCTTCATGTTGAACCAAAGGATCTCCGCCGGTAAAATTTACTTTGTATGTTTGTTTTTTTAGATTAGAATCTATTAGTTGACAGGCTTCTTGAATATCATATTCTTTTCCTGAATCAAGTGGTAATGATTCCTTTGTATCACAATAAAAACAAGTAAATGGACAACCTGCTAATCTAACAAACAGAGTTTTGGTACCGTAAAGAATTCCTTCTCCCTCAACTGATGTAAATATTTCGAATAACCTAATTTTCAAGTAATAGTTCTACTTTTTTTCATTATTTATTCAATGGGCTTTAATGCATTACTGGTTCTTTTGTGTAGAATAGTCCAGAAATGAAAAATACTACACCTAAAATTCCAATTAAACTTCCCACAAATTCTACCGTACTTTGCATGTCAACTTCTAAAGGAGCCCATAACCATGCCATTAAGGCACCAACTATAATCATTGGAATACCTACGCCAAAACTAATTTCTTTAGAAGCCATGTTCATGTTGTTTAGAAAATGTATATGAAGTTTATGATAATTAGTAACTAAATTTCGATTTTTTCAAGAATTCTTTCTGATGCCTTTAGTAATTCAGTTGCTCGTTCAAATTCTTTTTTATCAATTAGATCTTTGATGGTCTGGATATTTTTGTTCATTCCCTCTATGGTATGTTGAGTAAATTGATCAGAGTTAGATATTTCAAGAATTCTTTCTTGAGTTTGTATGATTCGTAATTCTAAAAGTTTTGTTTCTGATAATTCATTTTGTGAGTGAATCAACATGATATTTCTTACTTCTTTGATTATATCTGATGGAGATATTGCTAAAGTAAGACCTTCTCTTGCAGTCTCTAGTTTTTGAATAATATCTTCAGATAATTCAACTTTTTTTGCATGTTCAATTAATCGATCAAGCTGTTTAAGATACTTTTGGGCAAATTCTTGAGCACGGTCTAGTTCTTTTTGTGAGGCTTGTTGGCGAAGTTCTGCATTAAAATCTATTATTGTATTTTTGATTTCTTGAATTGTATCTGATGCTTGCTCATATTGATTTTTATTAATTTGAGTTTTTGCAACAACAAATAATTCATCTAGTGGTAAAAATACTAATGTTGCATTATGATTTTCAGCAATTGTTTTTAGACTACCTACATAACCTTGCATTCTAATCAGATCACTAATAGGATTAATTGCAGGTAAGCTAGAATTTTCTTCTGTTTGTGAAGTTTGATTAGGAATTTGAGTTGTGGTTTGATAAGTCGTTTGAGTATAAGTTAAAAGATGAGATATTTGATTAAATAATTTCATTGTGGTTAGAAATTCCGTTTTAGCGGTTTCCAAATCATCGTTTGACAATGCAATCTCCAGATCCACTACGCCTTGTTTCCCTTCTTCAAATAATTTTTTTATCTCCTCAGATGAATTATTAGAGATTTGGCTTTGGATTTTGTCTTGTGCTGTAGTAGCTATTTTGAGTAGAATTGGCGGATTATCTTGGGCAAAAACCGTAGTTGTTGAGCCTCCTAGAACCAGGCTAATAGTTAAAATCAACATTCCAAAAATAGCTACAGATTTCATTCTTCCTCCTCCAAGGTTTTCTTTAAAATTACAAGATTTTGTAGATCTTTTTTAGTAATTTCAATTACTCCTAATCTTTCCAATCTCTTAACAGCTCTCCACATAGTTGTTCGTGGTTGAACGAATTTTTTTCTTAATTCACTTTCATAAACCTGACCGCCGTTTGCAGAAATAAATTCAACAATTTTTTTATCATCGACTCGCATGTCAGGTACAAAATCAAAGATTGCCTGTGGATCAACATATTCATTTTTAGTTGATTTTTCAGAAATTATTTCCTCTTGAACTGTTGCTGATAATTTTGATTTGCTTCTTTTCATAACTATGGATGCACCTGCAACTCCAGCTACAATTACCCCACCAACAATTATTGGCATCGTGTAATCTTCTGAAGGATTGTCTGGATCGGTTGAATCGATTGGAGGATTATCTATTGGGTTTTGTGGCGTATCCAGTATGTAATTAATTTCAGTTGTACCCCCAGATAATTCTAATTTAGTTTGTTCTTTCATTATTTCCATATTTTTGGGAATAGAGTTCATTCCAACAATTATCGAGTTTGATGGCAAAAGTAAAGTATAATCAGATGTGGAATCAAACGAAAAAGTCCAAACTCTTCCATCTTTGGAAATTAGATCATGAATGTCGTAGTCAACAGTAATGCTAGATGACCCGAAGGTGTCGATAAAGGCTTTTGTTCCATTAATCTCACTTGATAACAAAAATCCCTTTTCGCCTACAGTGACAAAATTATCAACTGACGGGCCGAACAAATCAAGTTCAAAATCAGGTGATAGTGAATTAACATCTATTAGAGTAGATATGTGTGTAGAACCATCTGAATACATGGTTAGTTCTAGGGTTCTAGTAGAGGCGAATGAGGTTTGAAACGGCATTCCGATCGCCACAACGACCAAGCCCACAAGTATTATTGGGATCTTAATCATTGTATTGAGGATACCTTCTGTCCTTACAAAAAGCATTCCATCATCTACAAGAGATTCGTTCCTATGAAGGGGTTCGATTTCGGGATTCAATGGTTAATACCTTAAATTCATGCTCTCAACGAGTCCCTGGAATCTCTTGAATTCCTGGAAAAATTGAAGTCCTTT
>DATKYM010000057.1:0-13548 GCA_035528495.1 Nitrosopumilaceae archaeon
GTTATCGCAGTGGAAGAAAAATCAAGAAAACTACAAATTTCAGATGTTGCTCAAAAGATATTTCAAATAGACGATCATGTAGGAGTGGCAGCAGCAGGATATATTCCAGATGCTAGAAGTCAAGTAGATAATGCCAGATTCTTTTCTCAAAGTAATAAATTGATTTACGACGAAGCCGTAGAAGTTGAAACTATTGCCAAACATTTGGCAGATCAATCTCAACAATATACACAATATGCAGGAGTTAGACCATTTGGAGTATCGTTGATTTTAGGAGGAGTTGTAAATAATTCACCTCAACTGTATTTGACAGACCCAAGTGGAACATACATTTCATATGATGCAATCGCAATTGGTTCAGGTTCTGATCAAGTAACTGACTTTTTAGAAAAATCATATACTAATGATTTATCTCTAGATGATGCATCAGCTTTGGCCGTAGCTTCCATCTACTTATCCAGCGAAGATAAAGAAGGAACAAATCACATTAGAATGGCCCACATAAAATTAGACACAGGTTTGTTTGAAATAGTTTCACAGAATAATATTGAAAATTTTGCAAAAATGGCAAAAGAAAAATTTCCACATGGGGATAAATAGTTAATTCCATATCATAATAGAAAAATAACATTGAACATATCCATCGCAATTCCAGATTCATCTCTTTCAGATGAGGCATTAAAAGTAGATAAAACTAGAAAAATATCAGAGATTGCAAGAGCTTGTGCTATTTTTAGGGTCAATACAATTTACATCTATCAAGACGGAGACAACAAGGAAGATCGAAATTTGATGTTGTTAATATTGAAATATTTAGACACACCTCAATTTTTGAGAAAGAGATTATTTCCCAAAATGAATGAATTAAAATTTGCAGGTGTTTTACATCCACTAAAGATTCCAAGTCACATTACACCAGCTGATGCAAAAAAAATTAAAAAAGGAGATGTGAGGGAAGGGATTACAGTAAGTTTCAAAGGAAGGAAATTTGTCGATGTTGGAATTAATCAGCTCGTGCAATATTTTGGACATGAACCTATCGGCAAGAGAACGACAATTCAATTCAAATCAGGCTATCCAAATTTTGAAGTGAAACCCATTACAAAGGATGAAGCTCCAACATATTGGGGATTTATGATAAAAGAGAGAGCGAATCTTTTTTCTTTGATTTCTGAATGGAAGGGATCAACTATCATTACATCAAAAAAAGGAAAAAATGCAACAAAGGAACAAATTTCAAAATACGTAACCTCAAAAGATCCAATTTTAATGGTGTTTGGCTCACCTGAAAAAGGAGTCCATCAGATTCTAGGAGGTAAAATGAGCAACTTACATAATTCAAAGACCTTGAACTTTTTTCCAAATCAGGCGACTGAAACGGTGAGACTAGAAGAGGCATTACTCGGATCACTATCCATAATTAATTCATATAGCACAGAATGAAAAATTGAAGGAAAAAAAGAATTTTCTAATCCTGGCAATCGGAATGGGCGTGATCGGTGTAATCATAGGAAGTATAACAGTATGGAATATGATTAATGATATTTTGAATCCATAATTGTAGGTTAACTTCGTTAACCAGATTATTTTTAGAGGTTAACGATATTCTCACATGGTTTATTAGACGGATGTAGATGATTTCGTTTTATCCATGGGAGCCAGGAAACACAGTCAACCAAGAAGAGGTAGTCTTGCATATTCACCTAGAGGTCGTGCAAAAAGCATGGAAGCAAGAATTCGTGCTTGGCCAAAAATCAATTCGGAAGAACCCAAAATTTTAGCCCATTGCGGTTTTAAAGCGGGTTGTGTGCAGATTGTAAGCATAGATGACCGAGATAAGACTCCAAATGCTGGAAAACAACTCGTAAGTCTTGGAACAGTTCTTGTAACCCCGCCAGTTACCATCTTGGGAATTAGAGGATACTCCAAAGATCTAGATGGATCACACGCGGAGTTTGATGTTTATTCAAAAGATATTCCAAAACATATTGCAAAAGAAATTTCACTAAAAAGTAAAGAAGGTGCACTCGAGGAAGCAGAAAAACATCTTAAAAGAATTAAGGAGATTTTTGCAGTAGTTGCAGTGTCTCCTCGTGCAGCAGGATTAGAACAAAAAAAACCATATATTTTTGAGGCTCTTGTTAGCGGAGGAGATATCCAAAAACAATTTGCGCATGTTAAAGAATTATTGGGAAAAGAAATTAAAATTGATCAGATTTTTGAAACCGGTTCAACAGTTGATGTTGCTGCCATTACAAAGGGCAAAGGCTGGCAGGGAGTTATTCAAAGATGGGGTGTCAAGAAAAAGCAGCATAAATCAAGAAAAACAGTAAGAGAGGTAGGCTCTCTTGGACCAATTTCTCCACAAAGCGTCATGTATACAGTACCAAGAGCAGGACAAATGGGATTCCATCAAAGAATAGAATATGATAAACGAATTATGGTAATGGGAAATGCTGATGACAATAGTCTTAAAATAAATCCAGATGGCGGATACAAACACTTTGGCTTAGTCAAAGGGGACTTTATCATCCTAAAAGGTTCTGTCCCAGGAACTTATCGAAGATTGATTAAATTACGAAGACAAATTAGAAATGCACCTCCAAAAATATTAAAACCCAACATTTTGGAGGTAGTAATATGATCAAGGTAACTTCATTGACACTAACTGGTGATAAAGATGAAGAAATTGAATTGCCATTAATTTTTTCAACCCCATTTAGAAGAGACTTGATACACAAAGCATGGACTAATCTAAACTCGCATAAATTTCAAAGACAAGGAAGACATCCAACTGCAGGAATGGACGTTGTTGCTGATTCAAACAATCCTCCAACAGGTCAGGGTATTTCTCGTATTGCCAGAATGAGAGGCGGGGGTGGTGGAAGACAAGGCCAAGCAGGTGAAGTAGCATCCACTAGAGGAGGAAGACAAGCTCATCCACCAAACGTGAACAAAGTAATTTATAAAAAATTAAACAAAAAAGAAAACAAGTTAGCATTATGTTCTGCAATTGCAGCCACCGCTTCAAAAGAACAAGTACAATTAAGAGGTCATAAAGTAGACGATGTCAAATTATTTCCAATAATAGTATCAAATGATTTGGAAACATTGTCAAAAGCCAGTGAAATTTCCAAAGTTTTAGAATCTCTGAAATTAGATAAAGATGTTGAAAGACTGCAATCACGAAAACCACGAAGTGGTCAAACAGTCCTAAGGGGAAGAGGTAAAAAAATTGGAAAAAGCGTATTGTTTGTAACTAAAGATTCTGAGAAAATTAACAAAGCATGTGGTGCCATTCCAGGAGTCGAGGCAAGATCAGTTAAAGATTTGAGCGTATTAGATTTATCACCAGGATCTGATCCTATTAGATTAACAGTGTATTCAAAGGCAGCAATAGAAGAAATTGCCAAAATAAAATCAACCCATCTTAATTTAATGGAGAAAATAAAATGAACACAGATCAAGCCCGTAGAATCATTTTGAAGCCATATATTACAGAAAAAACATTTGCCATGGTAGAAAATGAAAGTAAAATTTGCTTTATTGTAGAACGGCAAGCAAGTAAACCACAAATCGCAGAGGCAGTTTCCATCCTTTACAATCAAAAAGCAATTAACGTAAACACCGCACGAACAATTTATGGTAAGAAAGCCTTTGTTCAATTCGAAACAATAGAAAAAGCAAGAGATTTGGCTACGAAGATAGGAATGCTATAATATGGACTATAAAATATCACAATCACGGACACTGGAAAAGAACAATGGTTAAAGAATTTTTATACAGAGGACTTTCAAAAGAGGATCTAGACAATACTTCTCTTGAAAAGCTATTTCAATTATTCAACTCAAGACAAAGAAGATCCCTTACACGTGGAATTACAGATGAAAAGAGAAAATTAATTGAAGAGATAAAAGCTGCAAAAGCAGGGAAATTAAAAACTCCAATCAAAACTCATCGTAGAGATTTGATCATACTTCCTTACATGGTAAATGTCGCAGTAAATGTTTTTTCAGGAAAAGACTTTGTGCCAGTAATGATAAAGACCGAGATGATAGGACACTATCTTGGCGAATATGTGATTACTAACAAAAGAGTTAATCATGGCGCTCCAGGTGTTGGTGCATCAAGATCCAGTCTTTACGTTCCATTGAAGTGATTATTATGGGAAGATTCGACTATGCATTTCAAAATTATGATTCAACAAAACACGTTAGATCTTCTTTACGAGAAAAAGATATTTCTCACAAACATGCAAGGGAGATAGCAGTTGCCATCAAAGGATTGTCAATTGAAAAAGCAAGAGACTATCTGCAAGCAGTGATTGACAAAAAAAGAGCTATTGCCTTTGGAAGATACAAAAACCAGGTAGGTCATAGATCGGATCCTGGAATGATGGCCGGGCGATATCCTCAAAAATCAGCAAAAGAGTTTATCAAAGTTTTAGATAACTTAGAATCAAATGCAGAGTATAAAGGAATGGATTTAGATAGATTAAGAATTATCAATGCGACAGTTCACAAAGGAGTTCTTGTAAAAAGATTTACCCCAAGAGCAATGGGAAGAGCCACTCCAAAAAATAATGTTCTCACCCATGTAGAGTTGGTGGCTCAGGAGATTTAAAATGTCATCAGTCAAAAACGTAATCAAAGACAATTACAACATGATGCTTCTCAAAGATTATCTAAGAGAAGCAATTAAAGATGCAGGTTTTTCTCATGCCGAAATTTCAAAAACTCCAACTGGAACCAGAGTGTCTCTTCACGTTACAAGACCAGGTATAGTAATTGGAAGAAAAGGTTCTGGAATAAGAGAATTAACTGAGAAGCTCACTACAGACTTTGGATTAAAAAATCCACAAATTTCAGTAAACGAGATTGAAAAACCTGAATTATCACCGAGTGTCATGTGTAATAGAATGGCATCACATCTAGAACGTGGAACTGCATTTAGAAGAGCTACAATGTGGACATTAAAACAAATAATGGAAGGGGGAGCTATGGGAGTACAAATTACTATTTCTGGAAAACTTAGAGGAGATCGTTCAGCATTTGAAAAACACACTTCAGGGATTTTGCCACGAGCAGGGCATCATGCAGAAGTTATTGTTTCGGAGGACATTGCCCACGTCACAACTGCAATGGGATCCATTGGAATCAGAATTAGAATTGCGATAAAGGAAAGATTGGTTCCAGAGTTTGAATTAAGGGAAAAGACAGTAGAAAAAACAACTGCAAAGCCCGTTAAAGTAGAAGAAATACAAATTGATGATGTAAAAGTAGAGGTAATCAAAGTAGAAGGAAAAGAAGACACTGCCGAGTCAGAATCAGCACGAATTTCCATAGAATCAAAGAAAATGGAGGGTTTAGAAACACTTGAAGAAGAAGAGGCGAAATTAAAGTAATGGCAAGAATAAGCATGAAAACAGTGAGGGCTCTAAACGAAAAAGACCTTAAAGGTAAAATTCAAGAGTCTAGAAGTGAACTTGCAAAATTAAGAGTTGATGGTTCTAAGGGAACATTACGAAAAGAGAGCGGTAAGATAAAAGCCCTAAGACACGACATTGCAAGAATGCTTACAAGATTAAACGAGATGAGAAAAAAATGATTACGCCTGACAATATTACACGACATGAGTTTATTGGATTAAAAACTCAGATCACAGATTCTGCAAACCGCCAAATCATAGGATTAAATGGAACGATAATCTACGAAACAAAATCCATGTTTACATTAAACACCACTAAAGGAATAAAACTAATTCCAAAAGGACATACCAATTGGAAATTCAATGTAAATGAGCAGCAAATAATGGTAAATGGATCAAAAATTCAAAAGAGATCATTTGAAAGAATAGGAGGAAAAGCATGACTCAAAACATTGGTTTGGACGTAAAGGTGCCTTCAAAAGAATGCAATGACATCCATTGCCCTTTTCATGGTAGACTTACAATTCGTGGAAAATTATTTGAGGGTAAAGTAACAGGGGACAAGGCAAAGCAGACCATTACACTGCAAAAAGAAGCACACGTATACTTTAGCAAATATAAAAGATATGCAAGAAGTACAAATACAATTCATGCACATGTTCCTGAATGCATGGATGTCTCAATGGGTGACAATGTGTTGACTGCAGAATGTAGACCAATTGCAAAATCAGTATCATATGTCGTAGTAGAGGTTAAGGCATAATGGCAAAACAAGCAGGTAAAGGAGTCTCTGAATTCCGTCCATATGTTACAAGAGTAATCCCAGTAGGTGCAAACATTGTTTGTGCAGATAATACAGGTGCAAAAATTTTAGAAGTAATCAATGTAACAAAATACAAGACAAGAGTATCAAGACTTCCCGCAGGAGGAGTAGGTGACTTTTGTAATGTTGTTGTAAAAAAAGGCCCTGCAGAACTTAGAAAGCAAGTTTTCGGCGCAGTAATAATAAGACAAAAATATGCAGTAAGAAGATTAAACGGCGTTAGAGTTTGTTTTGAAGATAATGCAGCCGTTCTAATTACTCCAGAAGGAGAGGTGAAAGGAACAGATATCAAAGGACCAGTAGCCGCAGAAGCTTCAGAGAAATGGCCAAGAGTAGCTAACTTGGCATCAATGGTGGTATAAGATGAAACCATCAAAAATGAGAAACAAGTTAATTTATCAGGCATCCCATGTCACTAAAAGTAAACAGATTTCAAGTCCTCTTTCAAAAGAACTTCAAAAAAAATATACTAAAAAAAGCATTCGTGTAGTCAAAGGCGACAACATAAAAATTGTAAGAGGTGAATTTAAGGGAGTAGATGGAAAAATTGCAAAAATTTCAGTTCAAAAAAGTAGTGTTGCCATAGAGGGAGTAAAAAAAGAAAAAACAAAAGGAGACAAGTTTGATGTCTACATTCATTCTTCAAATGTTATAGTTACAGGATTAAACTCAGATGATAAATGGAGAATCTCAAAGCTTGAGGGAAAAAAGCCATCAAAGAAAAATGAAAATTCAAAGAAAGAAACAAAAGTAGAAAAAACAAAACAAAAGGACACTGAGACCATAAAGAAAGAAACAAAAGTAGAAAAAACAAAACAAAAGGACACTGAAGAATAATGGTAAGTATATCTGGAAGTAAAAAACTCAAACGACAAATGGCCCCTCAATTTTGGGGAATTAATAGAAAAAACAAAAGATTCGTAGTTACCGTTAAACCAGGACCACACAAAAAAGAAGCATCAATTCCAACTGCAGTTTTCTTAAGAGATACATTAAAAATTGTAAGTACCCTAAGAGAAGCAAAGACTGCCATATACAGTGGACGAGTCAAGGTAGATGGAATTGTTAGAAAATCCCTTCATCATGCAATAGGTTTAATGGATGTTGTAGAACTACAAGATGTTTCAGATATTTACAGACTTGTTCCTACTGATGGGAAAATTTTAAAACCGGTAAAAATTAATGATTCAGAAAAATCTAAAAAAATTGTTAGAGTAAAGAGTAAAACGACTATAAAAAATGGAAAAACCCAAATAGGATTCCATGATGGGCGCTCAGTAATTTCAGATATTCAAGTCAATGTTAATGATAGTTGTGTAATACAAATTCCAGATATGAAAATTCTAGAGGTATTAAAATTAGAAAAAGATTCCACTGTGTTGGTGACACGTGGAGTGAATGCAGGTGAAATCGGCAAGATAGAAGCAATTGAGGAAGGTACTTTCATTCTTCCAAAAAGAATTCTCTTATCGCTTGAGGAAAGAAAAATAGAGATTCCAACAGATGTTGTAATGGTAATAGGAAAAGGAGAACCAGTTATTCAAATAAAGTGATACTATGTCTCAAACTAAAGAAAATCCAATGAAAAAAATTTCCCTTGACAAGGTAGTTCTCAATATGGGATTGGGAAAATCAGGGGATGTAATTGAAGTTGCGAAAAAAGCACTTAACCAAATTTCTGGAAAAACACCATCTTCAAGAGAAGCAAAAGAAACACAGAGGGAATGGGGAATAAGAAAAGGGGAGCCAATTGGAGTGGCAGTTACAGTTAGAGGAGAAGATGCTAAAGAATTACTAAAACGTCTTTTGGAAGCTAAAGGAAATCAAGTTAAAGGAAAGTCTTTTGATAATTTTGGAAATTATTCATTTGGAATTAATGAACACATTGACATTCCTGGTGTGAAATATGATCCAAAAGTTGGAATTTTAGGATTAGGAATCTCCGTTACATTATCAAGACCAGGTTATAACATAAGGGTAAGAAGTAAGCACAAAGCAAGAGTTGGTAAAAAGCACGTTATAAAATCGGATGAAGCAAAAGATTATCTAATCAAAGAGTTTGGAGTGACCGTAGCGTAATGGCCAAAGATAGATCGTATGAATTTACAGGGAGAAAAAAACATGACTTTGGAAGGGGTTCCAGATGGTGTAAACGATGTGGAGATTATACTGCAGTTATCCAAAAATATGATCTTATGCTTTGCAGGCGATGTTTCAGAGAAGTCGCAGTATCTCTCGGATTTAGGAAAAATCAGTGATAAAAATGCCAGCCACAAACATTTTAGCAAATTTATTTGTCACACTTTACAATAATGAAGCAAGAAGAAATACTGATTGTATTATACTTCCAACCTCAAATTTAGGAATTGAAGTTCTTAAATCCTTACAAAAAAATGGGTATATTGGAGAATTTGAACATATAGATGATAAAAGAGGAGGTAAATTTAAGATAAAATTATTGGCAAAAATTACAAAATGCGGAGCAATTTCACCAAGATTTAAAGTAAAAAAAGATGCTTACAATTCTTGGGAACAGCAATATTTGCCGGCCTATAATAGAGGCATGTTAGTTGTTACCACTAATCAAGGAGTCATGTCACATCATGAGGCAGTATCAAAAGAGCTTGGAGGATTTTTAATCGGATATGTCTTCTAAACCAGACCAATTCCAAGAAGTTTTAGAAATCCCAGATGGGATTAAAATTACTGTGAAAAAACACATGATGCAATTTAATGGGCCACTAGGTAAAACATTCAAAAGTTTTAGAAAAATACCGGTGAATGTTGAGGTCTCTGAAGGCAAAATAACGCTCAAAGCACAAGGAAAAAGAAAAAGAGATTATTCCATATTACACACCGCACGTTCCTTAATCAAAAATATTTTTGAAGGATTGACTGAAGGATACACCATTAAAATGAAAATTGTATATGCCCATTTTCCAGTTACCGTTAAAGTTAAAGATAAAATTATTTCTATTGAAAACTTTCAAGGAGAGAGAGCAGCCCGTATAGCACATATCGTCGGAAATACAAAAGTTAATCCAAAAGGAGAAGATGTTATTTTAACAGGAGAAGTTTGGACAGATATTACTCAAACTGCTGCAAACATAGCATTAAAGACCAAGGTAAAAAATAAAGATCACAGAGTCTTCCTAGATGGGATTTATATCTATGAGAAGAAAAAAGGAATTGAAAAATAGTTTTTAACATATTGAGAAAAAATTATACATGACTTTAGATTCAGAATTTCAACAACAAACTATTCAATTAATTAAAGAAACTTTAGAATTGTACAAAGCATCTGGAGCATCACCAAGAGTTGGGCAAGTATGGAACTGTAGAAGCGTGGGAGACTTTTTGTGTGGTTTTTTTGTAGGAGAAATGGTAGGCTCAGCATTAAGTGCCTTCCAAATCGTGCATAAAAGAGAACCGACAGCTGAGGAACATCTTGAGATTATAGAACTTGTTGAAAATTATTCAAATGAAATCAAAGATTTTTTTGCAAAGTTCAATTAAGATAATTTAACGGACAATGTCTATTTGGAATCGTAGCAAGGATTAAATCACTTTTACCTAGGTACAAACATGTTGCCGCCCTAGCTCAGCGTGGTAGAGCATCCGACTGTTAATCGGATGGTCGCCAGTTCGAGTCTGGCGGGCGGCGCCTTATGTTTCTAAATTCGACTTTTGAAACATTTTATTTTCCTGTCTATTGGTTAATTTAACAATATTTCTAATTTCGAATTTTGAAACATAGATCGAATCCAACAATTTGGTTTACTCAATTAGACTGGATAGATCTAATACATGATCGCAGATTAGATAGAATGCAGGAGGATTACATTGGCCAGAATTAAAAGAGCCAACAGGTATTGCGTGGATTGCGGCGCAAGACTGGTGTATTATCCCAGATTATCAAACCCTAAAGCCCCAAATGAGCACAGGGTTTTGGTTTACGCATGTCCAGATTGTACAAAAGATTTTGAAAAACCCAAAATGTTTTCAATTAAAAGAAATCAGGTGGATGATCCTCTTGAGACAGTAGAAATTGAAATAACACAACTCCAGAAAAAAAATTCAAAGTAAAATAAGAAAATATTTTATTATCATTAAGAACCCAAAAAGCATGAATCCAGAAAAAAGTAGGAGTAATTTTTGGTTTCTATTACCAATATTCATAGGATTGATTGGAGGAATTATCGCTTATTTTGTTTTAAGACAAGATGATCCAAAAAAAGCCAAAAACTGTCTTTATCTCGGAATAGTTTTGTCAATAATTGGATTAATGATGAATATTTTGATATTAACCCAAATTCCAGAATTAGAACAAGGGTTCAACATTAATGTCTAACAATATTTTAAAAAAAACAATGGATTGCCTTTAGAGATTTAGTATATTTCTAAACTCGAATTTAGAAATATTATAAATTGAGATACATACCTTAGCCGTCAATTTAGAATAATATAGAACTAAAAAAGAGGTAATCCATGAGTAGTGTCAAAATGAGGGACAGTATAGAAAGATGGTTAATTCATGAAAGTCACTCCTTTGAATTTATAAAAAATACAGAAAATTCCTTTCATATCAGGGTAAAACATGCAGGAAAAGAAGGTTCCCCAATAGAAATATTTGAGCCCAAAAAACAACCTGGGATCATCGTAATAGGTTCTAAAGTTGAAATGAAAAATAAGCAGATTGCCAGATTTTTAGGTTTTAGCCCCGAGGAAAAAGAGAGATTTGAGAAAAAAGTTGGAGATTATTGTTATTCTATTCAGGCAGTTCATAAAATAATAGAAGAGGATGGTAAACAGAAAATTGGAGTATATGCAATATTGGATGATAAAGTAGAAATAAATCAACAATCTCTATTAGAAGCAGTGGACAGAGTATCACAAATGCATGAAAAAACCGCCAGATTTCTTTTAAAGACCTTTTAAAAAAATAGGCTTCAGCCGTCCCATTGAGTCATAGTAAATACATACAAATCATGAAATGTTAAAAAGGGTTAAAAAATTAAATTGAAAGATTATTTTTTACAGGCTGACTTACCGAGTAATAATTTCATCGGTGAGGAACAAACGATTGTCAATGAAACACAGATTAATCAAGCATTTGAACCTGCAAGTGACGCTTTTTCTGGATTAAAAGAGGGAGGTGACTGGCTTTTTGAAATAGTTTCTAATTTTATTGATCAGATTTTTGGAAATGTCGTATAGAATTAGTAATTGTTTATTGAACCATAATCAAAATACCCACTATCCAGATCCATAAAACAGGGGTATTTTACAGATTTTTTATTTATTGTTATTTCTGCATGATTCTATTTTGGACATAATGAAAAAAATTCAAATTACAAAATTACCAATTTACGCACAAAAGCTAAACCCCACTAGGATTTTAGCCATCATAGGCATAATGTGATTTTATTGAAATTGACGATATTTGGGGGGGGTTTAACACACATGACTAACCCCTACGGACAAAGGTAAAACCACCCTGATGTCTCAGCTAAAGTGTTGTTGGTTTTTTTAGCTAGGCGTAAAAGCTCAACCCCTATTTTTTCAAAAAATTGATGCATTCCAGAGATATTGTATTTAGCGAATCAGATAAACATGTGACCTGTAGGATTTCGTATTGCTGTCTAAACACATCATTCAATATTTCTTTTGACCAAAAATTATCGTAAAAAAATCACTTTACTTTTGATCAATAATCAAACACCAAAACGGCACTGGTATGTTTGCTCAAATACTCCAATTATGGCTCATCAAGACAAGGCCCCATATCCAGAGCATACAATCTATTTTGAGCCTCGGTGATTTTCTTAAAATCTGAAGTCGTCGCAAATTTAGTCATTTGTTCACAATCCCATTCAGACCAAAATTTTGTTCCGTTTTCATCAAAGTATCCAGCAGCGCCATACGCAACTACCAATGGTACTGCAATGATTGAAGCAATTATTGCAATTTTCAGATAATCTTTCTGAGTATATTTTTTATCCAAGAGTGTTTTGCAAAAAATTGGCCGTTATTTTACAGTATATTCAATACATGCAAAGTACATGCTCATCACATACTCATATCAACACACAGTTTGATCTAAAACCCCCTACCTTTTCACACAAAACTATGCAAAACTATGCAATTTTCTTAAAAATTACGCTTCAACTATATACTAAATTTATCAAAAAAACAGCATTGGCAGGAATTGGTTTAATTATTGTGATTGCAGTAATATTGATTTCAATGGGTGCTGCAATGTACACGTACACTCAATATCAGACAAATTTCATCACAGTTAATTCAGGAGAACCAGTAACAGTAGGACCAGTACAATACAGTATAACACTTGATGGTACCAATTCAGGTAACAAAGAAACGCAGCCTGAAAACACCTTTGTGAAAATTAGAATAGATGCAGAAAATATCAGTCAAGAGCCGACTAGAATTTCTGGAGGGCAGTTTTACTTTGTAGATGAAAAGGACCAAAAACATGAAGCCGTTTTTGGGGAATTTTCTGAAGAAGACTTATTCAATCACAAATTAGATCCTGGACAATCTTCTAGTTGGACCACGCAATTTGATATTGCATACGATGACCAAGAAAAATATCACATCATAATTCGTCCATTAAAAGAGCAATCAACTGTCGACACTGCAAAGATCTGCATCACCAATTGTTGATCGCAAAAAATATAAAAATTTTACAGAAAAATATTGTCAATATTTCCAATTATTGGGGCAATAATGTGTGACTTTAACAATATAACCACAATGACTAATCCCGTTTAGTAATGGCATCCACTAAAACAACACGTTCAGCAGCAGCCCAAAAGGCAGCTCGTACGCGAAAAAGAAATGCAGCACTAAAAGCAACAGCCGCAGAAGCAGCAGCAGCTAAAAGAAAGCGAAGTCGTGCAGCAAAAAAAGCAGTAGTTACTAGAAAAGCAGCTCCTAGAAGAACTGCAGCTAAAAGAGCAGCTCCTAGAAGAACTGCAGCTAAAAGAGCAGCTCCAAAAAGAAAAGCAGCAAGAAGACGATAAAGCTGCTTTTACTAACTTTTTTCTACAATGATTAATGTGTACATATAAAATATTTCAAAATTCGAGTTTAGAAACATTATAATTTTCTAACTGTCATTCATCTTCAATTCAGGCAAAACAAAAACATGTAAAGGTTTTATCTTGAAGATGATTCTTTTTTCGTTTTCACGTTTGAAAGGATATCTAGAAAGTTTAAGATATTTTTGAGTTAGTTTGTTTGCATGAACATACTCATAATCTGGAATAACTTCAATT
>DATKYM010000058.1:0-23177 GCA_035528495.1 Nitrosopumilaceae archaeon
CTTCACTGCGGTTCACGAGGATTTGGACACCAAGTGTGTAGTGATTATCTGCGAGTAGCAGAGCAGGCAATGGAGAAATATGATATTCATCTAAACGATAGAGAACTTGCATGTGTTCCAAATACATCTGAAGAAGGAGAGTCTTATAGAAAGGCAATGTTTGCAGCACTAAATTATGCATGGAGTAACAGGCAAATGCTAACACACTGGACTAGAAAATCCTTTGAGCGAGTTTTCAATCAATCAGAGTCTGATTTAGATATGAAACTAGTTTATGATGTTGCACACAATATCGCAAAAATTGAAAAACACAAGGTAAATGGCGAGGAGAGAAAGCTTGTAGTTCATAGAAAAGGAGCGACTCGTGCATTTCCTGCAAATAAAGATGAGGTTCCCTTGAAATATAGACATCTTGGACAACCCGTACTAGTTCCAGGATCAATGGGTACATCAAGTTGGATTTTACTAGGGCAACCAAATTCGATGAATTTGAGTTTTGGATCAACTGCACATGGTGCAGGACGAACTATGTCTAGATCAAAAGCTAGACGAGACTTCACAGAAGCTGACGTTAAAAAATCATTAAATGATAAAGGAATATTCCTTAAAGCATTGACTAGAGATGGTGTAGTTGAGGAGACACCTCAGGCCTACAAAGATGTGGATGCAGTAGTCAATGTCTCCCATGAGCTAGGAATAGCAACCAAAGTAGCAAAATTAGTGCCCATAGGCGTGATTAAAGGTTGAGCGAAGACTCTGAACTAGAAAGATTAAAGGCAAAAAGACTTGCAGAGATGCAGCAAAATATCTCATCACTAAAACAAACATCGCCAGTAGAAGAACCAGAAAAAAAAGAAACCAAAACTCCTCGTGATGTTGTGATTAGTTATTTGGGATTTCGAGGGACTGAGGTTTTAGAAAACGCAGAATCTCAATTCCCAAATGATACAAAAAATATCATTGAGCAACTCTCAAAATTAATCCAATCCGGAGAGCTTGATGAAAAAATGGATGGAGGGCAATTATTATCAATATTTAGATCAATTGGACTCAACGTTAGGATGAACACAAAGATTAACGTACAACAAGATGGAAAATTTGTATCACTATCTGAGAAAATTAGCAGTTCTAACAATGATGAATGATGAGTACAACACTAGAAGTTAGTACCAAAAATTATTCTGATGATAGACTTGCAATAAAAATGGCTTTATCTCACATGGAGACTCTGGTTGGAAGCATCAATGGTTATGCATTAAGTGAACCTCACTCTAATTTTGGCTGGACATTTTTCAAAATAGCAATTAAACCTGATTTACAAAATGCAATAGAGAAAAAATTTGCAGACATGCTAGAAAAATACCACTGGAGTGCACCATCACAAAAATTTACAAATTTTATGACAGACTATTTTAAATCAAAAAACTGTAAAGTTAAAGTTAAATTATTAGATTCTTAGACTCTTCTTCCTCTTTTACCGCCTTTCTTTCTGGTGGTATCATGAGGTATTGGTGTAACATCATCGATCCTTCCGATTTTAAATCCGCCTCTAGCTAGTGCTCTAATGGCTGCTTGTGCCCCTGGTCCTGGAACTCTAGATCCTACTCCGCCAACTGCACGAACTCGTATATGAAATCCTGTAAAGTTCTTTGTCCTTACTACTTCTACTACAGCATTTGCCGCTTTCATTGCAGCAAAAGGAGATGATTCGTATCTATCGGCATTAACATGTACTCCACCTGAACTAAGAGCGACAGTTTCTGCACCAGTTAGATCGGTCATGTGAATAATTGTGTTATTGTAACTACTGTAAATGTGAGCAATGCCCCACTTTGCAGGACCTTCTTTTTTTACCTGAGGCTCGACTTTAGCCTGCACTTCTGCTTTTGCTTCAACTTCAGCCTCTGTTTCTTCTACTTTAGCCTCAGCTGGAGTTTCCTCTACTGGTGCTTGGGCTTCTACTGCGGCTTCAGTTTCTGACAATGTCTGTTTAGGCACTTTGGGGTTTAAAAAACATTGATTTTCGGACCATTTGACTATCCTAAGAATTGGGTATAAATTGACAATAATTCATATACGATCGCAGATTTCTTTGCGTGTGAAATCCATTCTTAGTATCGCTATAATAGTTGCAATCGCTTTTGCAATTTTGGGATCATTTGCTTTTCAATTCTTTTTACCAATAGATAATGTGTCACAAAAAATAGCACTTGAAGAAAAATGTGAGAAAATTGCAATAGAAGGATTTCAAATACAAGTAAAGTATTCAGAAATAAATTTTGAGACCATGCCAAAAGAAGATGCAGATAGTCTAAGGTATCTAGATGAATTATGGATAAGGGACTGTGTCTCTAATTTATCAGGGGAGAAAATTTTTGAAATTGCAAAAAAAGCCGAACAAGATTATTATTCTGGAGAATAATTTAATATTATTTTTTAAAATGATGCCAACCAAGATCTTTTAGGGGTGTAACTTTTTTATTTCTTTCAATAAACACTCTCCTTCCTTTTGCTACATGACCTACCTCGATTATTGGAGTATTGGTAAGATTAGCATTTTTAATTATCTTTGATTTATTCTTCTTTGAAACAGTAAATACAATTTCATATTCTTCTCCACCATGAAAAACCAAAGCTTCAAGATTTTTCTTATTTGTTATTGAAAAATTCTTAACGTCTTTATTAGAGGGGATATTATTTATTACAAATTTACGTTTGCTTTGCTTTGCCATTTCATTTAATGTAGTTGAAAGACCATCACTTGAATCCATAGATGATGTAAAATAATTTTTATTTTTAAGACCAAAATCTAATCTAGGCTGGGGTTTCATTACTGATTTTTTGGCTTTTTTTGAAAAATTGATATTTCCCTTCATATTTTTCAATAATATCTCCAATCCTGCGGCAGTGTATCCAAATGGTCCTGTTACGAAAATTAAATCCCCTATGACTGCGCCTTTTCTATGTACTATTTTATCTGCAGATCCAAAAATGCAGACATGAAATACTATTTCTTTTCCTTCGTTTGTGTCTCCTCCTAAAATATTGATGTTAAACTCTTTTGAAGCCATTTTGAAACCTCGTGCTATTTCATCAATGTTCTTTTTTGAAATTCCTTTAGGTAGATTTACTGAGATTATGCCAAATTTTGGTTTTACACCCTTTGCTGCAAAATCACTTATACACGCTACAACGCTCTTTCGGGAAGCGTCATTTAGACTCATCTGGGACGGAATATCCGTACTTTGGACCAGTGTATCGACTTTGATTATGATATTAGTTGTTCCTATACTAAATGATTCTACATCTTCTGAAATAAAATTTTTATTTCCAAATGTTTTTTGAAATACTTTAATTATTTCGGATTCATCTAATTTCTTCATAACATTGATTCACAAGTTCTATTGACTCTTTTACAATTTTTCTACATTTATCCAAGTTGTTTGATTCAGCTGATATTCTAATTATATCTTCTGTGTTTGATTTCCTAATCAAAACCCAACTATCTTCATCAACTATTCCTTTAATCCCATCTAAGGTATCTACTTCTGAATATTTTGTATTGAATTTATCAGTAACTTTCTCTATTACTTTATCATGATAAGATGAATCAACGTTTGTTTTCTCTCGTACTTGGAAATAATTTTCCATAAAATTTAACACTTCATTAAATCTAGAACTTCCTAACATTGATGCGATTAATCCACTTGCAAGAATTCCTTCTCTGCAGAAGTTAAATTCAGGTAAAACAAAACCTGCACTACTCCCTTCGCCTCCGGCTTGAGCTTTTGTTTTTATCATCAAATCTATGACATTTGCTTCACCTACTTTTGAGCGTTGAACGTTTCCGCCATTTTCTTTAATAAATTTCTCAATTGAAACACTAGTATCTATGCTTAACACAAAATTTCTGTAACCAAGATCTAAAGCTTTAGCGATTCCTAATCCTAATGTAACATCTGGGGATTGTTTTTTTCCATTTCTTACAACCACTAATCGATCACCATCTAAATCAAAAGCAAATCCAATATCCTTGGTTAAAGATGCTGAAACAAGGTCTGTCAGGTCATCTACAGTTGGATCAGTCCCCCGTGTACATCCATTCAAATCCGGATTAATCACCTGTACACTGCATCCTAATTCTTTTAGCAAATTGGGGGCAAACTCTTTTGCAGCACCACCTCCTATATCTATGGCGATTTTAGGCGTGTTTTCGATATTTCCAATAACCTTTTTTGCATCTTCTAGGTATGTGGTTCCAATCTCCTCCTCAGAACCAAATGACGATTTCTGATTTTCCTGGGTTTGTAAAATTTGAGGAAGCTCACTTTCATTTATCCCTCGTCCATCAATAATGAATTTCAACCCGTTCCATTCAATAGGATTATGAGAAGAGGTAACGATTACTCCTGAACCGTATTTTCTTGATTCACGAAATACAACTGGAGTTGGGGCAGTTCCAAGATTAAAGACATTTATTCCATTTTGCTGCAAAGCTGCACACGCAGTTTCTTTAACCATGGTACCTGATGGTCTGGTGTCTTTTCCAATCACACATTTTTTAGACTTGATTAATGAAGTAAAATTATTACAAAACTCTAAGACCTCCCTTAAAGTAAAATCATCACCAAAAACCCCCCTAATGCCAGAAATAGTTTTTTTCATCTGATTAAAACCAGAAAGGCTTTTTATAAACTCTGATAGAATAAGCCAAAAGCGCCTCGGTAGCTCAGCCTGGTAGAGCGAACGCCTCGTAAGCGTTAGGCCGTGGGTTCAGATCCCACCCGAGGCTTTCATTATTATAAAATTTTTTTAATTTATGATTTAAAATCATTTATGGTTTCAATATCTACTTCAAGATCTTTTCCTAATCCTTTCCACCATTGTTTTCTCTCTCCTGTCATAAGCTTCTCTTACTATTTCGTTAAATCGTCCTTTATAGATCTGCCGATTGAAATACACTTGATCTAATTTATCTAAAAAAATAAAATTGATCTTAACTAAACTATGGTTTGTCTTCTCTTTGTCTGATTTTTTTACGATAAATAATAATTGCAAGAGCTCCTCCGGCACATGCCCAAAATACTGGTGATAACCCATTTTCTACTTGAGGTAAAACTCCAACAAAAGCTAATGTCATTATTGCTACAAGAACAAATCCTATAATTTCAAGAATTTTAATCATAGTTTTTCGATACTTGGATCGTCCAATCAAAAAGATATATTGTTTTGTCAGTTAGGCGACTTGTGGATAAATATCTTCTAGTAATACTAATCTTCATGATTGTAACTATTCCAATATCCTTTTTCTCACCTACTACTGGGGAACTTCGAGATCCACCCCTAATTCCATATTTTTATGCCGCCATTGCGGGAATAATCATTATTATCCTTTATAGCTCTTTCAAACAACGAAAGGAAAAACAAAAAGAAAGGGCAAAACGAAGATCTAAAAAATAATTTTTATAATTCTAGTCCAAAGGATTGAGCAACATCTGCAAATTTTACGTAAGACTCCAAGTATTGTCTTCCTTTTGGAGTAATCACAAATGTATTTTTTCCATCAAATTCAATTTTATTTATTAGACCTGCTCCAGTCAAATTTGATAGAAATTTAGTTAGTCTGGAATATGATAGATTAGCCTTTGAGAGCAAACTGGTTGTTTTGATTCCATCTTGACCGGACTGTTCAGTCACAGTCAAAAGATCTCCGATAATCTGCATGCTAGTTCTATACGAAACCATGTACAAAATATAGACAATCCAGAATATAAGGGTATTTTACTAGATTCAGATCAGATAAATATACTCTAGCCTTGGTTTTTTGATATTGTCGTATCGGTCTCCTATACCTTGGTTTGATGATTTTGTCGGTGTTGCCTATCGCTATTATGATTTAAGAATGAATGTCGTGCCTCTTTTTACTGAAAGAAAAAAAGCGACCAATCTTTGGCATGACACAGTTAATTGGTGGAACGATCACTCCATAAAGATAAGATTTGTTGAAACTGGTGATAATTACTGGTTCATTATGGGGGCTGATTCACGACACCCTCAGACAAATGTTTCATTTTTCAAAATGTTACCACTCTCAGAAAATTACCAACGATTTAAAAAAGGTCATGATGGGGAGGCATATTTACGATTGGGAATATACTCTGACAAGTATTTAGTAGATGTAAAAAATGATGCAATATGCAATTGTGGTCATACCGCAGAGGATCATGATAAAAATGATGAGGATGTATGCTTATACGAAATTTGTAAATGTAAAAAATTTGAGAGTTTTCAGGTAAACTTGCTAAAAAAGAAAAAAACTGTTACCGACATTAAATTTCTAGATGAAAAAGATGTTAAAGATGATTCTCTTGCGTGGAATTGTTTGAATGTAAACAAGTATTCAAAAATAGAATAAAATTATTTTTTGCTTAATTGGGCATGGTCACCAGGATAATAGTCACTTAGTTTTTTTGAATAGCAATCTCCACATAACACTCCTTCAATCATCCATTCTTTCATAGGATTAAAATAAATTGATGTCTCCTCACTGCAAATTGTACATTTATTTTTCGATCCCAAAGTACCGTTGTTCTTTTTAATCAATATAAAAAACATTCTAGGTCTGTAAGTAACTTGAAAAAATCATGTTAAATATCACTAAATTTTATGAAAGTTAGGTAGGTAGTCTGGCCAATGTAAACCTCCTGCAAGATTTTTACTTGGTTGGACTTCTACCTTTAAAATAAATTATCTACCAGTTTTTTTAAGGATAGAATTTCTTCTTCTTCACGCTTTATTTTCTTATCTAGCACTCTAAGCATTGCATCATTCCAAACATGTTGTGAGAAAAAATTATGTTTGGTGTTGGCTAATTCAATTTCATCCTCAACGATGGTATCTTCTAGGAATTTTGTAACAATAGTATCTGTAAGTTTAAGAATTCTAGAATTTAGTTTGAAACTACGAAATATTGGTTCAAGTTTTACAGAGTCTTTTTTAAAATCACCTTTAGTTTCTAGAATTTTTTTATACATGATCCTAAAGTATACTGCAACATAAAACAAAGTAGCATATCTTTTCGTTTTGTGTCCACCTTTTTTCCCATACTTCATCACTTTTTTGGCATATTCTTTTACGAGATAAGGATAAAGTAGATTTTTGTAATCGTCTTTGAGGTTATCATTAAAGACATCATCATATTTACTTCCACGAGGAAGAAATTGAGCGGGTGAGCTATATGCTTCAGTGGGTCTTTGTTCAATTCCTGCAACAAGAACCTGAATAGCATCTTTTGCCACAATAACTTTTTTGTGATTGTCTGGAAGATAGTTGTTGTATGCTAAATCTCCCTCATATTCTGATTGCTTGGATTTTGTTTTTGTATCAAAAGATCCTACTTGAATTTCATAAAAATAACCACAATTTTTTAATTGAGATTTTATAGATTTATGAAAGTCCATCAAGGATACAAGATCCTTTCCTCTTACAGAATTTTGTGAATTTCGATATTTTGTAATGTTGTTTTGTTCTTGTTCATCATCTGCTTTAATTATTGTAACTGTCATAGAACCGTTCATGTTTTTAGTTCGTTTTGCATGATCAACAATTGAATTTGATGTTTGTGCACCATTTACAATTTGAGGTGCGTAAAGTTTAATGATATTTTCTCCTAATTCTTCAAAATCATTAACTACAATCGTAATTCCATTATTGTAAAAGAAAAACTTATCTGGATTATTTTGCAGTGTTTCTCGTAATCCTTTATTTACTGTAGTCTTAAACTGCATCCACTGTCTTATGTTTGATTCAAAAACATAATCCTTATTTTTACTAACAAATTCTGTAAGTTCCCTTAGTTTTAGGACGCCTAAAATAGTATTATCATAACGCAACATTTTTTCTAATTTTATTGAGGATTTTTTACCAGCAGCTGGTTTTTTTATTCTATCCCATAACTTTTGAATAATTTTTTCAATATCTAGAATTTCAATAATTTCATCATTATAGTCAACTCTTTGATCGGTTACATAGCAACATTTTATTTTCAAATTTTTTTCTTTGATTTTTGTTACAAGCTGGGCTAATTCTGGTCTCATTTTGGCAATATCTTTTCCTAAAAGACGTTTTGAGTCTTCTTTGAATTTTGCGATTGCTTCTAGAGAATGTGATGTTCCATACTTGGATTGAAATAATCGAATAGTATTATCTGAAAAATCTACCGGTAGATATGCATCTATTCCAAGATCATTGGCTCCATCTACAATTGCATCTGCAGCATCATCTTCTGTAGCTTCAAATACTCTTGTTAGTACCCACTGGAGAAAATTATTCCCTTTCTCCACTTCATTTTTAGAATTCTCTGCATGTTCCTTAATGTTATCTTGTATGTTTTCTGAAAATCCTTCTAGAGGGGGAATGGATTTTTTCTCTAGTAGTAGTGCTTGTGATCCCGGAATGTATTCTAACAGACCACTTTCATTTTGAGCCAAACAATTTTTCTAATATGTTATATATTTAGAGAATCGGGTAATTATATAATAACTCACCATGAACATTGACTTACTCATCAGAACTAGTAATTGGTGGACTATCAAGTATGATATGGATGGTGCCAGCAGTGGCAGGGATTGTCGGTACTGGAGTATATCTGGTAAAGTTTAGAGTAAGTAAAGATTAATTTTATTTTTCTAGAGTTTGAAATTACTTTTTGAAAAGAATACGAAAATTTAGTGATCGACTTTTATATTAAAACTTTAACATCTAGAAGACCACTCATATTAGATGGATTATCAAAGTCTTCAAGAAAAAGCTATGAAAATTAGTCCTTCAATTCGTTATGCAACAATTACTGACTTGAATGGGAGAATAAAATCTAGCGGTCATAGAAAAGGAGTAAAAAATCTTTTGACAGCACAAGAGAGTCTTAAATCCCTTAAAACATCCGCAAATATTTGGAAAGCACGAAATCAACTCTCAAGAAAGATTGGAAAAGGAAAGTATGCTCTTGCTGAATATGGCAAAATCAAACGTATAGTTATACCACTTGAAAAGGGACATCTTCTCTATCTGACTACTAGTGCTAGAGCAGATCATTCCACAATACTTCGTAAAGCTACTAGATTAAAGCTCAAATAACTTCAAACTTTTCTTTCATTTTTCTAAGTTACTTTTGAAATTATTTTTTGAAAAGATTACAGGTGCTGGAGTATATCTGGTAAAGTTTAGATCAAAATAGAAAACAAAATGTTTGATATTTAAAGACCCGAGTGAAGACATTACATAATAACTTGGTTCTAAATGTGATGTAATTTGAGCAAAATAAAAATTTCTATTGCAATTATTACTGGAATAATCTTGGTGGCAATAGCGATTTTATTCCAGACGGACAACTCAGAATTTAAAGAAGAAAAACCATCCATTAAAGTTGAGCCTGATGTTATAATGCCCACCAAGGTATCGCGTCCGGGTTGCGAGAGAACAAATTCCTGTTATGTTCCGTCTCTAATAACCGTAAAAAAAGGACAACAAGTAACCTGGTCCAATGAAGATGTAGCATTTCATAGTGTGACTTCTGGTTTTTATGGTGAACCCAACCTGTTATTTAATTCTGGATATTTGGATCCTGGACAACAATTTAGTTTCACCTTTGATGATGGGGGTAAATTTGACTACTTTTGTACTTTACACCCTTGGATGAAAGGGCAAGTAATAGTCGAATAAACTATCACAAAATAAGGAATGAATTCAAACTAATTTTATTAATTTGCATTTAACATCGAACTTGTTTTCAAGGTTTAGAATCTAAAAACCATGAATTAGGAAAAAACCAAAAAATTCCGGGTGTAGTTTAAAAGGAAATAAAAAAATCAATCAAAATTTATTTTCAAAATTTATTTTCAAAATTTATTTTCAAAATTTATTTAATTCAAAGTTTTTTTAATTGTAATTTAAGAAAAAAGATGATTGTTCATGTAACATAGATACAAGGTTATCAACATGTAACTGATATCCAATGTTATCAACCGGTAACAAACAATCTAGATTTTCACCACACAATGGTATTAAATTAAAATTCCCAAGTTAATCCGATGACTTTTGATTATAATTGGGGGTCTTTAGTGGGAACTCTACCTCTAGTTCTGAATACAGGAATTACTAATCCTTTTTTTGCAGACCAATCTTTGGATGTAATTTGTGGAAGTACCAGAGCTGAGAGTCCTGATGCTAATGTACTGCTTGACAAGAAAGATGACTCGTAAAAGAAAATCTGACAAACCCATTAGTTCCACACTGACGACTGATGGAATAAATCGCAAGAACTCCACTAAAGGCAAACCTATCAGCACCCAACTCACAACAGACGAAACAGCTAGCAAAAACTTGGTTATGGGTCAATCCATTCGTCCGCAACTGATCAAAGATGCTGTGAAGGGGGCCAGAAGTGGCAAAGAGAAACAAAATACTCAACCCATTCGACCCAATTTGAAGAAAAATGACGAGACTCAGAAAGACATGGTTGGTAGCCAACTAATCCATCCACAAATGAATAGAGATGTAATAGGTAGTAAACAAATCCAGCAAAATCAATCACTTGACCCACAACTCGTCAAAGATGCCGTGACGTCTGCCAGAAATCCCATACAAATCCAGCAAAGTCAATCACTTCAACCCCAGCTCCTAAAAGAAGCTGTAAAGGATGCACGGAGTACCGGACAACTTTTTGAGAGTCAACCTATCCGCCCCCGACTGGCAAAAGATGCTAGTCAAACAATTTTAGATTCATCTACAGTCGATGTGGAGGCTGCGATAAAACAAACGGTTTCTGGTCAAAAGATGCAGCTTTGTGGGAGAATACATATTCCAAAAAAGGGCTGGTTTCTAAGAATTGCCTCAATTTCGGTTTTTACTGGATTACTTTTTACAGTACTATATAGCGGAATTCTAACACTTGACTTTCTTTTAATCGCAATCAGCGTTATTCTAATTGATGTTATACTTACCCTCAGTGTTGGCTGGTTTTTTTACAAAAATCCTGCGCAAGGAATTGCTGGAAATGCACTAGTATCAGTCATAATCCCGGTGTACAATCAAGCAAACATGATTGCAATTGTAGTTAACGCAATTGCAAATTCTACATACAAAAATATTGAGATCATGGCCGTAAATGATGGTAGTAACGATGGCTCTGGAGAAATTTTAGACCGTTTGGATAAAAAATATTCTAATCTTCGTGTGTTCCATCAAACAAATAAAGGAAAAACAAAAGCAAACTATTTGGGAGCTTCGCATTCAAAAGGAGAATTTTTATTATTTATCGATTCAGATAGTGTAGTTGACCCACATGCTATCACTGAGATGATGAGGGCATTTAATCGCGATTCAAAACTTGGGGCTATAGTAGGTCACGTAAAACCATGGAACGTCCAAAAAAGTTTTCTTGCAAGACTTCAAGATGCTTGGTATGACTATGAATTTAACATCGCCAAGACCACTCAAAGTGTCTTAGGTGGTGTTATGGTAGTTTGTGGTTGTTTTGGCGGTTACAGACGTGAAGCAATAGAGAAATATTTCCCTTTAATGAATGGAATTAAAACTTTAGGAAAAGACTTGGATTATAAAAAATATTATAAATCAAATCCTTGGGGGCCTAGATTCCTTGGTAAAATTCCATTGAAAATCTTAGAGTGGGCTTCTCAATTTGACGATGCGGAAGACGCCATTATGACTGCCCATGCTATGATTGATTGGAAAACCAAATATGTTTCATCTGCAATAATTTTTAGTGAAGTACCACAAAGTTTCAACGGATTAATTAAACAACAAATTAGATGGAGAAAGGGTGCATTACGTGCAATGGTCTTTATGATGACCTTTCTTTGGAGAAAAAACATCATGTTGGCGTTTAATAATTTCGGTACAGCCTTCTCATTTGTATTGACTCCAATTATTCTTTATACTGCACTTTATTACGCCCCATTTGTATTAGGAGCATATTGGATAACGGCTTTTTTCGTGATAGGATTCATAGCAGTAGGATTGGTACATGGTATGGATTACAAATTAAGGGATCCCACCCAAACAACTTGGAAGTACAGGCCAATAATGGCATTCATAGTAGCCTTTGTTTATCCATTCCTTACTGCACCTGCATTATGGACATTTCGAAAAAGCACCTGGTTAACTAGATAAAATATTAAAGTCCATTATATTCCAAATTTAGAAACAACAACAAATACCCAAGTGTTGATTTCTTTTTGTATATCCTATAACGAAAAATTGAAGGTACCCGAGGGAGTCGAACCCCCTTGTATAGGCTTTGCAGGCCCACGCGTAACCGTTCTGCCAGAGTACCGTTTTGAAAAACACAAAATGAATAATTAAACTCTTTAGATCAGAATTTTGTAAATGGTTTTGAGGCAAGTTTTACGTCTTCGGCTTTAACCGTTTTTCTTCCCGCATGAGTCGCCATGTCTACAGCACTTTGCGCAATACTGATAGCCAACTCCTCTATGATTCGTCGGAGCTCATCTGCTGATTCGTCACTCACCCTTTCTGCCCCTGCTTTTTTTAAAATTCTATACATTGCAGAAAGGCCTAACTCAGATGATTTCATTGTATTATTTTTTGTATAATACGATAAAAGAGGATGAGTGAAAAAATATCACCAAGAAATCGATTTATACAGACTATTCATAAAATTGAAAGACAATGACTTGGTTATTTGATTCCCATATCCATTTATCAGATCCTGTATATCATGAGGATCTAAATCATATAATCAAAGGTATGGAAATAATGAAAATTAAAGCCTGTTGTGTTTCAATGAACTATGCAAATTCTAAAAGAACTTTGGAAATTTCCAAACAAAATTCGTTGATTTTACCTTTTTTAGGAATTCATCCAGAATTTGCAAATGAGAAATTAGATCCAATTATAACTTTGATACAAGACAATATGGATATTATTTCAGGTGTTGGCGAGATCGGATTAGACCCAACATATGTTCATAGTGATGAAGATAAAAAAAATCAAATCCATGTATTTGAATCCCTTTTATCGATTGCTGAGAAAAATCAAAAACCAATATCTGTTCATTCTCGAAAAAGTCTCGATAGTGTATTTGAAATATTGACTTCTTATAAAATCAAAAATACTCTACTTCATTGGTTTGATGGCAACAAGAAACAATTGCAAAGGGCGATGGATTTGGATTGTTTTGTATCTTACGGACCTGTAATGGTTTATGCAAATGATAAACAGTTACTATTAACCAAGACTGATGAGGACAAAATCTTAGTCGAAACTGACGGTCCGGTTAGGTTTTCAAGATGTTTTGAAATGAAATCAGCTCAAATTGGTTTTATTCCGAGCGTGATTTTTTGTTCTTCAAAAATTTTGAACAAACAATATGATGAAATGACCTCACTCTTAGAGAAAAATTCAAAAAATTTTCTGGGAATATAGGTATAAAAAACCCTAGTCTAGCATTTCAAGAGTGGATAGGATAAAACGTCTTTCATATGAGGTACTAGACAAATACAAGTCAAAATTTGGAGTAAATTTTGCTGAAAACAAAAAATCATTGGATGAGGTAGCCATTGTGCGCTCAAAGGGATTAAAAAATGAAGTTGCCGGTTATATTACTAATTTTATAAAAAAGGAAAATCGTGAAACTGAATTCAGTTTATCTAAAGCAGATCCATCAAATAATGAAGATGATTTAGTAGAGGACACCACGGAATTAAAAACAGAAATCACCACAGAACTTGACGAAAAAGTCATTGAGATAGGTGTTGATACTACAGATGTTCAAGAACCCAATGAATCTTCTGAAGATAAAACCGAATAATTTTTTCAAAATTTAATTCACTCTGTTTAGATAATCAAAATCATGATAACAATAAAACTAGTAGGTGGAGCAAGAAAGTCTTTTTTGACTGATCAGCTAGAATTAGATATAGACGATATTACAATTGAACAACTTCTTGAAAAACTCTTAGAGTTAAAACCAAAAGAAACTCCTACACTTGACACAAATAATATTTTGATTGCAGTTAACGGGGCAGACTCGTCAGCTATGGAGGGACGAATGACTCGTATAAAAAAGAATGATTCGATTAGTATTATTCCAATAATTCATGGAGGATCAAATAAAAAAATTATGGTTACTATAGAAAAAAAATTAGTTTTAATATTGGAAATAATAGGGAATGAAAAAATTGATGTTTCTTTTCTTGAAAAGCTTAGAAAAGAATTTCCAAAAATTAAATTACAAGGAATATCAAGTAATTTTATATTAAATCCAAATCATTTAACAAAAATTCTTACACAATCAATAGTATCAGAAAAAGAAAACATTTTACTTTCAAATAAAGTTGAAACTGATATTTTATTACGTTTTGCTGGTACAAAACAAATTTCAGATGCAATAGCATTTGCAGGGATTAAAGCAAAAAAAAATTTTATCTTGATTGCTATTGGCAACAAAATAATTTTAAATAATCTTTTTCAAAAATTAATTCCTTTAACTACTGAAATTTTTTCAAAAGATAATTCAATATTTTTGAAAAAACATTTTCAAATCAGAAAAAAACATCTAGATTCTATCTACTCTAAAAATCCCTTGGAAGATATATTGATTGAAAAAGGAGCTGTTTTAATCTGATAAACTTCTCTTAGTTTTTTCTACACTCAAAATATCTGATTTTTTAAGAATGGAAATGCCTGTCTTTGCTCCTAAAATTTCTATTTGAATTATTTTATCGGGCTTTTCTAGTGATACTTTATTTTCAAATTTATTGGCAATTTTGGTAATTAATTCTTGGCTTGAAATATTGGAGTTTCTTTTTTCAATCGAAATTCTATAGGTTTCTCCTTTTGATATCAATTCTCTTATTTCTGAGATTTTTTCTTCAATTTCTTCAATTATGGTTTCTGAAACTTTGTGAATAGGAATAATTCGAAGACAATATCTGATACTCCACGGCTCATCTAGAATTAATTCCTGAATTTTGGCTATTACTATGATGGGGTCTAATTTTGTTTTTACCGTTAGGATTCCTGACATACTTGTTACAGTTATGATAGGTTCAGGATCTCCCAATATTCCCAAGATTTTATTGATCTCTTCTTGTGTTTCTGGTTCCAAATGTCTTGCACAGGTAACTATCAAGTTCAAAAAAATCCGGTAATCTCCTCTTTTTTTAATGCCCCTATTCTATGAATAATTGGCTTTCCTTGATCTATTTCTAAAATTGTTGATTCTCCCCTGGGGTTGATATCTCCATCATCTAAAAAAATATCGAAATCCCTTATGTTTTGATAACACTCTTTAGAATTTGTAAAAGAACCATCTCCAGAAAGATTTGCGCTAGTTCCCACCAATAATTTAGAATTTTCCAAAAGATTCAGTAAACATTGATTGTTTGGAACCCTAATTGCTATTTTTTCCTTTAGATTTAGAGAGTGTTTCAATTTTTCATCTCTTAATTTTAATATCAAAGTTAGAGGTCCTGGCCAAAATTTTTCAGCGATTTTTTTTGAGTCTTTATCAAATTCAACAATATTAGATACCTCATCAATTGAATAGGCTAATACGGGAAATGGTTTTGTTTTAGATCTTCCTTTAATTTGATAAATTTTATCTACGGATTTTTTATTGTAAGGATCACACCCAATACCATAAACTGTATCTGTAGGAAATATCACAATTCCACCATCTTTGATAATTTTAGATGCTTTTTCTATTCCTTCTTTATCACATTTTACTTTCAATTGATTATGTTATTTTTCTTCTTTAATTATTCATTTGTTTTTAAATACATTTTTAATCATGATAAATCATTATTATAAAATGCCAAGTGAAACATCAAAATATGAAGATACAGAATTTGAAGATGACTTTGATGATAATCTAGATGATTTTGAGCAAACAGAAGATTAAATCGTCAACCCAAAATTAGTTGCAAAACCGCTAAATGTATTGTATGCATGTAAAAATTCTCTTCCTGATTGACTAATTTTGTATTTGCTTGAACCTTGTTCATTTACTTTTTCAAGCAATCCCTGAGAAACTAAAATTTGTAACATTCTTGAAATTCTTGAATGAGACACATTTGCTTTTCTTATAAGATAAGTTACAGTTGCACCGTCTTCATCTTGAAGGTCATCGCGAGTAGTAGATAGTATGTCTCCAATGATCTTCATATGTGTGCGATATTCAGCCATTTTTATCTAAATTCTATTTTAATTATATCTATGATAGTGGGATGCTAATTTCCAATATACTAAAAAGATAAAAGAATTTGACCAATGTCAAATTTCCAACAATTTGAGCCTACTTTTTCAAGTCAATCAAAACTCTCATCAAATTTAATCTTGGTAAGAGGAACCTTGCTTACTGGAATAAATAGTGCGATTAACCCTGCAATTTTGATAACCATGGAAACAAAATACATTATTGATTCTGGGAAAACAAAGGAATACCATCCCAAAAATTCTCCTAATGCTAAAAGAGACAATCCAACTGCAACTGAAATTGCACCTTTGTTTCTATTTTCAAAATATGATAAAATGGTTTCAATAGCACCATATGCAAGTAAAATAAAGGAAACTGACCTAAAGATATGTTCTATATGCACTGAGGATACAATAAACAAAGGAAAAATCCCAACAGATCTAAAATATCTAGATTTTGGGAAAAGAGACTTAATACTATGAGAAAACGCGATGAAAAAATATCCTATAGTTTGAATCGCTATACCTAAAGTTTGTATCCATCTCTCTAAACTGCCTGTCTTTAATACAAAATCTTCTATCATGTAACCTGCCCATATTACAAAAAATCCAATACTAATAGAAAAAAATGCAATGGCTAATCTAAACAAAGTTGGACTACCTGTATTTCTAAAACCAATAATAGATACAATTCCAATTGCTAATCCTACTAAAAATCCCACCAGATTTAAAATATTTTCTAATAAAAATTCCAACTGTAATTAGAAATATCTTTGGTTAATTATTTTAATATGATGGATGTTTTTCCTCTGTTTTAATCCCATTCATCCAAGGATCCTGCAGTTTGACCCTCAGTACTACCTGTATAATCACCAAGAATATCTGAATATGTAATTTCATTATGTGCTATGAATTTTACATATTCTCCGTAACTCATATCCAAATCACAGTTTTCACATTTTACCACTGAAAAATCCATTGCCAAATCTGCACTTTTCTTGCATTTTGGACATACTATCTTCACGTGTAATTTTGTCTTTCTGATTAATTATTACTTTACATTCACCAAGTTGGTTTACATTTTCTGTTTTTTTCATTTATTAAAATTCTAATTTTAGAGGTATAATTTAAAAATAAAGTAGAAAAATTGTGGAATTCCTCGTGTTTACTTTACCACTAAAACAGGAATTTTTGTTTTATGCATTACATAATTAGAGGTACTTCCAAGGAAGGTTTCTTTGGCGCCGCCCATTCCTCTTGCTCCAATAACAATCATGTCATAATTTCCTTTTTTAGCAAAACTGACAATTTCAGAGCCTGTGTGACCTCCACCAGTTTTGTACTTGAATGAAGCTCCTGCTTTCTCAGTACGTTTCATTGCAGGACCAATTGCCTTGACGGCTTTTTTTTGTGCATCATCTTTCATTTTTTGGGTATATTTTATTCCTGCCAATAAAGGCAAATGGAAGACGTAAAATCCTGTAATTTCGGCATCACTCTCTCTTGCAATTTCTATTGCTCTATCTAATCCGCGATTCGAATTCGTAGAACCATCTAATGGAACAAGAATTTTGTTGAATTTTGCCATAATGATTCTATTAATTCTTCAAATATATAAAAAGACTATGATTTCCAACTTTGAATTCCCATGTCTTTTAAATTGAATTTACATTCATCAATGAAAATTATATATGGTCTTTTAATAGAAATCAAACTCGATTGAGTTGTTGTCAATTAGTGAAATTAGTAATAAGCCCATTACAATTCTAAAAAATTCAACAATATCTGATATAATCAAAAAATTGTTAGAATCTAAACTAAGCAGGTTAATTGTAGTCGAAGCTGGAAAGCCAGTAGGAATTATTACTGAAAAAGATATTGGACTATTCCTTTTTTCTGAGACCTCCATGAGAGGACTAGATGATATTCCAATTAGTAAAATAATGAAACCAATTTTATTTGTTGAAGAAGAATTAACCCCAAAGGAATCAGCTAAAATTATGATTGAAAAGGGAGTAAGTTCCCTTACGATTGGCTCACCAGAAAATATCAAGGGAATTTTTACAAAAACAGACCTTGTAAAATACTACCTAGATAATCCTTCAGAGCAAAAAGTAGTTGATTATATGACTCAAAACTATGTGTATACTCATTCAGCTGCGCCGTTGTACAAGGTAGTAAAAAAAATGCTTGAGAATAATGTGTCAAGAATAATTGTTAAAAATCAAAATGAAGAACCGGTAGGTATTATTTCATTTAGAGATCTATTTAGAATATCTATTGAATTAGGTAGTGAAGAAGATGGTATGGGATTTACTATCTCAGATCAAATTAGAAAAGGATTTCTCTCTAAAGAAGGATTTGGGAATATCTCCCTCGCAAATGAGGTTATGACCAAGGGTATTGTCTCAATAAAATCTGATGAAAAAATATCCAACGCCTGTAAATTAATTTTAGAAAATAATATCAGTGGGTTGGTTGTACTTGATGAAAATGGGAATATTAACGGAATTATCAGTAAAACAGACATTGTAAAGGCTATTGTTAATTAATTTTTAATATTGTTTGGTTAAAAAATATCTAATTCTAAATTCATGGATTTTTTACAATCTAAAAGGTCAATCCTCAAATAATAAACTAACTTAGGCTATCATAAATGAAAATCGTGACTTTGCTAATATGTAATGTAATACAAGATACCTCATGTCTGAAAAACCTGAAAAAATAGAAAAAGAATGGAAAAAGCTAGAGCAGGAAGAAATGAAGGAAGAAGATCATCAGATTGAACTCAAAGAAGGTTATGAGAACGATGAAAAATATGATGAATCTAAAGATTAACCAGAAAAATATTTTAAAAAAAATAAATTTCTAAAATATCCATCTTAAATTATTTTCAAAGATATTCAAGTAAAAAAATTTGAATCTAGATTGCAGATTCGCCTTTTTGTTTTGTGCAAATATCTAAAGCCTCATCTACATTGGTTACAAAGACTTTACCATCACCTTTTTCTCCAGTACATGCAACCTTTGCAATAGCCTCTAAAATTGCATCTACCTTAGAATCTGGAACGACTGTAACTATAGCCTCTTTGGAAAAATATTGCCCAACAAGTGGAGGATCTGCTGCACCTTGACCTTGTGTATGCCAAATCGTGATTCCACCTACACCTTCTTTTTTGATAGCAGATACTACTTGATCCCTTAAAGCTGGCCTAACAATAGTTTCTATCTTCTTCATAATTTCCTTAATTACTTTGGGCCTTTTCAAACTTAGGAATAGATTATCTGACTTGATTTTCAATAGTGGTATTTTCAAAATTTTTTTAATATGAATTGGACACAACCAAATCATGGTAATGATCCCGCCTGAAATAATAGAGTATATTGAAACTCAAGGGATTTTTTCAGTAGGGACAGTAAGTCAGAATAATTTAGTAAATGTATCTCCTAGGATATTCTTTAAAATAGAAAATAATGCGATCTATTGGATTGATTTTTTCAAACACAAAACGTTCAAAAATTTTCAAAAAAATCCTTGGGTGACAATTTCAGTCTACAACAAAGAAGACCTTACAGGTTATCAGTTTCGGGGAACAGCCAGTCTTGTAACTGATGAGCCAAAAAAATCACAAATCCAAGAATCAATTATCAAAAAAACTCTGAAGATGAACTTATCTACCGAAGTAAAAAAAATCTCTGAAAAAGAAGGAAACATTATCCAGTTTGAACCTAGAGTATGTTACTCCCTAAACCCTGAAGAGTATAGTGACATGTGTATAGGATCTGATATTGACTCTACAAAAATTTTTGAGAAATTATAAAAAAATTTATGTATTTTTCCTTTAGGTATTTTCAGACAAAAGTTTTTAAAAATTATTGAGTGTTAGATAATTCTGACTTGAATGAATTTTTTAAAAGAATCGGCGTAATTACAATAGTTGCCAAAATTACTAATACCAAAGTCGTATAGATAGACTCTGGTAATATTCCACTGGCAATCCCAATCCCTGCAGTGATAAATGCAACTTCACCTCTTGCAATCATTCCAAAGCCTATGCGAAAACCCTTTGACCTACTTTTCAATAATAATGCAGCTGGAATTCCACAGCCGAGTACTTTGCTTAAAACAGCAACTGCCAAAATAGATAGAACAAAAATTACATTTACCTCAGAAATTAACCGAAGATCCACATGTGCGCCAATAATTGCAAAAAATAATGGTGCTACCACAACTTTTAGCTCGCCTATAAATTCCCTTATCTGTCCTACTAGTTTTGAGCCTGCTAATCCCATTCCCGCAGCAAATGCACCTACAATTGGATTGAGTCCAACTGCAGAAGCTAGTGCTGCAAACCCAAAAGCAGAACCCAATGCAGTAGCCTGTTTAATACCTCTCATTTCAAGGGATGTGGGTTGTGCAAGGGCTATACCATGAACAATCTTTGGAAGAACAAATACGGCTCCTAATAATAATAACAACCAAAAAACAAGTGATTCTCCAGTAGTGATTAGCACTGATTCTATACTTGGCAAAGAGTTTAGAGTAATTATTGACACCACTGCTGACAAAACTGCTAATCCCAATACATCATCTAGCACAGCAGCATTGACCAGAATATTACCTTCTTGAGTTTTTTCTTTTCCTAACTCTTCAAGCAATGTGACTGAAATTACAATACTGGTGGCACTTAATGTCGCGCCAATCAATATCGAAACTGTCCAATTAAATCCAAATGCCAGAGAAATCACATATCCTAAAACTAATGGCATGATCAAACCCAGTGTTCCTATTATTGCTGCACTATAACCTGCCTTGAGAAGATCTTTAAATGTAAAATGAAGTCCTGCGGAAAATAGTATTACAACCCCTGACATTTGCCATAACAATAAAGTTAGATCATCTAATTGGATTATTGGTCTATCAAATAATGGGATAATTCCTCCAAGGGCAAAAGGACCAAGCAGCACTCCTCCTATTACAAAGCCAATAATTTCTGATAATCCCACACGAGCGCACAGTCGTCCTAGTAACATTGATGGAATTACAATAAACAATAATCCTATTATTGTTGGAATCAAATCAAATCCAAAGGTCATTTTTCGTGCTCCTTTAGTTTATTGGATACAAAATAGAAGATAATTCCCGCTACAATAATTCCAAGACCCGCAAGTACTACTTCAACTTCAAACTGAAATGCCATATACACTGAAATCCCAAGTGCTAATAACGGAAGAATAGGAAATTTTCCAATATTTATTGGGACCTTAAATTTTCTTTCAATATCGGGCTCTGTGTAACGTAATACTATAACTGATAAATTTACTGCAGCAAAAGTAATTACAATTGCAAAAACTGTAATATTCGCAATAATTACGATATCTCCGATAAAAGTAAATGCTATTGCAGTAATCATAATTACAATTATGGCAATCCATGGAGTCTTTGTTTTGAAATGAATTTTTTCTAAAATGGGTGGAAAGACTTTAGCTCTTGCCATTCCATAAAACATTCTAGAACCTGCCACAAGCGTAATCAAAACAGTGTTGGTTATTGCAAAAAGGGCGATAGCTGAAAGAAGAATATGTGCCTCCGAACCCAAACCTCTTTGTGCTACTAAGGCTATTGGTGCAGCTGAATTGGCAAGTTCTTCCCAATTTACAACTCGAACTACAGCTAGGGACACTAGGATATACAGCACTCCAGATATTATCACTGAGAGAATTATGGCCCTAGGAATCGTTTTTTTGGGTTTTTTTACTTCTTCTGCAATATTTGCCATATCTTCAAATCCAATAAATGCAAAAAATATCAATACAAAGGCAATAGCAATTCCGGGAAAACCTGATGGACTTTCAGTATAATTTACGGGCTCGGGATTACCAAAAGTAAAACCAATTATGATGATCAGTATCAAACCTGTTGCCTCAATTACTGTAAAAATTACATTTGTCCAAGACGATTCTCTAATCCCTACAAAATTAACTATTGAGAGAACAAGCAGCAAACCAATAGCTGAAATAATAATTGGAATATTTACAAATTCAGCAAAATATCCGCCAAATCCTAATGCTACTGTTGCAGCAGTAATTATTGATGTAATGACAGTTAACCATCCTATTACAAAAGCAAAAAAATTATTTTTAAATGCATTTTTAATGAAAGTATATTCTGCAGCAGCTTTTGGAAACATTGATGATAATTCTGCATAACTAAGCCCCGCAAAGAGGGCAACAACAGATCCTAAAGCAAATGCAATCCATACAGAATCTCCTGCAAAACCTGCAGCCTCACCAATGAGTACATAAATTCCTGCGCCAAGGATTAATCCAACTCCATACATGGTAAGGTGAAAAAGTCCCATATGGCGTTTTAATTCAGACAACTTGTTTTTTTGTTAATCAGCAATATTAGATAAGTTGCCATTATCGACCTTGAAAATCAATTAATTTTTGTGAATCTCTAAACTAGAATATAGGCGTAAAAACAAAATAATTTTAAATTTTATAAAAAAATAATCAAACTTTCAATCATTCTTGAAAATAAAACATGTCATATTTTTTGTGGAGATCTCTCACAAGTTCACGACATTTTTTCCAAAATTGCTTATATTCATGATCTGTCATTGACCTCCCATTTTCTGAATAAAACCAGCTGACAAAATCCTCTTCTAATTTTCCAAAAACAAAACCAAGATGAAAATCCTCAGAGATCTTTAAATCAAATTCTTGTCTTGGCTGTAAACCATCCCATCTTGCAGATAAACCCCTAAAGGATTCCTGGGTGCGTTCAAGTAATTGCGCTAAATGATCGAGGGATTTTTTTTCTAATTCAACCATGTCATTTTACTATCATTACGGGCCTCTTTGATTTATGCAGTACATAATTTGATGTACTTCCTAAGAATATTTCTTTTGCAGAACCCATTCCTCTTGAACCAATT
>DATKYM010000059.1:0-28764 GCA_035528495.1 Nitrosopumilaceae archaeon
CATCTCGTAAAACGTAGGAGCTTTGATTTCTACCTTGAAATTGTGTTTTTGAAAATCTAGAGGTTCTCCAAATGCTTTTGCTTGAATTTGATACCCATCTTTTTGTATAATATCAAATTCAATTCTCCTAATTGCAAAACCTTCAGTAATTAAAACAAAAGTAATCTCCTCAAGCCAGCTAAAAAGTAAATAACAAAGATCTTTTCCATGAGCTGAAAATTCTTTTTCCTCTTTTTCCTCAACCTTTTCTTGATCAAGTGTAATGTTAATCACAGCATCTGCAGTAACCGAAAAAGCCTCTTTGAGATCTTTTGCTGTAACTTCTAGAAACGCATCAGTTGCATGATCCAAAAATTTGTAACTCAATTATCGTTTTTCTAATCTGTGGACTATTAATTTAGATGTCTAAAACCTATGGGTAAAGTGAATCAGGCTTGATCCAATGTAACATTTCTTATTTTTCCTTAAATCATTATCTTTTTCGAATTAAATACCTCATTTTGATTATTAAATCAAGTAGGCCTTTCTAGTATGGATATAAAACAACTTTCACATGATCCAACAAACTACTATTTTTTGAAGTTACCTATGGAATCTTTTAAAGCAAAATACTCCCTAACTTAACCAGGAATAATGTTCTATTCAATTAAAGCAAAATTCATTGAAGAAAAAATGAGAGGCTTTTTTCAAAAACTTACTGATGGTACAATTGAAAATCAAAAACCAGATGGTTCTGAGATTGTCAACTCAATGAAGCGTGCAAAAATCATGGAACATGGAGTCGTTCAGTGGTCTGAAATATGTTTTTGCCCCTCACCACTTCAACATGAACGCCAAACAGTCTATGACAAATTTTTCTCAGATATGGAGATAAAAGTAATTGATAACTATGTAGAATTTGAAGGCGAATCTTTTTTTGATTATCTAAAAGGACTTTGCTAGTCCTAAATATGATTCTTAGTTGTAAAGTAATTTAGTTGGGGTTCATTTTGAGATTTTATTGGAACCTTTTGATTCATTTCTAGTATGGATTGTTGAATTTCTTGCAGCTCATCTATACGAAGGAATTTTTTTCTCAGCATTGCTTGAAACCATAGTTCCGCCTATCCCGACCTTGGCCATATTTCCCACCGCCGGATTTTTGGCCTCCCAACAAGGTTTATCCATCTTTGAAGTGATACCTATGATAATTTTAGGCGCAGCGGGGGCTACAATTGGAACTACTGCCATTTACTTTATTGCCCTAAAACTTGGAAGAACAATTTTGTTAAAATATCTCCGATTTGTAAAAATTTCAGACAAGAAACTTCAGAGAGTAGAGATTTGGTTTGAAAAATACGGTGACAAGGCTGTATTTTTAGGACGAATGATTCCAGTGATGCGAGAAATGATTTCAGTTCCTGCTGGATTACTCAAAATGAAAATCCCAAAATTTGTCTTGTATACATTCTGTGGCTCTTTAATTTGGTCAACTGGTACAATTCTTGCAGGATACTATTTTGGGGCAAGTTTGGATCTTTTTATTTAGAATCCAACTTGATTATATCTTGTTGAACTAAAAACTTGATTGCATTGAGTAACTCTTCTTCAGAAATCTTATCTTGAGAATACCAAACAAAAATTTCTCGTACCCATTGCGGAATTTTTTGTCTTGATACTTCTAATTCTTCAACAAAAGTTTGACCATCTGCGGTTTTACATTGTCTAGGGTAAGATTCCATCACTGGATTTCCATCTACCACACAGTCCTCAAAATTGTTAACCTCATTTAATGGAACAATACGAAGAATTCTATCATCATTAATCTCTGGTGCGCCTCTTCCATCTTGATTACTAGTTAAAACATACAGATATCCATCAGGACCAGTAGTGACATCTCGAAGACGACCAAAGTCACCTTCGAATAATTTTTGATCAGATATTACCTTGTTTTTCTCCAGATCAAAATCGAACATGTGCAAATGATTTCCACGAAGCGTAGCTACAAAAAACTTTCCGCTCCATTGTGGAATTTTATCCCCATCATAAAATTCTGCACCCGATGGAGCCCATGTATCATCACCAGTATTGAATATTGGAGTAACAAAACCATCCATTGTTTCTGAACCAATAATATCTGGCCATCCATAATTTGCACCAGGCATAATTACATTGATTTCATCATGCGCAACACCATGCCAGCCAGAGGGCCCATGCTCAGTGGCGATTAGATTTCCTGATTCATTCCAATCTAGACCTTGAGGATTTCTGTGACCATAAGAATAGATTGGAGAGTCTAAAATTGGATTATCCTTTGGAATGCTTCCATCTGGATTGATTCGAAGAATTTTTCCTGCAACTGAATTTTTATCTTGTGACAGCTCTGCATTGCCGGAATCACCAGTGGTGATGTATAATTTACCATCAGGACCAAACTTTATTCTACCACCATCATGGAATGGTCCGCCTGGAATATTTTCAATTATCACTTTGTCTTCTGATAAAATTAGATTTGATTCGATGTAACGAACAACTTTGTTTTTAGTTTCAAGAAAATTATTGTACGTATAATACAGATAGATGTAGTGATTTTCTGAATAGTTTGGATCCAGTGTTATGCCTAGTAATCCTCCCTCGACTCCACCTACATCAAGTGATAAACTTGGCTTTTCTAAAACAATTCCATCTTGAATAACTCGAAGATTGCCATTTCTTTCTGTAAAAAATATAGTTCCATCAGGTGCCCACGCAATAGACCATGGTATGTCTAAATTCTCAGCAACCGTTTCAACTTTGATTCCCAAATCTGGATACTCTTGTGCAAAAACAAATGGAATTAAAGAAAAAATCATAACAACAAAAAGAATCTCTTTCATTAAATAATCTGTTATTTGTTTTACAATAAATGTTTCTTACATTGTTAGTCTTTTTGCCTTTAGAAAAACTGCAGACCACTCTTTCCATGTCAATCTACCTGTCTGCGTATTTTGCTTTGAGGGATGATAAGAAGTCAAAACCTTGACTGACTCATATTCAAATAATTTATTGTACCCAAATTTTTCTGGTTTTACTTTAATTAATTTACATGTAGCATCATATGCAATTTTTCCAAGACACAAAATCACTGTGATATTTTTTAGAATCTTATACTCTTGCTGTAGATAATCAAAACAAGTCTCCATTTCTTGTTTTGTAGGCTAGTTTTGGGGTGGAGCACACCTAACTGCTGCAGTAATGTACGCATTATGAAGTACAAGTCCATCATCTAAAGTCAGACTAGTAGGAATTGAAGCAAAATCATTTTTGTGCATTATCTTTGTCAGCCAATCTCCAGATGAATCCCCAGTAAACATTCTTCCTGTTCTATTTCCACCATGAGCTGCTGGTGCTAGCCCAACGATTAGTAATTTGGCGTTGATATCACCAAATCCTGAAAGTGGCAATCCGTAATAATTTTGGTCTGAAAATCGCCTTACTTTATTTTTAGCAACTTCTCTGATATACTGAGATAATCTCGGGCATTTTGTACAGTTTTTTATTTTTTTGTTTAGATCAGAAATTGATTTCAATAACAAACAAAGGTTGATCGTAAATAAAAAAGATATTCATCAATTTCCTGATTTATCTTTTTACAGGTTTCAAGTATTGATTATCGTTGATTGAAATTCTTATTGTGCTCGGATTGGCTCTCTATCGAGACTAACTCCAATTACTTTGGCCCAAGCTCCTAGAATTTCTACAAAGTCTTCTGATTTTGGATTAAACATATTGTGTTATAGTGATTCATAATAAAAGGAATTGCTAATTACTTATTCATATAATTGATTCATATTATTTGTTCATTTATTTTACAAAATTATTTGAACATTATTTTGTAAATTTCAAAGTTTGTCATACTAATTCCATTATGTTTTACAAATCGATGCAATAAAGACTTGATGTAAAATAACAATAAAGAATTTTTACAAATACTTTAAAGAATTACTCGTACCTCACCTAGATCATACAGTCGACTGGTTATTTTTTCAAGTAGGTCTTTCTTTGAATTTTCTACCTCTAATTTTTTTGAATAATTTTTACTCTCAACTAATTGGGATAATCTCTCTAATTGTTCTTTGGATAGCATTTTTAGTCCGGTTTTTGAGCTAGAAACAATTTCAAGCAATTCTATTCTCTCATGATCTTCTTTAGTAAATTCAGACATAATTGCACAATAGCTATTTCATGATTATTAATGATTGTGCATTAATGTTCCACTAGTCTTTATATCCAATATTTTTGAAAGTGGTTGATGAAAAAAATACAACTTCTTAGCGTTGTTTTTTCTCTGATTATGGCCATTGCCCTTACGGCCGGACCTGGAATTGCTTATGCCGGATTAGATGACGGCATGGGTGAAGATGGGTCTAGACTAGATGAATCTAACGAAGATGAATCTAACGAAGATGAATCTGGAAGAGATGCTCCAATGTCTGATCACAAAGGTAACATGAAAGATGACATGAGAATGAAACTAGATAGATATTGTGAAATGTCTCCAGAAGACCAAGCAGCATTTCTAGAGAAATATCCAATGGAATCTGATCATCAAGCAAAAATGGACTCTGATCATAAAGACAAAATCGCAGAGTATTGCTTACTAGATGAAGATGGACGAAAAACCCTCTTTGAAGAGCATTATGCAACCATGAAAGACACAATGTCTGATCACAAAGATTCTATGAAAAATGGATTATGTGATAGCAAAGATGGTGTCGAGTGTAAAACATGGGATCATGATTACAACATGAATGGAACAATGGCTGATCATAAATCTTACAAAGCACTCAAAGCCAGTGCACTTACTGATGAGCAAAAATCTGACATCAAAGCTATGCATATGGAATTAAGAGATCTAAAGCATTCAATGAAAGATAACTCCGCTGGTTTGGATAAAGAAGAAATTCATAATCAATTCATGATGAAGACAAAAGAGTTTTCAATGGGATGGCTTTCTCCTAGGCACCAAATCGCAGCAGGAATTGATGCTCAACTGGTAGAATGTCGAGATGAATATTCTCTTGTTTTGAAAACATCAAATGAAGCCCCAATCTGTGTTAAAGAATCAACAGCTGAGAAACTAATTGAAAGAGGAATTGCAATTTCTGCAATCTAATTTTTCTTTTTTTATTTTTAAATTAAACAATTATTATATACCGATCTAAAATTCAATGCAATTTTTTTTAGCACAAACTGTCCTAAAAAAAAGTTACACGTAACCAACTTTATTAAAAAAATACCTATAACTTTGTTGGGCGTATGGGAGTGTATACAAGGAAATTATTATCTATAGGATTTGGAATCTGGTCTAATTCAAAATCTCAAACTTTGGAGATGGCCAAATGATTACTAAAAAGGACATATGGCTTATGCCAGTCACATTCATAATCGCACCCATATTTTTGATCTTTATGGTCTTTGTAGCTTCGTCAACTTACGCTGAGATACTTGAAGAAAAAGTATTCATCGCAGGTCTTTCATGTTCAGAATTAGACGAATACGCCCATAATCAAATAGTTGAATCTAAAAAATACTTTGGAAATGAGGCTTATCTTATCTATGCAGAAGAACGATATTCTGGGTTATGTTAGATATTAACAGACTAGATTTTTCTCAAATAAATTAAAATAATTTCAAAAAGATTTCTGTGATTAAAAAAAGGAGTGGATTATTTTATCCACGTCCCATTGCAGCATATTTTCCTTGACGACTTCTGATAAAAAATGTAGAAGCAATTCCGCCAAAAATTCCTGTAGACAAAATTAAAGCACCTAAAACACCATCTGCTGCAAAAATTGGTGTTCCAGATCCAGCTTTTGGATTATCATTTGCAATGGAAACTCTATCTTGAGCCAATTGTAAATAGTCATCAAGTCCAGTTTGTCCATCTATTGCAACATATTGTGCATATGCAATACTACTAACAGAAGGTACTATCAATAGGCTAAACATTACTCCTGTTATAATTGCTATTTTTTTTCCTGTCATTAAATCAATTACGTGAAATTCGAATAAAGGCTTTGATGAAATTTGATTTTTACCAAAAATATTATCTAAATTAAATCATATCACTTGTTTTTGTTTTGACTGCCTAATGGATTTTAAGAAAAAGAATGCGGCCAACCCTCCAAAAATTATTGTGATTATGATTAATGTAATTGTTAAATCTCCTGCATCAAACATTGGAGTTCCAGATCCTGAAGCTGGATTAGCTTCTGCTGCCTCGATAGTTCTTTTTTGGATCTCTAAGGCCTCTTCTAATGTGTAACTTGAAGTAGGATCAGATATCGGTTCTGCAGATGGCACAGAGGCAAAAGAATCATCAAGCATTTTTTCAGATGTTCCTTCTGGTGCAGATTCCTCAACGGCTGACTGGAAACCACCATCCATGTCCTCAATTGTTGTTTGATGTGTATCTTGATCCAATTCAAGTTGGACTGGAACTTTATTTTCTTGTTGTAACAATGACAAAGACATCAGACCTGATATCCCTGCTGCAATTCCAAACCCTGCCATTTTGTAAATATTCTTAAAGGAACGTACTAGGAGTTTACTTTCTTTAGTTTTTTCAGAATATTTTGGGGGGACAATCACCATACTAAATTTAGAGGCAGAATAGAATTTCATATCCTGAGATTTTGAGTTTTTTTCAATCTTTGTCACCTTCACCACGCCTAAATCCTGCAATTTGATTATGTGATATTTTACTAGTTGTAGAGAAATACCCGTTTTTTCTGAAATCTGAAGTGCAGTCAATTCTTCATTAAATAACAATTGCAAAATTGTCCTGCTAGAATCATTTGTTAATAATTCACCAAATGACTTTATTTTATCATCATCTGTTGCCATAATTTTAATTTTCTCGGTAATTTCATCTGGGTTTTTGTTATCTTCGGACATTGGAATTCTTTTAGTTAGGCTGAAGTATATGTTATTTGTTTGGTAAAATTACAATTTTACTTAACCTTTTAAGCTCATAGGACAAACAATAGCAACTGTCAAAAGACAGTATTGAAAAAAGATGATAAAAATGAACTCAAAAATAATCCTTCCAATCGCCGTCATTGTTGCAATTATTGCAACTGCAGGAGTAATGTTTGCAGTTGGTTTTGATTCACAACCTAAGGTCACTACAACTACTACTCCACCTCAAATAATCTATGTAAATAAAACAGTCTCTGAATTTTTTGGTGGAACACAAGATATTAGAAAGATTTCATCTGAATCTGAACTCAAAGATATTTTGGCCGCATCAAATGTTTTTGATGGTGGATTTAATGATAATAGAAGGATCTTTACAGACAGTTTTGTTCTGGAGGAATCCCTTGAACTTCAAGCTCGTGCACCAGAGCCGGAACCAACGATGGCAACGGATACGGATTCTGCAAAGGCTCAAACGGGATCTGACGGAGTAGACTATTCGACAACTAATGTTCAAGTAGAAAATGTAGATGAGCCAGACTATCTAAAAAATGATGCAAAATACGTTTACATTGTTTCTCAAAACACACTATCTATAATTGATGCATATCCTGCTGAATCTGCAAAACTTGTACTCAAAATTGCACTTGATATTGATTCACAATACATCCAAAACATGTTTCTAAATGAGGATCGTTTAGTAATATTTTACAATGGACAAAGCCAAGAGGAGATAATCCCACAATTTGACTTTATGCCAAGACCATCATACAATCCAGTTACTCATGCGTTGATAGTTGACGTATCAGACAAGGAAAAACCAGAAATTCTCAAAGACTACACCATTGATGGTCACTTTAGCGATGCAAGAATGATTGGCAACTATGCATACTTTGTAACAAACAGTAACATCAACTATCAATATCCGCGACTTCCAATAATTATGGAGCGATCAGAACCAGTAATGGTACCTGATGCATTTTATTTTGATAATGTAGAGAGATTTTCAAATTTTAATACCTTAACTGCAATTGATATTTTTGGAGATTCCATAAACTCTGAGACTTTTCTTATGGGATACACTGGGACAATTTATGTATCTGAGAACAACTTTTACCTGACTTATCAGCAGAATCTTCCTTATGGATTTTATGAGGACTCTACTCGAGACCGATTCTTTGATGTTATAGTGCCATTATTCCCATCAGAAATTCAAGATAAAATTAAAACGATTCAAAATGATTCTTCTCTTGATTCTGCCAGAGAATGGAGTAAAATCGCTGAGGTAATACAAGAGTCTTACAACCAAATGGACAAAAACCAAAAAGAAAAACTATTTGATAAAATCAGAGAAGCACTATCCGAACACGATGCACGAATCCAAGAAGAATCACTAAAGACCATCATTCACAAAATTTCAATTGATGAGGATAACCTAGATTATGTTGCAAAAGGTTCAGTACCTGGAAGATTGTTAAATCAGTTTTCAATGGATGAACATGATGATAAATTTCGAATTGCAACTACTGTAGAATATTATACACAATACAAGGGAACAATTCGCTCAAATGCAGTTTATGTTTTAGATGAGAAACTTGAGGTTCTTGGAGGGTTAGATGATATTGCACCTGATGAGAGTATTTTTTCTGCCCGATTCATGGGAGATAGATTATACTTGGTAACTTTTCAGCAAATAGATCCATTCTTTGTAATTGACTTATCCTCAGATACTCCAAAGATTTTAGGAGAGCTCAAGATTCCAGGATTCTCAAATTATTTGCACCCTTATGATGATGACTATGTAATTGGTGTTGGACGTGATACAAAAGATATTGGAAGTGGACGTGTACAACAACTAGGAGTTAAAGTTACATTATTTGATGTGTCAGATGTAAGTAATCCCAAAGTAATTGATGATTTTGTAATTGGGGATGCCTCTACATATTCTGAGGCACTAAATAATCACAAGGCATTTTTCTTTGACAAGAGAAAAAATATTTTATCTATTCCAATCAGTAGTGATGTAAAGTCTTTGGATGGAATATCTGATGCAAAGATGATTGCGCCTGATTGGAACCGCTGGAATGGATTTTACATTTTTGGAATGGATACCACTGATGGTATCAATCTCAAAGGAACCATAACTCACAATGAAAATGATTCACGTTTCTATGGGATGGGAAATTCGAGAACCTTTTACATTGAAGATGTTTTGTATACGGCATCGGATTTGTATCTAAAAATGAATTTTATCAATAACCTTGAGGATATCAATTCGATAAAATTAGAAAATACTGGCAAATTCATTGAATACTTGGAAGACTAGAGACCTATTTTTTTGATTTTAAATTAGATTTACAGTATGGACAGCTAGATTCTTGGCTTTTTCTGCCACAAGTTTTACACCTGTCTGGCTCTCCAAAATAACTGGTTTTACTTGTATTTCGAATAAGCTTTATCATTACAAATGCCATAATTGCAATGATTACAATTGCAATGTAAATTCCTAGTGCCATATCTTACTATTGCACTTTCTCCTATTGAAACCTTCGGAAATTATTAAGAAATTTAAAATGAAAACTCGGGCCAAACACAAAATTCAGGGGAGATAGGTTGTGTAAGACCGGAGTTAATTAGTATAATTAAAATATTTAATTTAAGATCATTGTTGTGTAACAAGACTTTATGACACTGCTTGATGCTGAAATTTCTGTTTATGTCCTAAAGATTCATACGTGTAATTACCGAAACTTTACTAGTGAAAAATTTATGTCCAGCTGTAAATGTAATTTTTGTAAATATTTAAATAAACTTGTTTTTGAGCGTAATTCAATAGAAGATGAGTACTAATATCTGAAGAAAATGAAAGACCAGAGTGGGAATGGTTAAAACGCAAAAAATAACCTCTAAAAAAATATTTAGAACGTGATTATCTTAACTAGTTTTTTAGATAGCCTCAATAATTTTTGTGTCACAAAGACATGTTACACAAAGTGTTGTTTAAATTTTTTAATTGAAAAATAAAGGCGATACTACATATGCGCTGTAACCGAATTTGTTCAAAATTTGCAGTAAAAAAACTAGCCGCAAAATATGGTGGACTATATGAAGCAGTACACAAACGGTGTTCATCATGTGAAATTTATCTCATTTGGAATAAGGTACACTGCCCTTGTTGTGGTTGTGTTCTAAGGGTAAAACCCCGAAATGCAAAGGCCAGAGGTAAACTAGTTGAAATGATTAATGCCAAAAATTCGTAACGGTGATTTTTTATTCAAATCTCTAAAAAATTTTCTAAATAGCACAATCAAAAAATTCCTAACATTAGGAGCAACACAATATCTAATCTTCATTAATTATAAGCCCTGAAATCCTATTTTTTGAAATTAATCAAAATTAGGCACAAATTTATCCTAATTTCCCTAAATTTGAATAAAAATTTATCCTTGTTTTCCCAAATTTTTTAACCCTTCAAAATCCTTTTTTAAAAATTATTTTTAACGCAAAAGATTTTACTCTGATGTGGTGATACTTTTTTCTTTTTTAGGTTTTTCCCTACTGTCTTTTTCGAAAACCGTGGTATTTTCACTGATTAATCATTATTATAAATTTCAACGACACTGTTGGGATATTTAATTTTCTTTTTTTGAATAATAGTAATCTTTCATAATAATCTGATGATATTATACGAAAATTTTTGTTTTAGATTATCTTGTAATGGTAAAAATAATTTTTAAAAAAAAATAAATGATTATAGTTCTATTGTGGAGCCTTCATTTAATGAATAGTGATTGGAATGATTTTCTCCATGTATATCATACCAACTTACCTTTAATGCGACTTTGCGTCTCACCGCACTTTCAACTTCTATGGTGTGTGCCATCTTTATTCTTTCACTTAATTGTTCTTCATTCATATCAACTAGTTGTAAACTTTCAAGTTATTCATAGGTGTGAAAAATATTTTTTGATCGCTTGAAGTATTTTGACACTTAATAATCAAAATAAAAATAAATTGTTAAATTATTTTGACATTTATTGTCTAATTTACTCATAGTTTTAAGACAACTTTGAGAGTGTTTGATTCTTTTGCCCGGTTAAATTCTCCTTGAAAATTTTCTAGTGAATACTCAGAATCAATTAAACCATCAATGGAAATTATCCCAGTTGCAAGGGCATCAATTGCAGGTCTAAAAGAGCCACATCTTGAACCTACCAGAGTAATTTCATTTACTACAGCAGGTGTCAAATCAAGGTTTTCTATAGATGCAATCGTGGATTTTAAAATAACAGTTCCTCTAGGTTTTACAAGTCTCATTGAATCCAAGAATCCTGAAGTATTACCTGTAGCCTCTACAACCAAATCAAAACTATGTTCATTATCTGGCAGAATTCCAATCTTTGTTTCGACTCCAATTTTTTGTAATGTTTCAAGCTTTACTTCATGTCGTCCAAAACAAGTAATACTAGAGCATGTGGTCCTCAAAACAGATACAATCAGTTGAGATAACCTTCCGTCTCCTACTATGACAATTCTTCAGTCAGGGTTTAGTGAAATTTACTCTTTTATTTCAAAGGCAGCAGCTATTGGCTCTATAAACACTGCCTGCTGATCAGTTATTGAATCAGGTAAAACATGTAGATTCTTCTCTGGCAGAGACAAATACTCTGCAAAGGCACCATCACGATTTAAAATTTCTAAAACTGTTCTATTTGGGCAATGTCACTCCATCCCATTTCTACAGGAATCACAATTTTGACATCCCACATTGATCTCACCTACAACTCTTTTACCTACAAGAGCTTTGTTTTTGGAACCCTCTACAACTCCCACAAATTCATGGCCTAAAACTCCTTCATAAGACATGTACCCCTGTAGGATTTCAAGATCAGTTCCACAGATTCCAGCCAAGGTAACTCTAACTAAAGTCTCATCTAAGGGAGATTGGGGATAATTTTCAACAAATCTGAGATCTTTACCATCAAATCTTAGTGCTTTCACAGAAAAAAAGTAAATTTCGTTCATAAATATTATTTGCCGAAATATTAGAATAAAAAAATTGAAAAGAGGATTTTATCCTACTTTCTCAATTTTAATGCCATTTTCACAGCTAGACCCCATGAACCTACAGTGAACAAAACTGGAAATACTCCACTAGTGAGTATTTGCGGTATCTGTTCTAAGGATACAGTTCCTTGATGGACCATTGCTGCAACAATAGGTAAGACAAGCAAACCTAGTACTCCAATTTTTTTCTTGTTGTCGGAGATTTGTTGTTGTACATTTATGGTACTCATTTTTTATCATTGACCTAGAGGGAAAAGAACTATTTAGAATGGCTCTAACTTTTTTAAGACATTTTGTTCAGAAACTGAATTGACCAATTAACACGCCAGTTCAGAAAACGGACTATTGAGCCGGAAAATTCTATTTGAAAAAAAGATTGATCAGGAAATTTCTAATGAACACTTGTCTGAGCATATACGCCTATTGAAAACATCTTCATATTCTAGACCACAATGAACACATGTTCTAAACACCATAGATACAATACACATTTCATGTATTTAAAACAAAACTATTTGGTTCGAGATTTTTTCTCTAAAATATTTGGGCAGGTACCGGATCCCTCTTTTTTGCAAGTGGTTCGGATAAATCTGTTAAAATCATCTTCATCAAATAATTGCCATCCCATCTTGTGAATATCAAGATCAAAGGATCTATAATCTTCCATAATATCTCCAAACCAAGCACGATAAAGATCCTCTTCTTGTTGTGCTTGTTCGTGATTATTGAAAAATTTGAGTTCAATCCAGTCAATATTTCCATTTGTTCTTGCAGAAAAATCACAATAAGGTGCATCTGAGAGATATTGTTTCATCTGCTCAAGCCTGCTGACAAAATCTTTTGGAGATGTAAATTTGACTGTAATTAGGCGTAAAATTGGCATATTTACTTGTTTGAGATCAACCATTGTAGTATATCCATGAATGATTCCGAGTTTTTCTAATCTTGAAATCCTTTTTCCAATCCCACGCTCAGACATTTCAATTCCTAATCCTTCAAGCTTTTTGACTATGGTTCTTGTAGAATCACGTGCATTTGCAATTAACAGGTTTAGAATTTGTCTATCAATTGCATCTATTTTTATTTCCTTTTTCTGTTCTAGTACAGGCTCAGTCATTGTCATTTTAGAGTCAACTAGTATCTGTTGATTTAATGATAGCATTTAATGTTCAATTATTGAACTAAAAAGGTAAAAAAAATTCAGATTCTGAACTGGAAATTACCCAAAAGTAAGCCAGATACTAAATACATCCTTCACCTGGATCGTTTGATAAAAAATGAGTACACCCGAATTAAAAGACCAAGAAATTCTAAGGGAATACTATTCGTTCCTTTATGACTTGGCCTCAAGAAAAAACTATCTTCATGCATCACAATTGACAGCTGAAGAAAAAAAGTACTGTGACAAACTGATGTCTGGGTGTAAAACTAAACCTGAACCCCATGAAGTACAGCTACCGCTGATGAAAAATATTTTACGAAGCCACTACAGTTCTGTTAACGGTTAAAAAATTTTTAAAACTTAACTGGAACTTAAGACCAAATCCTACTTGAGGTTTCCTTGGTGACAGTTCCAATTAATTTCATTAATGTAAATTAGTATATAGACGATGATGAGAATGCACATGAACGATTTGTACGTGTTACTTTTACGGTAATCTTTGAATATGGATAACAATAGATGGAGGTGATGCAGGACCCCGACCATATGCATCATTCCATCTATTAGAATTGTTTAAAATAACTTTTGAATGTGCAATATTGAGATTAGCTAGTAAATGAAAATTTTGTAACTTTTGATAGTTACAGTAAATGAATAGAACAAATTATGCGGATCACCTAAATACAATAAATTTCGGCATAGATCCTTGAAATCATTAATCATTATCCTATTGATGTTTTCTAGTATAGTGATAACGTCTGGATCCTTTTTAGGTTCAAGTTTTGCTCAAGTTGAAACAAATGAGCAAAGTGAACAAACCACCCTATCTGGAGATCTACTAAACAATCCCCTCGCTCAGAATATTTTAGAAAAAATCGAACAAACGAGGCAATGGATTGCAGATTTGGAAGAACGAGACTATGAAAAAACCAAGGCACAAAAAGAACTTGAAGAAAAACGTGCAGTCGTCGTTGAGAGACTTAATCTAGATCTAATCGAATGGGAAAACCTTTGGGCAAATTACACTTCTCGTGCGGCCTTTGAGAGATTTGTAGATGACAAGCCAGCTCCAATACAGGGCGTTTTTTGGGATCAGTTTGAATTCAAAGAGATGAAAGTCAATGCCGGTAGGGCTGCTCTAAAAGAGGTCATTTCAAACGGTGGAACTCTAACTGAGGCAAGAGAGGCATACCATACAGCAGCTGAAACTAAAAGAATTGAATTAATTGAAATGAATGCACAATTCAATGTAAACCATAACCTTGCATACTATAAAGAACAATTACTTTTCAATTCTACAGGACAAATAACATTAAATCCATTTACACAATCACAACTAAATGCATTTTATTCAGACTATCGCTCGGATCCTCAATATCTTTTAAGAAATCCTGGTGACCAGTATGCAGCCGAATCCATGGAAACTAGTCCTGACACAAAATGTCGCGAGGGATACATCGTTGTGCATCGGCTTCAATATGATGACTTTACATGTGTAACTGAATCAACTGCTGAAATGTGGGAAAGACATGACATGGGAATAATTGTAGATTCGAGTGAAATTTTTGATCAATACTCTCTTTCTCCTAGAGTAAAAACTAATCCTGGAACAACGTGTGTTGATGGCTACATTGTAGTGTATCATCTTAAAGCAAGAGAATATGGATGTGTTTTGGAATCTACTGCAGAAGAATGGATTAAAGATGGTATAGGTGAAATTCACGAGTTGACACAATTCATCTTAGATAAAGACCAACAAAAAGAAATTGATAATAAAGTATTTGAGATAAACCAAGAGATAGACGTCTTGTATGATCAACACACCATTGATCAAATTCAACTAAAAAAAACATATGATCAAATGTACAAAGACCAAGACGTCATAACAAAACAAGATGAAAAAATTCTATCACTTGAATTTAATTCTAGTGAAGACATGACAAAAGAAGACTTTAGTAATCAAATAAAAGAGATACGAAAAAACCACGAAATAAAGAAAGAACAAATCCTGGGGGACAAAGAACAAGCACTTGAAGATCTTGATTTTGAATTTCATAAAAAAATGCAACAAAAGGCAAGTGAATATGATACAAATTCTGAAATAAAGATGATTTGGAATTCAGATGATTCAAAATTCCAGGCTGCTAGCAGATAATTTTAATTTCAAAAAATCTTTTTCTTTATCAATAAGATATCTACGAGTTAAAAAAAATAAATTTACGCCTAGCTTTGTCTAGTCGTAAATAAAGAGATCCAAAATTGTGCGATTTTTCTATTTGTTTCAGCAAATGCATCTGATTGGTTGTTCCATGCCTTGATGTTTTCTTTTGCAGTGTCTATTGATTCCAGAATTATCTTGTCTCTAACTGATCGTGCTTTGATTGCAGAATCTGTCGCTTCTGAAATAAATTCACTTGCTGCAGGAGATATAGTTTTCAATCCGATTTTACTTGCAAATTCTTTTTGAATTGAAATATTCGCATTAAACATGTTTTCCCATGCATGAAGATATTCTTGTTCTAGTTCATGAATTGTTTGATAGTATTTTGGAATTGAATTTTCAATACTTTCAAAATATTTGTTGACATTTTGTTTGTATGTGACAAAAAAGCTCTGAGTTGACCCTGATGAAAATTCTAGTTTGGTATTTGGCACTGATTCAATTTCTTTCTTTGGGATTTGCACTGTCCTGATTTGCTGTGTTACATTTTTAGGGTTTTTGCTCATGAGTTACAACTAGCTTCCTTGTTTATATCGTAGTCCTTCAATAATATTATCTTAACTTAGTCAAAATTTCTTCACTATATTTTATCATGTGTTGATAATTTACGAGAATAGTTTACAAATATTATGAAAAAATGCTGAAATTAGGTTTTTTGACTGATAAAAATTTTGATTAGTATGGCATATTACAGAATTTTTTAGGTCAATTCAATCAAAACATTTGTCACAAGAATTTTTTTAACACATTAAATAATAAATCAATGATCATATGAAATCAATTCGAGGGATTGAATAATGAAGATACATTCAGAGCAGCTGTTCAACTATCTAACGTCAAGAGGATTTGAGTTAACAGAGGAGGATAAGGCAAATATTATGGAGATTATTCTCTTTGGCAAAAACGATAAAGGAAAATATTCTCAACAACGAGAGAAGAGTTTTGGTGGATAGGAATTCAGTTCTTCTTGACATCAATCCAAAAAATACAGCTTCAGAAAATCCTACAACTGATGAATTTCCTGCAACTGTAATCTATAGTATGGCAGCGTTTGGTGGAATTGTCATGTTTGTACTTAGTAATAGAAAGCTCAAAAAAGATAAAGATCAAGGACAGACATAGATCCTGCAAATATGATAGCATATGACGCTAGTAGTTCAGCTGGAAGCTACTAGACAAATCGCGGTGAATCATATCTTCTAAAAAATCACAATTCTAAAACTGCTGTAACATTTTAGATATTACAATTTCTGCGTAAAAAACAAAAAATATTTTTTTGTTTTTAAAAATTGATATTGTTGTCAAAATTTGAATCATTTTTAAAATTATGTTCACAGAGGATTCATTCATGTTCCTTTTATTCAAAACACTCCTAGAATTATACATGGTAACTTATCGAACCAGCATGCAAATAGTTGGAGACCTCCTTACTGTAACTAAAGAATCTGGAGAAGAAGGAATCAGGACAACTAGATTGTTGGCAAAAGCCAATCTTTCACATTCAAGACTATCAACATTTCTTGAAAACTTGACCGGTTCTGGATTGGTAAACAAGATAGAATATGATGGAAAAAATACATTTGTAATTACTCCAAAAGGTAGACAATACTTGGAGTCTTACATGCAGTTCTCAAACGTTGCAGGCGCATTTGGGTTGGAAATTTAAAATTATTCGACTAGATTCATAGCAATGATTAGAAATTTATTTAATTATCTTAAAAACAGAGTAATACTATGACATCACTTCTTGATGACGCAAAAAAAATGTTAGAGTTGCAATATGGGGATATTCCAAGACTCCAGCAAATCAAAGAAATACTTGAGCAAAATAAAATGCTGAGTGTTTCTGATAGAAAATATCTCTGCAAATTATCACAAGAAAAGTCTGATAAACCTTCAAAGACCAGCAAAAATTATTTTGAAAAAAGCGCTAGTCCTGATGATATGGACATTGATGAGCTAGAAGAAAAAATTAGAGTAGAGATGGAACCTTCCTGAAAATACAATGAAGAGTTTTGTAGTCATTATTTGTCTACTTGTCATTTCATTTACATTTGCATATTCTGAAGTTCAAATTCCTGATTCGATAAAAGACCATGCAAAGCAACTGTATTTTCAAAACAATCTAGATGAAAAGTCCATAGTGTCGATTCTTGAAAACCTCTCAGATAAAAAAATAATAAAAAAAATTCCAGTTGGAGGACAAGTTTATAGTATTCCTAGAGCAGGATTGACTGACTTTATTAAAATCTCAGGTGGAATTCACGAGTTTGGAAAAACAGCGCAAGTAGTACTAGAGATTACACAACCTGATGGTACGATTGAGAAATTAAATTCACCATTAATTGAGACTGGACGGTATCATACTGTATATCCAATTGACTCAGATTCTAAAGTGGGAACTTACAAGGTACAAACTATATTTGCAGGAAACACACAGTCTGTATCTTTTTTTCATTTAACAAAGACACAACCATACTCTTCAAACTTTCCTCCCTGGCTTGTAACTGCCTTTGAGTGGTGGTTAGAAGATGAAATCTCAGACTCTGAGATTGTCTATTCCATTGAGCACTTGGCAAAGCTAGGACTAGTTAGTATTCCTGATAGACCCTCACAAGCACTTCAGGTTGTAATTACTGGTGAGAACATGGTGCGACGGGGTATCACACACACAATTAATGTACATGTCACTGATGGTTACTATCCAATAGAAGGTGCCAAAGTAACACTAGCCATTGAAGATTATGGTGAGAATATAATCCGAGAGTTTAAAGGATTTACAGATCAAAATGGATATTTTATCTATTCATGGGAGGTTCCAAAAAGTTTGGATGATATTGAGACACTTTTAGCCTACATTAGTGTCTCGGGAAATGATTCATCTGCTACTCACCTATGGAAATTCCAAGTGTATTGTCTTCCGGGTACTGCAAATTGTAAGACTGAAGGAAACTAGATTTTTGATTCTAACTAACAGTAGAGGATTAGAGTATCAAACATGGAATAAATAATCTAGACTTTTTCCACACAAGGGTATTAAATTAATAATTTTTAAAATATATGATGACATTAAATTATTCGAAAAAACTTCTAGCAGGTGCTCTCGCTCTCGCACTAGTTGCAGGAATGACTAGTCCAGCTTTTGCACAGACTACACCAGGTCTTGCGATTGATGTAGCATCAATGACTGTTGAAATTTGTCCACCAAATTCAATATCATCACAGGTTGACATCTGTATTCCATGTCCAATAGATACAGTTTCATCAGAGAATGTATGTATTCCATGTGGTATTGCAATTGGTGTTTCAGCTGCCATTCATTGTGATGTAGACAGTGATGGAGTACCTGACGAGTTTGACGCATGTCCAGACACACCACCTCAAACAATGGTAGATGAAATCGGTTGTTCTATTGAAAAACCAGTAGCAGGAGAACTCCTCTCACTTGATTCATCAGCATTAGTAATTGCAGGACTAACTGGTAGTGCAGCATGGATGATACCAGCAGTTGCAGGAATTGCAGGTGCTGGAGTATATCTAGTAAAGACTAGAGTAAACAGAGATTAAGATCTCTTTTAATTATTTTTCTTGAATCAATTAATTTGACATTATTTTTTAAAGTTGAATATATTTACAATTTTCCTTCTAGTGAGTAACTCTATGAAATTTATATAATCAAATGCATTATAGTGCTAGTTGACTGACGATAAAAATAAAGTTCTTCCAAAGGATGCAGACTCTGATTACAGCATGCCAGGTCGCCTCGCGGAGGGAAATTCAGAATACTTTGATCCTCCAACTCCAAAACCCACATCAAAAAACCCAATAATTGTGATAATTGTAATTGCCTTTGTACTAGTCTCTGCCGGATCCTTTTCATATTATTTTTTAAACCAAGAGGAGATTGACTCCCAAATAATACAAAGCAGGATAAGTGATCCTGACCTTAAATTGGCATATCAGTATGGTGTTGGTAAATATGGCAGTGATCATGCACATGCAGCAATTGTAGTTTTAGTTGACGGTGAGCAGGTAAACTTTGGCTTGCCCCAGTTTCAGCTCTCTAGTAAATTCATCCACTTTGAGAATGATAATCCATATCAGATTCACATGCATGCAACTGGAGTTCCATTGGAGATGCTATTTTCCTCATTTGGAATGAAAGTAACGCCAGATTGTATTTTAATGGACTCTAGTAAATCTGTAGAATCCAATACTGGTAGATTTTGTGCTAGTTCTGAGCAATCATTGGTGTTTTACCTTAATGGTGAGCAGTATTATTCAGATATTTCCAAGTACGTGATAAAGCAAAATGACCGAATACTGATATCTTTGGATGACGAGAAATCAATACCAAAAAATCTTGTATATTTAGAATCTTTACAAATCTTTGATGTCCCAAAAAAAACACCGCAATATTCTGGAGATAATTACTTTTTGATTCTATTTTCTTACAATTTAGATTTTTCTAAGTATTTTTTAGTCTTTAATTAATTTTAAAAATATTTCTGAGCGTGACAGGAAATTGGAGATCAACCTATAAAGAACAAGAATTGTTGAGAATTATGATAGTAGTTAATTGCAAGGATGTTTTGCCAATTCAGCATGAATTATTGGTCCATGTTGCAGACCATATAGAGGCAATTCCGGCAATAAAACACAGTGAATTTATTTTATCACCAATTGAGGATAAAGATACAATAGATGATAGAGAAGTGACTGTACTTATACAAAACTACTTGGCATCAATTGGGGAGGCAAATAATTTTTCAGTAATTACAGAGTCAAAGAAAATCTTTATCAAATCTATTAATGGTAAAAAAATAAACCGAATTACTCCTCCTGTGAAATCAATGCGCACTTGTTGTGGTATATAATTAATTAAAAATAATTTTAAAACATGGAACAATTAATCTAGACTTTTTCCCCGCAATTCTAATAATATATTCTTTGAAAATAATTTATTGGCATTTACCTTTCCGGAGAAACTTTTAGCGGGAGCTTTGGCTTTAATTTTTGTATCAAGTTCATTTGACACAGTTTTTGCAGAAGTCCAAATTGCAGGGTGGCGCTCGTCTCAATATGGAAATACCAATCAATGGGGACATGATCAGTCAGATCCATCTTACTGGATAAGTGTGGCACAGCAAATGTCTACTAAATTTCCAGGTTCCACTCCAGGTGGAATACTGGTAGTAGGTGAGATAGATGGACCTTCAGGATCTACAACCTCTACATTCTTACCATTTCCTAAACCAGCCGGAACATATCCCAACGTAATTTTTGGCACCACAGATACAATAGAGCCATTGTTGGATGCATATGATAATGCAGGACTGAAATTATACTTGCAAGTCGAATCAGCAGATGCTGATATTCCAATGCTGATGGACTTGATTATGAACAGATACCAACACCATCCATCTGTAATTGGCTTTGGTGTAGATGTAGAATGGTATCACGAAGAACAATTTCCTGGATTTGGAAGACAACTTACTGATAATGAAGTAGCCGTTTGGGCAGCTCAAGTAAAAACATTTGATCCAAGTTATAGATTAATGGTAAAACATTGGGATTCGTCATATCTTGCCAATGCAAGACCGAATAATGTATTATTCCTGACAGATGCTGAAAACCTGGGCTCTCTGTCTAATACCATAAATCAATACACTGCATGGATTGATCATTTTGGAAATGCTCAGGTAGGATTTCAGATAGGTTATCCATCTGATATTTCATGGTGGAGTACCTTGCAAGACCCTGCATCATCATTAATGAATCCTGTAATTGCAGCAAGACCTAGTGCAAACATTGGGGCGATATTCTGGGTAGACTTTAGTGTTCTTGCACCGTTTCCAGATACTGGAGATACAAGTATCACAATTAATGATGTAACTCTAGATGAGGGAAATTTTGGAACTAGCAACTTTGTATTTACAGTAACACGTAGTGCAAATACCTCTACAATGTCAGTACAATACCAAACAACAGATAACACTGCAACCTCACCTGATGATTACACTCCGATTTCACTAACTACATTAAACTTTCCATCTGGCGGTCCGTTAACTCAGATAATCACAGTACCAGTAAACCATGATGTTATAGTAGAGCCTGATGAGACATTCAATGTAGATTTATCCAATTGTACTGGTGGATGTATAATTCTTGATGCTCAAGGACTGGGTACAATAAAAAATGATGACTTGCCAGGTCCGCTTATTTCAAGTTTTGGAAGCCTGGGTTCTGCTGATGGCCAGTTTAGAAGTCCTTTAGATGTTGCATTGGATTCTACAGATAGGATTCTAGTTATAGATTATAACAATCAGCGCATACAAATTTTTAATTCAGCAGGAAATCACATACAAAGCATCGGCAGTTTCGGTTCTGCTGATGGTCAGTTTAGTTATCCTACAAGTATAGCAGTAGACTCTACAGATAGGATACTAGTTGCAGATACAGGAAATAATCGCATACAAATTTTTAATTCAGCAGGGAGTCACATACAAAGCATCGGCAGTTTTGGTTCTGCCAATGGTCAATTTAGTAGTCCAACTGGAATTACTATTAGATCTGAGGATAGAATAGCGATTGCAGATTCAGGCAACCATCGCATACAAACACTAGTTTCATCAGGCGCTTATCTGCAAAGTTTTGGAAATTTTGGTTCTGCTGATGGCCAGTTTAATTTCCCTTCTGGTATTGAAGTTGATTCAATAGATAGAGTAATTGTGGCAGATACTGGCAATCATCGAATACAAATATCCCAAGGCTCGCCTCCTCTAGATATTGATTCAGATGGAATACCGGATGACTCTGATACAGAAAATATCATTGATTCATCCCTAACACTTTTTGATTCACATGTTGTAATTGGAAACGTAACAATACTAGATGGTGTAGTGTTGACCATTCCAAATGGACAAAGCTTGACCATTCCTTCAGGAAATAATATTACTATAACATCTGGCGGAGGAGTCTTGATAAAATCAGGTGGAGCCCTGCAAATTATTTCATAATTCTGATACTAAAATAATTCAAAGCTAAATTTGACTAGCTATGCCTTAGAACTCTAGATATAAAGTTGCAAGACGACAAAAAATATTTTAAATGAAATTTTTCCATATTGAAACTGCTTTAGAGAACTCTAGGGATTTTAATTTTGGACAAATCTCTTGTAATTCCTTGTATGGATTTGATGAATATGCAAGGTATAATGAAGATGGTTTTTCATTACAATACTTTTCGACTAGGACAAGTTGGTTTATCTCAATATCGAGATTGTTGGCCTTTTCTTGTGCTTGAGGTGTGTCTTTGATCTTTCGAAGTTCTAAAAACTCATCTACAATGTATTTAATTTTGGGAATATCCTGTGCCCCATAAATTAGGTCTAATGTGGGAATATCATTACTATCTGATGAATTCATAATTCCATTTGATGATGCTTGCGCAAAGAAAATAATCGGTAATGCTACTATTAGGGCTAGAACTAGCAGTCTAATCATGACAAGTTAGGGATTTTTAAAAATTAACCTGTTATGGATCTAGTAGTATAGATTAGTAAATCTAATATTCATTGATATTGACGTTTCAGGTGAAACACTGAGAAACCAGTGAAATTTTCATTATTGTTAAAAAACTAATTTCAAATTATCTACACCACTACAAGATTTTTGATACTAGTCAGAACCTCCTATTACACACATTGTTTTATCAATTAATTATTCTATAGATTTTCTGTGAGCAAAGCAATTTCATTAACTGGGATTGTTACGTTAGTCCTTGCTGCGGGACTAGCAAGCCCAGTATTTGCCATTGACAATGATGCCATTATTTCTAATTAAAATGGAAGTTTTGGACTTGCAAATCCTCAAATAATTACAACCAATGCTATTTCTCCAAATGGAGATTGGTACTAATTTAGTTTTACCGCAGTTGGAGTTGATGCTATAGCGCTAGTTATTGCAGGACTATCAGGTGTATCATGGATGGTACCAGCAGTTGCAGGACTTGTCGGTGCTGGAATTTACTTTGTAAAGTCTAGAGCCAATAGAAATTAAGCACTCTTTTTCACAATAACCTTTTGATTATATTCTAAAAATATACAGTATGTCATGGCATCATACTGTGTATTTTGTTCATTCACTGGTGAAACAACAGATGAACTATCAGAACATTTCTTGACATGTGCAGGAAAAATAAGGAAAAAAGTGTTCTGGTAACTTTTCTTTTTTATTATACGAACGTAGAAATTTTTGATCTATGGAATTGGGTTATCAATTATTCCATTTGCCAATAAAAAAACAAATGTTACAGGAATGCTGATTCCTACTAGAATTCCTGCTAAAACCAACTTGTCTCTTTTATCCATTATACATTAAAAATCAGTTTTTCTGTTTGTTTAATACTTTCGTCTTTTGGAATTTATCTGGTTCCTTCATGACCCAAGAGATTAACTAGTCATCTTGATTTTCATTAAGCCAGATCTTTTCATGGTCTTTTTGTCATAGTAATCCATTATGAAATGAAATATGATTAATTTTGCAAAAACAATAGTGGAAATTAGGGCCAAAATTGGCTGACCAAGATAAACAAGATATCCCGTAACCCCAATTGCAGTCATTACCTCAATTGCAGTACATGTGCATAGTTTGAGGAGATTCCCCTTCATACAATATCTTGGGAATCCTTACTTTTTACCATTTCTTGAGCAAATGACAACTTTAATTTTCAGACCAGTGTAATATCAATAATTGAAGACCCTAGTAATTCTGGCAATAGCCATAGTGTGTTTGGTAGGCATTACTGCTGCAGTATTGATAGCAGGAGGTGCATATCAAAAAGTGCTATTTGATGAATACCTTGAGGATATTGAAAATCCCACAAAGTCAAGCCTGGACACCAACCCAAATTTACCTAAAATTGATATTTTTCCATAAAAAATTCAGATTTAATCTTTAAATCAAGAAAAAACTAATCCAATAAAATGACCATATCTTGTGATCATGAAAACAAAAAGCCTGTAGACATTATTGGGATAGAAATTATGCTTTGTGATGAGTGTGCCAAGCTTCTCCTAGACGATTCAGAAGATGGTAAGTAGAGTATAAAATTTGCAGAAAATAAAAATTCTATAGCAGGATTATGCCATTGAGATCATTACTTTTTGTGAATTGTGATTACACAGGTCTTTGTGAAACTCTGCATGGGCTTTTTGTTGGAATGTCAATTCACATCTAAAGCATTTCCACATTGTAATGTTTGTCATGTCTTGTATTATCATATTATGTATATAACGTAGATGAACGATTCATCTGTAAGCCAGGGGTTGACATCAAAGAAATCAAAAATTTAAATTGTAATTTTTATTCCCTGACGTTTTCATATTCCTTTTTCAAGATATGCATACAGTGACACTAGTGCTGCAATTCCTGTGAGGATAAATCCTATTGGACCTAGCATGAAAGCTCTCGAAGAATTAATCAATTTATTTATAATTTCAGATATTGTTTGACCAAAGCTAGACAAAGTTTTTACAAATTTGCAATTTCGAGGCTAAGCTTGCAGGCATGAGGGAATTTATTGAAATTCCATGCCCAAAGTTTACAAGCAAAATCAAATCTAGATGTAATTATGGGCAAAACCTGCATTGGAGTTTATTGTGACAAGCAGGTATACTCGGTAGTGCTTAGAGATTCAGGGGACATTCAGATGCAAACTCTAGATATTCATGACGGGCGCCTGAGGCATTTTCGATTCATAAAGTATCTAAAGTCAGTGGGTGATTTTGATTTGTGTGTAATTGTGCAAAATGAGGAGGCCCACCCAATTACTAATTACCTAAGACGAGAAAACAAGAGGCCATTTTTGCCAATAGAGTTCTCGCCAATTCCCCAGCAGGCAAATTACAAAGAGAATCCTGACTTGCCAACAATAGCCAGAAAACTAGTGTATCGCAAAAAGCTAAATGATCTAGTTTTTTTAGATGACCATATGGAACTCAAAGCCAAAATTGAAGCATTAGGTGCAGGTGAGGAGGCAATACACATGCGCAGTTTAGATCCGGATGTCTTGGCCTTTATGGCAGCAGCTCACGGGATTTTTACCCTTGAAGGCAACTTACAAGCTGAATGAGAAATGTTCATGGATTTGAGTAAATGAAGAGAAATACAATCATTGCCATGGGAGCTGCAGGTATTGTTGTTCTTTTTTTTGTAATGATACTGGGTGATGAGGCAAATCAGCAAATCTCATCTAATGATTCCCGCGAGAGAACAGAAAATATTGAATTACAAAAAGAGCAGCAAAAAGAATCTGATTCAGAAAACCAACTCGATATTCCAACTAGGGTTTATCCTGTAAAACAAGGATGTAAAGGCGATGCAAGATGCATCTCAGGTTTTGTGACTAGAATTGTTGATGGGGACACCATAACTGTAGATGGACAATCAGTGAGATTTGCTCTAGTCAATACTCCAGAATACGGGGAGAATGATTACTCTCAAGCTAAAAGCTATATTGAAAATATCTGCCCTGTAGGTTCACAAGTTCTAGTTGATGAGGATGATAAACAAACTGGAGGGAGCCATGGACGAATTATTGGAGTAATTTATTGCAATAATTTGAATCTTAGTGAGGAGATTCTAGAGGTTGGACATGCAGAGATACTTTTATCAATTTGCAAAAAAAGCGAGTTTGCCAATGAGGATTGGGCGCAAAAATTTGGATGCTAAATTTACTAGAATAAAGTATCAATGACAAGTTTTTTATCATTGGTTGGGATTTTTTTTTTATGAAAATACAGAGAAAAATCGTATTTCCACTAATGATAGTTTTTGCAACTAGCATTATGATGAGTATCCCACCTGCATTTGCAGAAAATGCTAATATCAGCACTCCTCAAGGAACATCAGTTCCTGGATGTGAGACTACAAACGAATGTTTCATGCCATATGAGGTAACAGTAAATGTTGGTGATACAGTCACGTGGTCAAATGATGACACAGCAGCTCACACTGTAACTGCTGGAAGTGCAGCAGATGGACCATCTGGCGTATTTGATAGCAGCTTGTTTATGGCAGCAACTACTTTTTCGCATACATTTGAAGCAGAAGGTGAATTTCCATACTTTTGTATGGTTCACCCATGGATGGTGGGAATTGTAACTGTTGGTGCCGGCGGAGAAGCAATGCCAGCTCCTATGGAGTTGGACCAAATCATGGCAGAATTCCAAACAAGTGATGGTACAGCAGCTAGCGAGATGACAATTGATGTAACACTCACTGACTTGGATGGAAATGGGATTGAGCATATCACCTACAACATTATAGCAACACAAGGATCAGATGTGTTACTTGATGAGGAGGGACATATGCATCAGGGAACAATGACTAATAGTCATACTACCACAGCCTTGTCTGCAGATGCAACTGAATCAATGCCAGTAGTAATTGCAATTGAATCAGTAGGATTTGGTCATGATGATCAATTCGTTGCAGTAACAGGTGAGATTGCCACAAAACAAATAGTGCCAGAATTTGGAACAATTGCTGCAATGATATTAGCAGTTGCAATCGTATCAATAATTGCAATATCTGCAAAATCAAGACTCAGCATTATGCCAAGACTATAGGCAAATTCATTTTTTTCTTTTTTTGAATTCTATACAAGCTTGTGATTTTTTCTTGAACAAGTTACTCTAAAGTTATCCGTAAAAATGTAGTCCTAGTTTGAATTATTTCTGTCTCATTCTTGAGACCTCTCCACTTTTAATTTTATTAAAATCATCGAGAACCTCATCATCAATTGGTTCGATGTCTTGTCTTTTTATTCTCTGTTTGTCTTTTGTAACAACGGCAGTGCCAATAGCTTTTGCTACTAAAATTGGCGACTCTAAAACATCACAGGCAGATTCTTGCTGAGAGTCATTAGAAGATGAAATTATTTTAAATGCCTCAAATAGTATTTTTCTGCTCGTGTTTCCAACATTAATGATTTTTCCAACCACTTCTAAAAAATCTCCTCCGTGAACAGGTTCAAGAAATTCAACTTTTTCATACGCTCTAAGTAACCCTTCATCTCCATCAAAACGAATTGTTAATTCTGTTGCAACATCTCCAAAAAGTTGCATAATGTGAGCTCCATCTACTAGATTTCCAGCATAATGAGCATCATTTGCACTGATACGTACTCGTAATTTTACTTCAGGAAATACCTCCATAATTATATCCCAATTTCTTTGAATATTAGATTTTATTCAAGATTAGAATTAGGTGATGAACTTGTTGGCATATTACAAATTTTGGGAATAAAATGGTAAATGGGGTTATAAAAATAAAAACTAGAATTGTATCAACATAACAGTTGGATGAATGCTGGATAAACCTCAATGGGCTTAAAGTTAGATATCTTGAATCAGGAAAAGGAAAAAAGAATCATATTTTATTCATTCATGGATTGGGCTCAGCTGCTGATAGATGGATGAAAATCCCAGATACTCTACCTTCAAATTTTCATTCCATAGCCATTGATCTGCCTGGATTTGGGGAAACTGACAAGCCTTCAAATCTAGAGTATACTATTGAGCAATTTAGGCAATTTGTCATATCATTTCTAAAAGAGGTTTCAATTTCTAATGAAAAATTTACTTTAATCGGGCATTCATTAGGTGGCTATATTGCCGCAGAAATTGCAATTCAAAACCAAAATCTCGTCAAAGAACTTGTTCTAATAGATTCATCAGGGATGCTAAATCGGCCAACCCCAATTCTTGAGGAATACTTGGATGCTGCAATGAACCCAACCCAAGATAATGTAAGAAAAGCTTTTGAAAAGATGGTAGCAGATCCTTCCAGAGTTCCCACTCTATTAGTGGATGGATTTATCAGACGAATAAACATGCCAAACGCAAAACACGCCTTTGAATCAACCCTTGCATATAGTACATCAACTCAAATTGGATTAGACCGATTACGATTAATCAAGATACCAACTTTAATTCTTTGGGGAGTACATGATAAGGTAATTCCCCTTGAGCATTCTGGATTCTTTAAAGATACCATACATGACTCTCAGCTTGAGATAATTGATGATGCAGGACATGCTCCCTTTGCTGAAAAACCAGATCAGGTATCTGAAATTTTAAAAAATTTTCTAATTTGAAATTTAAATTATTTGCTAGTGTCTTTGGAGATTAAACTAGAATTGAGCATCAAATTTGCTTTTTGTAAAAATAAAAAAAAGAAAAATCAATCACACTAGTTTTTTAGTGTGAATGGGGTTATCCAAGATTGGATAATACTTTTATTCAAATCAGCAAATGCATTTACGTTATCGTTGAATGTTTTGATGTTCTGGACAGTAGCATCAATTGAGG
>DATKYM010000060.1:0-11445 GCA_035528495.1 Nitrosopumilaceae archaeon
TGGACCGGATGGGATTTGAACCCACGACCTTTGCGGGAAATTTTCCTTACGCAGTGTGAGTGCGTCATCCAAACCAAACTAGACGACCGGTCCAACAGATTAATGATATTGGGCATTTTTTTATCTTTAGATTTTCATGATGTTGTGATAACCCTGTTCTTTTTTATCAAACAAAATAAAACCAAACATGTTACTTGAAGAATTTGATGTAATAATTGACAGAATGCAAATAGCTTTTGAAACTGCTCAAAATTTGGGTCAATCAATAGAGTCAGCCAAAATTCTTTATCAAATAAATGAAATCCTTCCTGAAAACTTTCAATTAAACTTGGAGGATGGAGATAATTCCTTACTAGCAGAGCAAGTTGTTTCCACCTATACCAGTCCAATTAAATCTGCAATTGCTGAATATAGAGAAGAATTGATGGTAATCTAGGATCCTACTTTTTAACGCCCAGGTTTCTATTCTTTAATCTAAGATATGGATTTCTACATTTTCTGCATCTTGTTGCATTAATGTCATTTCTTGCATTACAATTAAAACATATTTTCATAACTAGACGTGCTTGTTGTGCAATTCGTTTTTTTTCGGGGTCTGTTATGGGCATTTAATTTCATCCTTGATGTCTTACTTTTATTCTAATCGGATTTACCCATCTTTCCTGCAAGCAATACTGGAACTTCCGCAGGTCTCTTGGCAACTGGTATGTTTGCCTTGTTAAACATTGAAACCTTGGATTCAGCAGAACCATATGTTCCCATTACTATGGCACCTGCATGACCCATCCTCTTCTCTTTGGGAGCTGCTCGACCTGCAATATATGCCACTGTTGGTTTTTTAAATCCAATATCTATTATCCTCTGAGCTAACATCTCTTCAGAGTCACCTCCAATTTCTCCAACTATCACCAAACCTTCCATATCCGGAATATCTTTTACCATGTCAAAGGCATCGACTAACCTTGTTCCGTTTACAGGATCTCCTCCAATCCCAATTGTAATGGATTGACCAAACCCTGCTCTAGTTAGTGCATCTGATATTTCATAAAGTAGAGTTCCACTTTTTGAAAGCACTGCAATTTTTCCTTCCTTAAATGGCATCGGTGGCATGATTCCAACTTTGATTAAATCTGGGATCATTATCCCTGGAGTATTTGGACCGATAATTATTGAACCCTTTTGTTTTGCAATCTCTATTATTTCTAAAGTGTCTCGAACTGGAACATGTTCTGGAATGGCTACAAGTAATTTAATTCCTGCCTCTAATGCATCTTTTGCAGCGCCCAAAAAGAATTTAGCTGGTACATAGAGTATTGAAATTTTAGCTCCTGTTGCATCCATTGCTTCTCTAACTGTATTAAAAATTGGAATTTTATCGTCAAATTTTTGACCTCCTTTACCTGGTGTAACTCCAGCTACTATGTTTGTTCCATAGGCCATCATGTTTCTTGCATGCAATGAACCATAAGCACCCGTGATTCCTTGAACAATTACTCCTTTTTTCTTGTAATCTGAATCTCCTGGATTACCTCTTAGAATATCAAAAATCTCAGTCAATGTTTAATCTCCATTACTGCGGCATTAATTGCATCTTCAATCGAATCAAAAATCTTTGTCCTCGAACCTTGCAACATTTCCTTTGCTTTTTCAGATTCCGTTCCTTTTAATCTTGAAAATACTGGCAAGTCTATTAAATTGTCTTCATATGCTTTGAGGAATGCCTCAGCTACCACTGTGGTCTTTACAATTCCTCCATAAAGATTAACCAAAATCCCTTTCACTCTTTTCATTTTACTTATCAAAGTTAATGCTTCATACACTGATTCTGTAGTAGCACCACCACCTACATCTAGAAAACATGCAGGTTTGCCACCATTGTCCGATAACATATCCAGAGTTGACATTACTAGACCTGCACCATTTCCTACTACGGCAATATCTCCATCAAGCTCAACTATGGAAAATCCACTTTTTTCTGCTTGCTCTTCTATCTCTGTTTTTTCTTGATACTTCTCCATTTCAGGATGTCTAAAGTTGCTGTTATCATCTGTTACAAATTTACCATCAAGTGCCATTAGAGAACCGTCTTGCATTATGGCGAGTGGATTTATCTCTACTAATTCTGCTTCCTTTTCAATTGTTAATTTTGATAATTTTTTCAAAGTATCTACAAAATCCTCTGCCGTACTTCCTTCTAGCCCCATCTCTTTTGCAACCTCGTTGGCAATCTCATCAGACACATCTCCCATCCCAATCTCTTTTATGATTTGATTTTTTACAGATTCTATTTCAACTCCGCCCTCAGCTGATGCAATAATTGTATAACACCTCTTTGAGCGATTCAAAAATATCGACAGGTACAACTCTTTTTTAATATCTGCCATCTTTTCAAGTAAAATGGCTCTTGCCTTTTCTCCTTTGATTGTCAATCCAAAGACTTGAGGGTACTTTAACTCAAATTCATCATCATTATGACATTTCTGAATCCCACCTGCTTTTCCTCTGCCTCCTACGGGTACCTGAATTTTAATTACAAATGGATATCCAAGCTCTTTTGCATGTATTCTTCCGTTTTCTATGGTTGTAGATGAAATCGACGGAAGAAGATTTATCCCATATTCTCTGAATAATTCTTTTGCTTGATATTCAAGTAATTGCATGCGAATTTAATCAAAATTACGGTTTTATTAATTATGAGCTATCTTGTTTGCTCTTCTAAGAGTTCAATTATTTGCAAGAATCGATCTCTGCTCTTTGTTATCAATTTTTGGGCAAACTCTTCAACTGTAAATACTGACTGTTGGTGGAAACTAGGAACTATGATTCCTCCTGATACTACTAACTGCTCTATTACATAATCTTTGGTCAATGTGCATACGATCTCCTCATATGCTTCTTCCTCTTCTTCTAACGTCTGCCTGTACAAGACGATTGGTATGCCAGTTCTTGTCACAATTTCTGAGCCCTTTCTTAGTAGATCAGTTAATTGTTGAACTTGCCAACTATCAAGACTAATCTGTTTTACCACAACTATGTTGTACGTTTTTTCTATTTATTATGCCAGTTTAGCTAAAAGCTAGCTAATTTGTTGATTTTCGGTTAAAAAAATTGACCTAGTTTTTGGAAAAATTAAAAAGAATCACAATCCATCAAGAGATCTGGAGTGTCTACTAGTATGTGGTCGTTCCCCAGAATATCTTCTCCTCATATGTCCTGAGGGTCTACCGTCTAACAATTCTAAGAACCATGATTCGTGTTCAATTTCTTCAGCAAGGATACTTGCTGCAATATCATATGTCATAGGATCTTTACCGTGAGTCATTTTACAGATTTTATTCCAATTGATAATTGCTCCTTGTTCTGCCTTGAGGCATTTTTCAAGAATTTCCTTTAACGATGTGCTTTTATCTGATTGTAAAAATTCGGCACCTGCTTTGTGACAAAAATCAACAATATCTTTTGGAAATTCTCCTCCAAGCTGGAAAATTCTGTCAATACACGACTCAAAGTGACTGAGGTCTTCTAGTCTAGCATCCTCAATCACTCCTTTAATTCCCTCACCTTCCATTCCTGTACAGAATGATCTGAGGTTGGTAAAGTAATAGTATGCTACAAATTCTACTGATGCGTTAATTACCAATTCCTTGATTAACTCATCTACATCAAGACCGTTTTGTTTTAGAAACTCTACTCCTACAACATGATGTGCATTCGAGTCTGACATGTTTAATTGAATATTATTTGAACATAAAAAGATTACATTGAACTTTTAATTCCCTGAGAATGATTAGAACTTGAATTCATCTCATTCTACAGATATTCTAATTTTTTGCCCATCAATATCATCCTCCTTGTATTCTTTACAAGTCTGCTCAAAGTTTATCCTTTTTACTCTAACATAAAATGCCAAATCCTCTGATTTTTCCTTTATCATCTCTAGTGATTCTTCATCTAAATCCAAAATCGATGCCACATCCAACACGTCAGTAGGATTAAAACCTCTTTCTTTTCTTAATGTTTGAATTCTTCTTGCAATGTCTTTTACTAACCCTTTTGCCATCATCTCTTTATTTCTCAAAGTTGAGATAAAGACAATGTAGTTGTCTCTTTTTGCCATTGCAAAGTTTTCTTTCGCATCAAAGTCAATTACAAAGTCATTTGTATCTAGTTTAATTTGATTTCCTTCAATTTCAAAATTAAAAGAGTTTGTATTTTGTAAAGATAAAATAATTTCTTCAGGATCTATTTTCTCAAAAGTTTTTACAAGTGCACCCATGTGTTGTTTTACTTTAGGTCCGATTTTCTTTCTTTCTAGTTCAACTTTAGGTGTTGCTGGTAATTCTAACTGTTTTAATTTAAGAATTTGTTCTAATCCTGATATCTCTTCAATCTCTATTATTGAAAATTTTTCTACGTTTAGTTGTGATTTGAGGAGCACTGAAAGGAAATCTAGTTTATCTTTTTGTCCTTTGTTTACACAAATCAATGCCTCGTTTAGTGGCCATCGTCGCTTGAGTTTTCCTTTCATTCTAGCAGCAGATGAAATTGAAACGACATCTTTCATAATATCAAAGGACTCTTCAATATCTTCGACAACTAAGGATTCTTGGAATTCTGGCCAACTTTCAAGTAAAATACTCTTTTTGTCTTTAAAGACGGTTTGATAGAGGTACTCACTTGTAAATGGACATAGAGGATGAATCAAAATATCTAGAGTTTGAAGAACTTCTTTTAATACTGAATAAATTGCAAGCCTTCTATTCTTTTTTGATTCGTCTTCTTCCCATAACTCTCCTCGAGTAATTGGAATGTAAATCTGGCTAAGATTGTTGATAATGTAATCATCAATTGCCTTTGCAGCCTCGTGATATCTACAAGTTTCATTTTTTTCTGTAATTTTTTTAATTAGCTTTTGAAGCTTGGATAGCAACCAAATGTCTGGTGATGTTAATAATTGATTTTCTTTTGCCCAAGAAACGGTCTTTGATGAATCAAAATTATCATATTCACTGTTTTGTTTAAAGTACAGATGAAGATTAAATAATGTGTTAATGACTTGATACGGCCTTGACATTAACTCATCTGTACTAAAACTAAGTGGCTCAATTGGACTGGCTTTCCAAATAAAATAAAATCTTATCAAATCCACTGGATATTTTTCAAGTAATGACGCACCTTCTATTACATTTCCAGTACTTTTACTCATTTTACCACCCTTTTCATCTAAGACATGTCCTTGAAACAAAAATGACTTGTATGGAGCCGTTGCCGTATTGTTTAGAATTACATTTTCAATTAAGAGAGTATATGCCCATCCTCTGGTTTGATCAATTCCTTCTGTAAAAAATGGAGCAGGAATCTCTTTAGCGTATTCTTCATCAGTTAATGAAGAGTATGGCGCAGATCCGCTATTGTGCCAAGTATCTAAAACATATTCCTCTCTTTTGGTTTTTGTCGAATAACATTTTTTACACTTTATGGTAATGTTGTCAATCCATGGTCTATGTAATTCGAAATTTGGACCATCTGGTAGAGTATTTGCAGAGTCAATAATTTCTTGTCTTGAAAAGAACCAATTTTTCTCGCCACAATCCTCACAATTCCAAACTGGAAGTGGACAGCCCCATATCCGTTCTCTTGAAATGCACCAGGGATGCTTCTCTTTAATTATGCCTAAAAATCTGTTTTTTGGCTGTTCATAAAAATACTCTACGCTTTCTGCAGCATCGATTGCCTTGTTGTCAAGCCTATCCAGCTTGTAAAACCATCCTCTTCTTGCAAGCCACACAATGGGATGGTGTGACCTCCAACAAAGAGGATACTTGTGTTTTATTTTTCCAATTCTTACTAGGGCATTACAGTCTTTGAGATCCTCGACAATTACCGTATCAGCATCTCTGACAAAAAGACCTTGATATTTTCCAGCATCAACAGTAAATTTTACCTCATCATTAATTGGACTAAATACTCTGACTTTACGTTTATTTGCAATTTTGATATCTTCCTCACCATTTGCAGGGGACAAATGAACAAGACCGCTTCCTGTAGTTGCATCAACAAAGTTTTCAGAAACTACAACGTGAAAATTTTCTTTTTTTGCACACTCTGCAAGTTCTGGAATGTGATCCAATAATGGGTGAATGTATTTTTTCCCCTCGAATTCAGAACCCTTTGTTGTTTTTGCAATTTTATACTCTTCAATTTTGACTTCGACCATAAATTCCACAAGTCTTGTTTTTCCTACAACCCATGTCTCATTTTCTACTTTAACATGAACATAATCCTCATCAGGATGTAATCCTATCATTGCATCAGTAACTAGGGTAAATGGCATTGTAGTCCAAACAATAAGATATGCATCCTCATCTACCATCTTTACTTTGTAGTACAGTGATGGATCCTTTACTTCTTCATATCCTTGATTTACCTCAGAATGACTAAGAGATGTCTGGCAGCTAGGACAATATGCAATTACCGTAAAATCTTCTTCTAGAATTTTATTTTCATGAGCTTTTCTAAGTACCTGCCATTCTCTTTCAATAAATTCATCTCTATATGTCCAGTATGCCTTTTGATGATTAAATGACATGCCAAGTAAATTATCTACTTCTAACCATTTCACATTGTATTTTTTTACTACATTTTTGCACTCTGCAACTATTTTCTCAATCCCAAATTTCTTAATGGCTTCAGTTTTCCCACCTGTTACTCCCAATTCCTTTTCTACTTGCAACTCTACTGGTAGGCCCTGAGTATCCCATCCACCATTAAACTCAATTTTTTTGCCCCTTAGGGTGTTGAATCTATACCATAAATCTTTGATGACTCGTCCTCTCAGGTGTCCTGCGTGGGGGATTCCATTCATTGTTGGAGGACCTTCAATGAATCTAATGTGTTCAGGTTTGTCGGATTCAAAAATCAATTGTTCCAAATTCAGGGAATCAGTATACTCTCTGATTTGTGCTTCTATTGCTTTTGCATCAAATTTTGAGGAAAGATCCATCTAAGGTTCGAAATATACATTGTATTATAAAGCTAAAATGACATTTCGTGTATTTTAGACTTGATTTAGGTTCAAATAAGATAATTTATTTTAAGATATCGAAGTCACAATGCAGTGAAATTATCTTTTGAATTATTGAATTTCCTAATTTCATAATTTAGTATTTAGTCTAAATTAAAATTTAAAATTCTTTTAACCATTTAGATTGTTTGGAATTTCTCCAACTTGGAATATATACGAGCCAAAATGGAAAAAAATTGTTGGTCAATGTTCTAGTTGTAGGATCCGGAGGGCGAGAACATGCTTTATCATGGAAGTTGTCGCAAAGTGAAAAGATTGAGAAAGTTTTCACAGCACCTGGAAATGGAGGAACCCAAAATAATATCGATATACAAGTTGATGATTTGGAGAATCTAGCTTCATTTGCAGCCGAGAATAATTGTTTTACTGTAGTTGGACCAGAAGTGCCATTGGCTGCAGGAATTGTAGATAAATTCGAGGAAATGAATCTTAAGATTTTTGGACCATCTCAAAAAGCTGCACAGTTGGAATCTAGTAAAATTTGGGCCAAGGAATTCATGAAAAGAAATAAAATTCCAACTGCCAGATTTGAAATATTTGATGATTCCAAACAGGCAGAAGATTATGTCAAATCCCTTGATTACAATGTAGTGGTAAAGGCCGATGGTCTTGCTTCGGGCAAGGGTGTAATTGTTTGCAACAGCAAAGATGAAGCAATTTCTGCAATCCAAACTATTTTGATAAAAAAGGCCTTTGGTGATGCGGGAAATAGAATAATAATTGAAGAAAGAATTGATGGCCTTGAAGCCTCTTTTATTGCATTATCCGATGGGGGTGTGGCAATTCCAATGGCATCAAGCCAAGACCACAAGCGAATCTATGATGATGATCAAGGACCAAATACCGGAGGAATGGGTGCATATTCTCCAACTCCAATTATTGATGATATTCTATCCAAGAAAATTCAAGAAGATGTGATTGATAAAACCATTCACGCCATGGCAAATGAAGGGATAATTTTCAAGGGATTTTTGTATGCTGGAATCATGATTAAAAATAGCGAGCCCTTTGTTTTAGAATATAATGTTAGAATGGGCGATCCTGAATGTCAACCAATTACAATGAGGATGGATTTTGACTTGTATGATTATCTTGTTGCAAGTTCGGAAGGGAGGTTATCTGAACTTCCTGCCCCTTCTTGGAAAAAACAAAGTGCAATATGTGTTGTTTTAGCTTCCGAAGGATATCCTGAGTCATATCCAAACAATGAAGAAATTCTGAACTATGACATAGATTCAGAAAATACCCAGGTTTTTCATGCTGGAACCAAAAAGCAAAATGGAAAAATCCTAACTAATGGTGGTAGGGTTTTAGGTGTAACTGCCTTGGGGAATACTTTAGAGTCTGCAATTGCAAATGCATATGCTGGAGCTGGGAAAATTTCTTGGCCTCACAAGTATTACCGTAAAGATATTGGCAAAAAAGGCTTAGATTATATCTGATACTTTAGATAATCGATCTTCAGTCAAAATCCAATTCATTAAAACATCATGATCTGAGCGGGGAATTTTTTTGATGACTTGTTTTTCATAAACCAAAGAAATAGTTGTAATTTTGTTTTGTGATAAAAATTTATCAAAAAACCCAAGACCGTATCCTAATCGTACACCATCTTGAGAAATTCCTATTGTTGGAACCAATATTAAGTCAAGATTATTGTCCACCGGACAGTCCTCTTTTGGCTCCAAAATATCAAAACTACCCTTTTCTAGGCATGAAACATCGGTTATTTTTCTAAATTCAATTTCACTTCCTTTCACCTTTGGTAAAAACAACTCTTTTCCAACACTGAGTATTTCTTGCATAATGTCTTGTGTTAAAATCTCACTTCCAATTGGATAGTAAACTCCTATCTTTTCTGCGTCTCTGAAGAGGCTGTGGGTTCTTAACTTTTTATGAATTTGTTTGCTTACAATTTCCATCATATCAAATGATGTTGCATCTCTTCTCTCAAGAAGCATCTTTCGCAATGATTTTTTTTCAATATTGTTATCCAAGTTGACTACTCAGTGATGCTGCAGTAATCGTATTTTTTAACAACATTGCCACAGTCATTGGACCTACTCCGCCTGGGACTGGTGTAGCATATGATGCCTTTTGGATAATTTTATCATAATCTGAATCTCCTACAAGTTTTTCCTCATGCCTTAAAATGGCTACATCAATCACAATGGCACCTTCTTTTATCATATCAGGTGTTAACGTAAACTTGCTTCTATTCCCTACCGCAGTAATTATCACATCTGCCATTTGACACAACTCATCAAGATTTTTTGTTTTAGAGTGACAAGTAATTACAGTTGCATTTCTTTCTAACAATAAATGATATAGTGGTTTTCCTACTAGATTGCTTCTATTAATTAGAACCACATTTTTACCTTGTAAATTGATATCATGATAATCAAACATTTCCATTATTCCAGATGGGGTACATGCGACAAGTGCAGCTTTTTTCATTGCTAGTAGACCTACGTTGTATGGTGTCAGACCATCTACATCCTTTAATGGCGAAATTCTTGACGTGGTGACAAATTCATTTAATTGATCAGGTAATGGCAATTGAACTAAAATTCCATGAACTGTACTATCTTTATTCAAACTATCTATAATCTCATTGAGTTCACTTTGAGTAATGTTTGATGCCAGTTTGTGATCTTTTGTAATGATACCTACTTCCTCACATGCTTTATGTTTATTTTTTACATAAGTTGCAGAGGCTGGATTATCACCAATTAATACAGTTGCTAGACACGGATTGATATTTTGAGCTTTTAGTACTTCTACTGCTTTTTTTACTCTATCTTTGACAACTTGGGCAATCTCTTTTCCATCAATTTTGATGCCTGTCATTGAGAGTATTATTTGCCCTGAGATATTTAATGCTTGGAATCTTGACAATCTTGTTTGGTAATCGAGGAAAGGAAATTATGGGAGGATTTCTATTTTTTTTTATGTTTGTTGTAGTATCTGACATCAAAATAAAACTCGATTTAGTTGATGATTTTAAAAAATGGTTTTCAGAGGCAAATCAAGTGGTATCAAAGTTTGATGGCTTTGTATCAAGGCGTCTTTTGGAGACAAAAGACGGTCAACATCGAGTACTTGTAGAATTTGAAAGTCTAGAAAAATTTGGAAAAATGCATCAAAGTCCAGAACATGAACAATTACACTCAAAAGCATCCTCCTTTATGGAGTCCCCCCCATCACCAAAGTTTTACAACGTTGTAGCCTCCTAATGAAATTAGATTATGACATTTCTGATTATATTGAAAAAATAAAAACTGACAATTCGTATTTTAATACTTTCATTAACACGGAGAATTTGGCAGCAGGTGTTTTAGTTTTACAACCAGGCGAAAAAGATACTCAAGAACCTCATGATAGCGATGAAGTCTATTTTATCATCCAAGGTGATGGATTTTTAAAAATAAAAAATAAATATTATCTTATAGAAAAAAACAAAATGTATTTTGTGAAAAAAAATGTAGGGCATTTTTTTCATGGCAATGAAAAAGAACTAAAAGTTCTATATTTTTTTGGAGGGCCTGATTCTTAGATAATTTTGGTTTTTCTACCCATAACTTTTATTTTATTTTCGGCAAATAGTCTTACTGCCTCGGGATACGCTTGATGTTCTTTTTGAAGAATACGTTTGGCTAAGGTTTCCTCTGTATCATCATCTACAATTTTGACTATTTTTTGTAAAATAATGGGTCCAGTATCTACACCAGAATCAACAAAATGCACTGTACATCCTGAATATTTTGCACCAGATGACAATGCTTGTTTTTGGGCATCAAGACCTGGAAATGATGGTAATAAGGCTGGATGGATATTGATTATTTTATTTTTGTATTTTTTGACAAATTCGGGACTAATTATCCTCATAAATCCTGCAAGACAAACAAGCCCATTTTTTTGGGTTACTCCATTTTTTTGCAAGACAGAAATAATTCTCTTGTCGTATTCCGCTCTATTTCCTTTGAATCCTTTACTCTCTATTACTTCTGTTTTTACTCCAAACTTTTGAGCAATTTTTAGACCCTTGGCATTGGAATTATTTGAAATGATAATTGAGGGCTTTATGGGAATTTTTTTGGTTTCAATAGTTTTTAGTATAGCTTCCATGTTGCTACCTCTACCAGAAATTAAAATCCCTAAATTTAGCAACTATCTAGTTTGGATCTAAACTAGAATAAAATTCTGTTGATTTCAAAAATAAAAAAAGAAAAATCAATCACACTAGTTTTTTAGTGTGAATGGGGTTATCCAAGATTGGATAATACTTTTATTCAAATCAGCAAATGCATTTACGTTATCGTTGAATGTTTTGATGTTCTGGACAGTAGCATCAATTGAGG
>DATKYM010000061.1:0-23303 GCA_035528495.1 Nitrosopumilaceae archaeon
TTGTGGTAAAAAAGGATGTGTAGAATCCTACATCAGTGGACCTGCACTTGAGTACCGATGGAAAGAATTGACTAGCAAAAACCAACCTTTGCCTGAAATAATAACTTCTTCAGATGATTCCAAATTCATACAGTGGAAGCAGGAATTTTTAGATAATTTTGGCACAGGTCTTGCAAATGTTATAGATATACTAGATCCAGATGTTATTGTGCTTGGAGGGGGACTCTCAAATATAGACTTTCTATACTCTGATGGAATCAAAAACGTTTATGAAAAAGTTTTCAGTGACCTTGTTGATACTCCAATCCTAAAAAATAATCTTGGAGATTCTGCTGGGGTATTTGGGGCGGCCTTACTAAATTAGATTATTTGGAGAATCTCCTCATAACATTTTCTAATCATCAGTGTATTTTGATTGGATTGCAAGAGCCTTATCTACTATCTCATTTACATTTGCACCTAATTCCGCGCTAATCAAAATTAACCCAGCTCCTCCAATCGGAATAGTTACTCGATATATTTTCTCATATTTTGCCATGGCAAATATGGGCTTACCAATTTTAGAAACTGTCTTTTTTCTTGTAGCCCATCGATAAATTGCTTGAGATAAGGATAGCTCAGTTTCTTCTTTGGTAAGATAATTTGTAATTCCTGGTTTCATTTTGTCATATAATTCTCCATAATCATAGATTCCTACATATCTAATTTGATTATCACAATTTAGAACTTCATCACATATTTTTTCATAATTCATAACAAATCAATTGAACACTCAAATAATAATAATTACTAAATAATGGGATAATAACTGATAATTTCTTCTATTGTGGTTCAATAGTTGCTGGAGGTTTACTTGAAATTGTATATGTCACCCAGGTTACATCCTCAATCTCGTTTGTAATTCTATTGCTCATTTTTTCTAATAATCCATGTGGAAGTCTTGTCCAATCTGCAGTCATTGCATCAATAGAATCCACAACCCTTATCATTACAATATTTCCATATTTTCTTTCATCTCCAACTACTCCCACTGCTTTATCATCACCTACCGCAGCATAAGCCTGCCAAACATCTCCGTAAAGATTCGCCTCTATCAATTCCTCTTCAACAATTTTACTTGCACGTTTAGAAATCGCAAGTTTTTCTGGAGTAATTTCTCCAATTATCCGTACGGCAAGTCCAGGTCCAGGAAAGGGATGACGCATGAAAAGTTTTTCTGGAACTTTTAGAATTTTAGCAATCTCTCTTACTTCATCCTTGTATAATTCTCTGAGAGGCTCCAAAATTTCTAAATTTAACCAATCTGGAAGACCCCCTACATTATGATGTGATTTTATCACAGCAGCTGGACCTTTCGAAACTCCACTTTCTATCACATCTGGGTACAAAGTTCCTTGGGCTAGCCATTTGAAAGGTCCATTTTTTTCTGCAAAGTCTGAAAAAACTGTAATAAATTCTTCACCTACAATCTTTCTTTTTATCTCCGGATCCTTGACTCCTTTTAATTTATTCAAAAAAGTTTCAGACGCATCTATTCCGGTAAAATTTAAATTAAAATTATTTTTAAACATCTCATCAATTTCTTTTTCCTCATTTAATCGTAATAACCCATTATTTACAAAAACACACTTTAATCTGTCTCCGATGGCTTTGTGTATTAACAGGGCAGCAACAGTTGAATCTATTCCTCCACTTACGCCACACAAAACATTCCCTTCGATTTTTGCAATTTTTTTCACTTCAGATTCAATAAATCCTTCCATGGTCCAGTCTTGTTTTGCACCACAAACTTTTAGTACAAAATTTTTGAGAATTTCTGTTCCTTGTTCAGTGTGAACTACTTCAGGATGAAACTGAATGCCATAAATTGACTTTTCATCAGACGCGATCGCAGCAGCTTTTGCACTTTCTGTATGACCTATGACTTCAAATCCTGGTGGTATTTCTTCGGCTTCATCCCCATGACTCATCCACGCTCTAACAGATTCTCCTATTCCGTTTAGAAGATCTTTATTGTTATCAATTGTAAGTAATGATGAACCATATTCCTTGTTTGCTCGTTTTACTTTTCCACCAAACTTATTTACAATTAATTGATGTCCATAACAAATTCCAAGAAGCGGCAATTTCATATCAAAAATTTTATCATCTGGTGTTGGGGCATCTGAATTATAGACACTAGATGGACCTCCTGAAAAAATAATACCCTTGGGATTGTGTTTTTGTAGTTCTTCTAAAGTAATATCATAAGGAACAAGTTCTGCGTAAACTGAAAAATCTCGAATCCTTCTACAAATAAGATGACTATATTGAGAACCAAAATCTAAAACAACAATTTTATCCATTTGATCACTTTTTGATGTTCTCTAACATGCGCGTAAATGACCAACCTGCGGTATTAATAATTTCATTTACTCTTTCTTTTTCTTTATAATTTTTAATTATTATTTCACGGATTTCTGAGCCATTTTTATTAATTATATAATCGATGATGGAATCTTTTTGTATTTTTCCACTATCTGCATCTGCAGCATCCTTTCGCTTCATTTCCCCAATAATTCTATCTATAAAAAAAGACTTGAAAGGAGGAACATCTACAGCAATTCCCATATCATTTTCTAAAATTATTTCAACCTGTTCTGGTGTTACAAACGCATTAGCGATAACTTTACCATCATTTCCGTTAGTAATAGGAATGGATTTTTTCTCTTTTACTATGATTTCTTCAGGAATTATTTTTGTACTTTCTAGAGAGGATGCTTTAGTAAAACTAGAATCTTTTAACATCGAGTCTAAAACAAAAAGTCTTTTTTCAAGTATTTCTATGGCTTGGGTATATTTGCCGATTTGTTTAACCAAATCTTCTCTCCAACTAGCAATTTCTTTAATCTGTTCCTCGGAATGTGCCATATTTGAACTCAAGTGGATATGGCTATTAAATGCATTCTAGGTAATTATGATATCTAGATATTGATACGGGATCTTTTTAAATCCCATAATTGGACTAGATGTTGTAAATAATTCAGATTTTGTTTTTGTTGCTAGCCATTCTAACAAGAATTTACCTTTTCTTAATTTTTTTAGTTTTATTGTTCTTTCTGAGGCTTTGGTATTGGAAAATTTTCCAATTCTTTTTCCAAAATCCATTCCAAATAAAATAATTTTTTTTGCATTAAAATAACTGGCAAGAAAAACCGCTCGATCTCCATCCGTAAATCCACCAAAATTCTGTAACTTTCCAAAAGATCTAGTCTGTGTAGTTCCAACACAATTTTTGAAATTTTTAATTAAATTTAGTTTAGAAATATTATCACCATGAGCATGAACAACAAAAATTGTTTTAGACTTTGCAATTTTTCTAAATGTTTCTTCATCGCCATCAAGATCTGTAACTATAATATCTGGAATAATTCCACTTTCAATCAGATGTTTTACTGCACTATCTGCCACAATCTTTGCAGTTTTTTTATATTTCTGTAAGATAGGAATAGCATAAGACAAGGATGGACCCGCACCTACTACGAAAACGTTTTGATTTTTAATTAACCTTTGAATTTTTTTCATATGATTTTCGTTTCTTAACAAAGAGTCTAATAATTTAGCAGAATACGTATCTCCTTTCTTTTCATAGTTGAATTCCTTTAAAATTTCATTATATCTTGAATCCCATCCTGAAATCACCATATGACTAAAATTACTATAGTCCATCATAAATCATGTGACAAAACTTGGAAACATAGGCGTAGGTGGGAAAAACCCAGTACGTATTATGGGAATTTTAAACACTAGTCCTGAATCGTTTTATAAAAGATCTATTAAAACCACAAAACAAAGCATTTCAAATTCTGTAAGAAAAATGGAATTTGAGGGGGCCGATTTTATTGATATTGGTGGAATGTCAACTGCTCCTTATTTATCCACAATAGTTTCTGAAAAAGTAGAATTTAATCGAATTTCAAATGCAATAAAAATAGTTCAAAATGTTTCAAATCTTCCTATTTCTGTAGATACATGCCGGGCAAGCGTAGCAAAATCTGCATTGGATCTTGGAGTTGATATTATCAACGATATTTCTGGGCTAAAATATGATGATAAAATGATTGATGTTATTTCGACATATGATCCTTCATTAATTCTAGGTGCCTTTAGCCCGAAAAAATTATCAGGGAACCAAATAGTTCAAACTAAAAATCTTTTAAAGAAAAGCATTGACATGTTAAAAAAAATTGGTTTCTCGTCAAGCAAAATAGTCGTAGATCCTGCCATTGGATTTTTTAGGAGATCTGGAAAGAATCCTTTTTTTACCAAAATTAATTCTGATTGGGTTTTACGGGATATTCAAATTTTACAAAGCTTAAATTTAATAAAACAACAATACCCAATCCTGATCTCAGTTTCAAACAAATCTTTCATTGGAAAACTTTTGGGAAAAGAAAATCCATCTGATCGATTATTTGGATCAATTGCAGCAGAGGTAGTATCTGTTCAAAATGGAGCTGATGTCATACGAACTCACAATGTTTTAGAGACAAAAGATGCAATTCAAGTAGCGTTAAAACTATCTAAAAGAAACAAAGGCTTATAATCATTATTTGACTTTCTTAACAAGGTTCAATTGGAATTTAAAGAAGGATTAACTTTTGATGATGTTCTTCTTGTCCCAAAATATTCTGATATTACAAGCAGATCTCAAACTGATTTAAGTACCAAACTATCTCGAAACATCTCTCTTAATATCCCATTTACTAGTGCCAATATGGATACTGTCACAGAATCTGCAATGGCAGTTGTTATGGCCCGTGCTGGAGGGATAGGATTTATTCACAGATTTTTAACAATTCAAGAGCAAGCAAATGAAGTTCTTAAGGTTAAAAGATCGGGTAGTGTAATTATTGAAAATCCATATACTATCAATCAGGATAAAACCGTACAAGATGCTATCGACTATGCTAATGAAAAGGAAGTATCTGGGCTTTTAGTTGTTGATTCAAATTCAAAACTTGCAGGGATTGTTACAGATCGAGATTTATTATTTGAGAAAAATACTACCCATCTAATTAAAGATGTAATGACTAAAGATGTTGTTACTGCTAAATCTGGAACGAGTCCAGAAGAAGCAAAAGAAATTTTACACCAACACAGAATAGAAAAATTGCCAATTGTAGATGAATCAGGTTCTATTACAGGTCTTATCACTAGTAAAGACATTACAAATATTGCAGCATATCCCTTAGCTTCTAAAGATCAAAAAGGAAGACCTCTAGTAGGAGCTGCAGTTGGAGTAAAAGGTGACTTTTTAGAAAGAACAGAAGCTCTATTGAACGCAGGTGCTGATGTACTTGTAGTTGACATTGCACATGGTCACAGTGAAAATGCAATTAACACTGTTCGAAATATCAAAAAAGCATTTCCGGATAGTGAATTAATTGCTGGAAATGTTGCAACCTCTCATGGGGCTGAAGATTTAATCAAGGCAGGTGTGGATGCAGTCAAGGTAGGTGTAGGATCTGGCTCCATTTGTATTACCAGAGTAATTACGGGATCTGGAGTACCACAATTGACTGCTGTAATGGATTGTGCAAAAATTGGTCGTGAATATAGCATTCCCATAATTTCAGATGGCGGAACTAGAACATCAGGTGATGCTACCAAGGCATTAGCAGCTGGTGCCTCTTCTGTAATGATTGGAAGTATGTTAGGGGGAACAGATGAATCTCCAGGCACCGTGCTGACTAAAAATGGAAAACGTTTCAAAGTTTACCGCGGAATGGCCTCACTAGGAGCCTCTTTAGGAAGAAAATCAAAAGATTCAGGATCAGTTTCATTTGATGATGACCTTAATGACTATGTTGCAGAAGGGGTTGAAGCTATGGTCCCATACAAGGGAACAGTCACTGATATTCTCAAACAGTTAACTGGTGGTGTTCGTTCTGGTCTAAGTTACTGTGGTGCCCATAATATTACTCAAATGCAAGATAATGCAGAATTTATTAAAATGTCAAGAGCTGGATTTGCAGAAAGTCAACCTCATGATGTTTCAGTAATGTAAATAATAAAATTTAAAATTGCAAAAATAAAAAAGAATTAATCTCAAGCCATTCTTTTTATTTACTTATGAATTGAATAGTCTAGATGTCTTGTACCATGATGAAAACACCTAATCTAAAATATAGAATCGTTCATCCATTAATCATTTTTTCACACAATCAAAGTATAATTGAAGAAATAAGAATACTTTGAAAACACCAAAACTTCATAAATAGAGCCTTAATTATTATTAATCCAAATGGATTCGGAATTGGATCACATTAGATCCTTAATCAAAATGGATATGGGTGATCCATACCGACTTGAACACATTAAATCCAGATTAGATCAAAATAAAAAATTAACACTTTCAGATACAAAATATCTTAATGGCTTGTTGACTTTATCAAATCTTCGAGATGTTGAAAGTATTGAAAATCAAATAATAACAACTAGGCATTCAATACCCTTGGAAGTAAATTCTGAATTTACTTATTGTTGGAATTGCAACGCAAAGAATCCAATGGCTAATGCCTATTGTACTAATTGTGAATCAGAAATAGGTATGGTAAAATCCACTATTGAAATTCGTTTACCAAAAAAGGTCTCTTTAACTAAAAAAATAAGAACTGAATTAGTAATATTGGGATTTATTTTACTGATTTTTGGAAGTGGTGCTTTTATTGTTCCCTTTGGGGAGACTGGTTGGTTTGTTCAAAATATGAATTCCTTTTGTGAGAGTGCCTTGGGATTAACTACACAAGTTTTTTTTGAAGAACAAAGATCAAAGGATTGTACTATGGCCTTTCAACTTTTATTATTAGCTAATTTTCTAGTCATCATAGGCGTGATTTTAATGATATTAGGCTTCTGTGTAAAAAAAACTGTTTTTCAAAATAAACCAAAACCTGAATTAAAGTAAGGATTAGATTTGACAGAAGAGAAAATTGACAAAATTAAATTCTTTATTGAACAAAAAAACTATTTATTTTGAAATCTTTTTTAGTTTTTGAAATTTAACTATATGCTTAAGAAAATAACCATACTAAGAATTTATCACTACATCATAAATAGACCCTTTTTGATTATTATTCCAGATGGATTCCCTATTAGACCAAGTTAACGCTTTGATCAAAATGCAAGTAGGAGATCCATACCGACTCGAACACATTAAATCCAGGGTAGAAGAAAACAAAGTACTTGCATTATCAGATAAGAAATACATAAGTGACCTGTTGGATAGTCATATTAGAAATGCTGAAAGCGATGAAAATCAAACTTCAAAAATAGAATCAACTTCAGCTTCACCGGTAAATTTTGATTCTAATAATTGTTGGAAATGCGGAAATAAAAATACCCATCTTGCAAAATTTTGTAATAATTGTGGAAGTTCAATAGAACAATTAGCTGACACACCAAAGGTGACTTCTGAAAAACCAACCCCCGATTCCCAATCTTGGATTCAAACGAGATCAACAACTATGCCAAAACGGCTGGGAAAAGGAAAAAAAATCTTGATCGGCATAGGAATATTAGTGATTTTGATTGTCATTGTTGGATTAATGATGGGTGACGAATTTTTGGAAACTATTGAGAATGTAGTAAACGGTTTGCAACAACAAATAGGTTCTCTATTAGAAGGACTATCAGTCGATTTAAAGATCCCTTTTAACTTTCAGTAGGATATTATGGTTTTACGAGTAATTACTGTTCCAAAATATAATTCGTTAATTTTTTAAGCAGTATATCACATCGTTGAATTGTGTTATCTAAAAAAACTATTATCGGAATTATAATTGGCAGTATAATTATTGCACTTGGAGCTGTTTCTTTAATAATGAACCTGGGACCAGTTTCAATAAATGACTTTAATGATTTCGTTGAAACAGGAGATCAGGCATCCTATACTATTCTTGCACCTGCAAATACGACACAATCCATGAAAATAAGCGGGGATACTTTTGATCTAAATCTTAAAAGCCCCGGAGATGGCTTACAAATTCCAAAAAAATCATATGAAAAGGAACTAAAATTAGATTGGGTACACTTTGAAAACGGAGAGACAAAAATTCAAATTCAAAATACCGGAAAAACAGAATTAGAAATCACAGGAATTCTAATTCAAAGTTTAGATCCAATCTGGTTTACTTATGACCTTATGGTCATTATAACAGGATTGGTAATAATTGGATTTAGTATGGGATTTACGTTGAGAAAACCAAAGGGATTTTAATTTAATTTCGCAGAAGGATAAGAACCTAAAGTTTTCATAAACAATGTTTCAGTTTTAATTTCTTCAAGCATTTTTGAAATGTGTGGATTTTTTGAATGACCTTCAAAATCCACATAAAAATTGTATTCCCAATTTGTTGATTTTGTTGGCCTTGATTCAATTTTGGTTAGATTGATGTTATGCTTCTGAAAGTTCTCAATAATTCTGAAAAGAGATCCAGGTTCATGAGTTATCGAAAATATTATCGATGTTTTGTCATTTCCAGTTTCCACACTGGTTTTTTTAGATAGAACGAGGAATCTGGTATAATTGTTAAGATCGTTGGTAATTTTTTCTGACAGTATAGGCATCTGATAAATCTGGGAAGCAGATTTACTTGCGATACATGAAATATTTGCTTTGTTTATTTCTTTGATAATTCTTACACTTCCGGCAGTATCATAAGTTGGTACTGTTCTCATGTTGTGCTTCTGGATAAAATCCCTACATTGTCCTAAGGCTTGAGGATGTGAATAAACGGTATCAACCTCTTCTAATTTACCATTTCCAATTAAACAATGTTCTATTCTATAATAAATTTCACCTACTGCATTTAGGGAAGTGGAATATAGCAGATCATAACTTTCTCCAACACTTCCTTCCAAGGAATTTTCTACTGGTAAAACTGAATAATCTGTATCGTTGGACGCTGTACTTTCCAAAACTTGAGCAAATGTTGGTAGTGGAACGGTTTTGATCTCTTCTGTAAAAAATGATCTAGATGCTGCTTCACTATATGCCCCTCGCTCCCCTTGGAACGATACTTTAATCATTTTTTATACTCACAGTTGAACAAAATCACTGTTACCAAAATCTGTTGACAGTTTTCTTTCATCAATCCATGAACATTCAGTACATTTTATAGCATCACGCATTGGAACAACTTTGCCACCACACTTTCGACATTTTGTAAATAATACTCCTAAATTTGGTTCATCTATCGCTGCATGAATAGTTCCATTAAGATGATTTAAAATTTTTAGAGTAACAATATCATTCGCCAATGCCACATTTTTTTTTCTGAGATTTCTTATTGAACAAACACACTCTACTTTTGATGTTGTTGGTTTTCCATTTATGTAATCAATTGTTACTGCAATCATCGAAGACATAGCTGCAGCCACAGTACCGATAATAATATCTCCAACTCGCGGAATCGATAACATCTTGGGATGGCTAATACTGGCAATACGCGTTGTTTTATCTAGATTTTGTTTGCCCACAGTAGATGCACGTACCATATCACCATCATCAAATGTGTTGTATCCAGCCTCAAATTCTTCAATTGATGCTATTTTATCTCCTGGAAATGCTATTGATTCAGACATACTGTGATCCTCTATTTTATGATTATAATTGTTTGTGGTTCTGATATTGGATAATTCATATAACTTTGAAAAAATTTCAAAAAATGATGAAGGCCTTAGTGTATGAGGAGTATACTACAAATGATGATTTTTCTAAAATTTTAAAAATTAAAGATATACCTGAACCAATACCTCGATCAAATGAAGTTATTTTTAAAGTAAAATCTGCTGCCTTAAACTATGATGATATCTGGGGCATGAGAGGAAAACCTCTTGCTATACCTCTTCCACATATTTCTGGAACAGATGCAGCAGGTGAAGTAATCGCTATTGGAAGCGAAGTAAAAAATATCAAAGTAGGTGACAGAATTGTTTCTCACGGAAATATGTCTTGTCGTACTTGCAAATATTGCACTGCTGGACGAGAATATGATTGCAAACAGAGAAAAATATGGGGATTTGAAACAGGCCCTCTTTGGGGAGGATATTGTGAAATTACGCACCTACCAGAAGAAAACGTTGTAAAAATTCCGGAAAATGTAAGTTATGACGAAGCTGCGGCGGCATCGATGACTTTACTAACATCATGGCATATGTTAGTAGGTAGAGCAAAAATTCAACCAGGACAATTAGTTTTAGTAATGGGGGGAAGCTCAGGGATTGGAACTTTTGGAATACAAATAGCAAAATTATTTGGTTGCACTGTAATTGCTACCTCCAGTCCTGATAAATTAGATAAATTGTTAGATCTTGGAGCAGACTTCGCTGTAGATCATAGGCGAGATGATTGGAATCGAGAGGTCCGTGAAATTTCAAAAAAAATCCCTAAACCATTTGGGGATATTTCTGGCATAGATGTAATTTTCGAGCATATTGGAGGTTCACATTGGAATAAAGAATTGGCCTTGCTAAAATATGGGGCCACAATAGTAACAACAGGTGCCACCACTGGATATGATGCCAAAACGGATTTACGTCAAATTTTCTTTAAAGGAATTAACATTTTAGGCTCGACCCAAGGAAATCGGGCTGAGTTAGAACAAGGATTGTATTGGATGTCAAAAGGGAAAATTAAATCCATAATTGATTCTACTTTCTCTTTAGAACAAGCAACAGAAGCTCACACAAAGATGCTTAAAGGGAAGGGTCTTTTTGGAAAAATCTTAATGAAACCATAAATCTTTTCTAATAATGACATCCAATCCCAAAATCAATTCAATTTTAGACGAAGCAAATAGATTATTTTTATTAGGTAAACTTCAAGAAGCGATTTCTTATTATGATAAAATTCTTGAAGAAAATCCCAATCATCTAGGATGTCTGAATAACAAAGGATACGCACTGAGCAAGTTAAAAGATTATGATTCTGCCTTACAATGCTATAACATCGCATTGAAATTAAATCCTGATGATCTTCCTTTGTTAGTAAATAAGATTTCTTCGTTACGAAAAAAAGGAGATTTAATAGTAGCACTATCTAATTGTGACGAAATTTTACGCTCAAATCCAGAATATAATATTGCCTTATATCATAAAGAAAGAATTTTACTTTCCATGGAAAAATTTCAAGAATCTATTATTTATTGTAACAAAATTTTGAAAGTTTATCCAAATAACAGTGAGGTTCTTTTTGATAAATCATGTAATCTTATCATGTTATCGAAATTAGATGAGGCACTTGATAACTTAGAGTTATCCGTAACTCAAGGTAATCAAAATAAAATCAAAGCTAAAAAATCCAAATTTTTTGAAAAACTAAATGATAATCCAAGATTCCAAAGTTTAATCTCATGAATTTACAACCAATGTGGAAGCTCTAGATACTCTTCAATATTTTCATTCCTTAATACTTTCAAAAGGGCATTGGCTTGAGGGGATGATAAAACAGGTTTATCAAATTGATTATCAGTTGATATTCTAGGACATGCCACTTGGATAAATGCATCAATTCCTTTTAGATTGTTTAATCTCTCACTGGTAATATCAGTTAAGGCAAATAATTGAACGGCTTTTCCCTCTTTTTCTAATTCTTTTTTGAATTTTAAGGCAAACAATTTTGATAATTGTCCTTCTTTAAGCCCAACAATTACTCCAAACGATTTAGCCTCTGCAGCTTTGTAAATTGCAAGAGTTGCTTTTCTTTTTAATTTCTGTGCAAATTCAGTTACTTCTCTTACTTCATTAAAGTACGGATCCAAAACATATGTGGGCATATTAGTAGATAAAGCAATTCCAGCTGCGTGAAAATTACTCTGTCCTAGGAATACATAGGCGTTTACTTCTTCTTTGAGTTTTGTTGCTGGATAAAATTCACATCCAAATACTTGACCGTCATTTAATTGACCTCCACCTTTTCCAATCTTTACCTTGACTCCGTTATGTGTTAAAATTTCTTTAACATTGTTCATTTGATGAAGATGTTGACTATCTGTTATGAGACCAACAGTTTTTCCAGATAAAACCTTTGCACATTTTTCTGCTATTTTATCAAACTTAATGTCATCAAAGGCATCAATCAAAATCACATTCTTTTCAATAGATTCGGTGTTAATAGTATGACCGATATTAAATTGAATCCCAGTACCTAGAATTTTTCCAGCGTTTGAATTCAAATCACATGTTCCCCAAGTGGTATCAGCTAGAACATATGCAGGAATTCCAAATTTTTTTGTAATATTAATAGCAGTTTGTTGAATTTGAGGGATAATTCCATCAGGGCCATTTAGAGAAACTGAAGCTGGATTTTTTGATTGAATTTCTTTGAAAATCCTATCTTCGTCTACTATTATCAATTTAACTACAAATGGTTCGATTTTAATTTAAACCAATAGCAAAACTAGACAACTAAAAATGTCCGGAATTGAATCATGAATTCATGAGTACTTGTACACTTCATATTGGCTTTGATGATACGGATTCACCAAAGGGAATGTGTACCACCTTTTTGGCCTACAAAATTGTTGATTATTTAAAAAAACAAGATTCAGAGTTTCTAGATTTTCCTCGGTTGATTAGATTTAATCCAAACATCCCATGGAAAACCCGTGGAAACGGAGCAGTGTCTCTTAAAATTAAAACTAAAAACCCTCATAAAATTAAAAACAAAATTAAAAACTTTGTCTCCAAGTATTCTGATATTAAAAACGGAGCAAATCCAGGTTTAGTTTTTTATGAACACGATTCCATTCCTTCTAACTTTACGGAATTTAGTGAATTGGCCTTATGGCAATTAATCAATAGAAGTCAAGCAAAAAAATTTGCTTCAAAAAATAATCTTGAGATTTTTTATATAGGAAATGGACAAGGACTAGTTGGAGCTATTGGTGCCATTGGTTACCAATTTCATGATCACACTCTAGAGTTGTTAAGTTACCGAAGATCTTCAAAATTTGGAAAAAAAAGACAACTCTCTTCTCAAAGTGTAAAGATCATGCAAAATAAAACATTTCCTTATACCTTCAATAGTTTTGATAATAAAAAATCCAGAGTTCTGATTACGCCGCATGGACCTGATCCTGTGTTTTATGGAGTACGAGGTGAAAAGGTTGACTCATTATTGAAGGCTACAAAAATTTTGAAAACTGAGGAAAAATTAGCAGGCCACATGATCTTTAAATCTAACCAAGGAACTAACGACCATTTAAAAAACAAGTTTACTAAATTAACATTAAAACCTTACGCATCTGGAATAATAAATGGAATTGTTTGGACCAATCCAAAAATAGAGAAAGGAGGACACGTATTTTTTTCAATTATTTGTAATGGAGAGGAACTTCAATGTGCAATATACAAACAAACTGGAATAACATCTATCGCTTTAGGTTTGATAAAAGGCGATAAGGTGTGTGTGGGAGGCGGAGTGAGAAAGTCATCCAAAACTCATCCAAGAATTCTAAATCTTGAATTTATCGATATTATTGATTTAAAAAAAAATACTGTAAAATCAAACCCAATTTGTAAAGTTTGTAATAAATCGATGAAATCAAAGGGGCAGAATCAAGGATATCAATGCGTAAAATGTGGCAACTCCTCAAAAAACAAAACTAATTTTGAAATTCCAAGAACAATTCAAAAACAACTATACATTCCAGAAGTTTCTGCTCATAGACACCTAAGTAGACCTATGACTAGACTAGGAAGGATAAATAAAAAATCTGAATTTAATGAATCCACTTCGTGGTTTTCTGTATATGAGAATTAAGTAGCGGGGAGTAGATTTGAACTACTGATTTGCGGGTTATGAGCCCGCCGGGATGACTTAGCCCTAATTAGTCTGACTTCCCCACCCCGCTGATTCGTAAGTTTGTAGGCGCCGTATATACGCGTTATCAAATTTTTGAAAGTAATTAATAGGATTTGAAAAAATTAATTCTTTATGGATAAAAGATTAAGGATTGCAGGAATTGTTGGGGCAGTAATATTTTCGATTTTTGTCTTGACATCTCCCAATGATCCTATTCCACTTCCTGACCTCACATCAGAAAATTTTGAAAATAAATCTCTTGAAATCTTGGCAGAAAACCTTGAAAACCCACGGTCTATGGCATTTGCAGATGATAGGATTTTCGTTACTCAAAAAAATGGGCAAATTAGAGTAGTTTATCAAAATGAATTATTAGATGAACCGTTAGCTACATTACGTACTGCAAATGTTTTTGATGGAGGTCTTCTTGGAATCACAACTCATCCTGAATTTAATGAAAATCATTTCCTCTATGTTTTTTTAACATATGAGGAAGATAATGTCTTATGGAATAAAATACTAAAAATTACCGAATCTGAAAACAAACTTAAAGATGCCGAAACGATTTTTGATAAAATTCCAGGCTCTGTGTTTACCAATGGTGGATTTTTAAAATTCGGTCCTGATGGAAAATTATATGTAGGAACAGGTACTGTGTCTGATGCATCTCACCTCCCACAAGATTTAGACTCGTTTGCTGGAAAAATTTTAAGATTAAATGATGATGGTACAATTCCTAATGATAATCCATATTCTAATTCTCCAGTATTTTCAATTGGATTTAGAAATCCCCAAGGAATGGCGTGGGACAAAGCAGGTAGTTTGTATGTAGCTGATCTTGGTCCTGACAAAAATGATGAAATCAACATAATCAAAGCAGGAAAAAATTATGGTTGGCCTGATCAAGAATGTCTTGGAAATGAAAAATTTGAAGGCGCGATAATGTGTTATGATCCAGGAATAGAACCAGGGGGAATTCTCTTTTACTATGGCAATACCGTTCAACTTGAGCACGCTTTTGTTATGACCTCTCTTAGAGCCTCAAATCTTTATCAATTGGATCTAAATGATGGACTAAAATCTCAAAAGAGTATTTTAAGTGGAGTGGGGCGTGTTCGTGATGTTATAGAAGGACCAGAGGGTAGTCTTTATGTCATTACTTCAAATACTGATGGAAAAGGTTTTCCAGATAGAATGGATGACAAATTGTTGAGGATTTTAAAATGAAAGATTCATCTATTTCAAAATTTTTTGAAAAATCTAGGAAAGAGAGATTAAATGCCGTAAAATTTTTTTCAAGTTTATCCGATGAAGAAATAAAATTATTAGAAAATCCTGATGGTGGAGTACCTTTTGAAAAAGCAGACAAGATGGTAGAAAACGCTATTGGTACTTTCTCCTTACCACTTGGAGTAGCAACAAACTTTAAGATTAATGGTAAAGACTATCTTATCCCAATGGTTATTGAAGAGCCATCAGTAATTGCAGCTGCCTCAAAGGGTGCAAAAATTGCCAGAGTCCTTGGTGGATTTGAGGTTGAATCTGGCGAGTCGTATAGTATCGGACAAATTCAAATATTGGATGTAGATATTCCTGCTGCTATTTTAAATGTTAAAAAATCCTCAAATGAAATCTTACAGATTGCTAATTCAAAGAGTAACACATTATCAAAAATGAACAAAGGTGCAAAGGAAGTATCATGCAAAGAAATTGATACCCCTATTGGAAAAATGCTCATAGTTGAGCTTTTAATTGATGTTGGTGATGCAATGGGTGCCAATATTACAAATACAATGTGCGAAGCAGTATCTCCAATCTTAGAAAAAGTTACAGGGGGAAAAGCACTTCTTCGTATTTTATCAAATTATTCTACAAGAAGAATTACAAAAGCGAAGGCAGTTTTTGACAAAGTGGCAGTTGGAGGAGAAGAAATAGTTGATAATATTATTTTAGCTTATCAATTTGCAGATAATGATATTTTCCGAGCAGTAACTCACAATAAAGGAATTATGAATGGAACAATCGCCGTAGCTAACGCAACGGGTCAAGATAGCCGAGCAATAGAGGCTGCAGCAAACGCATATGCTGCCCGATCGGGCAAATACAGATCTCTCAGTAATTGGACAAAAGACGAAGATGGAAATCTAGTTGGAACATTGGAATTGCCATTAGCGGTAGGAATTGTTGGAGGTATTGCTAATGTTCATCCTATCGCCAAGATATGTAACAAAATTCTTGGAGTCTCCTCTGCTCAAGAATTAGCCTCGGTAATGACTGCAGCAGGATTGGCACAAAACTATAGTGCAATTCGAGCCTTATCTACTGAAGGAATTCAAAAAGGACACATGAGATTACATGCTAGAAATCTGGCTGCTGCTGCTGGAGCAAAAAATGATCAAATCGATAACATAGTACAAAAAATGATTGAGGAAAATACCATTTCTCTTGATAAAGCAAAAGAACTAGTAAAAAAAATTTAAAATCCTATTATATGGCTGAATTATTTTAAAAAATTAACGATGTCTCAGGTAAAATTTGCAATACCAAAAGGCAGTCTAGAAGAGGCAACTTTTAAACTACTTGAAAGATCTTGGACCAAAGTTAATAGAAAAAGTAGAACATATCGTGTATTTTTAGATGATCCAACAATTATGGTAAAAATGCTTAGACCACAAGAAATCCCAACGTTAGTTTATGAAGGATTGTATGATGTCGGAATTACTGGAAAAGATTGGGTAGGAGAAACAAACGCAGATGTTGAACCCATTTTAGATTTGGAATATGGAAAAATAAGATTAGTTATAGCAATTCCTGAAAAATATACTTACAAAAACCTTGATTCAATGATAGCAGATTATGCCAAAAAGAAAAAAATTCTTCGTATCTCCTCAGAATACTTGACAACTGCAGCAAAATTTCTTAAACAGTGTAAATCGTATCAAAAGTATTACGGTTCAAAAGAACCACTGATAGTAACTCCTTGGCTTAGATTAGGTACAAACAAAAATGTACAAATTCACTTATCCTTTGGTGCAACTGAGGCAAAACCTCCAGAAGATGTTGATGCAATAATGGATGTTACTGAAACAGGTACAACATTGAAACAAAATAAGTTAAAAATTGTGGATGAAGTTTTGACCTCTACTGCTCACTTGATTGTAAATAAAAAATCTCTCAAAGATCCTAAAAAACGCGAAAAAATCTTTGATATTGTAACTTTGTTGAGGGGCGCAGTACATGGAAGAAAATATCTTCATATTTATTTAAATGTCGAAGAAAAAAATCTCAAAAAACTATTATCTCAAATGCCGTCTCTAAAAAGACCAACTGTGAGCCCACTAAGTGAGGCTGGCTGGTTTGGGATAAATACCGTAATTAGAAAAGAAGAATTCCACAAACTAATTCCCAAGTTAAGAAAGATTGCACAAGGACTTGTGGTACATGAACCACGACAAATACTGGAACTTGAGGAGATTAAACGTGATGAAGAGAATTGATGAAGATACTCCGAGTTACTAATGTTGAAAGTTTTGCATCTAAAATAATTCCCCAACAATCTCAAAAAAATAAGCAAATAGTAGAATCTATCCTAAAAAAAGTTCAAAAAGAAGGAGATTTAGCGATTAAAAAATATGAAAAGAAATTCAGTGGTGCAACACTAACTTCACTACGTGTTTCTAAAAATGAAATAAAAAATGTATACAACAAAGTTTCACTACAAGAAATCACTGCAATTAAACTAGCTAAAAGTAGGTTAGAAAAAACTGAATATGCAATAAAATCTGTTTTAAAAAATAAAATAATTTACACTGATGGAATAAAAATCTCAAAAAAATTTGTACCTCTACAAAGTACGGGTTGCTATATCCCAGGTGGTCTTGCAAAATATCCAAGTTCTGTAATAATGTCTGTAATTCCGGCTAAAGTTGCAGGTGTACAACGAATAGTTGTTGTTTCTCCTCCAAATTCTGATGGAAAAATTGATCCCTTGACAATTATAGCAGCAGATATCTGTGGTGCAAATGAAATTTACAAAGTGGGTGGTGCTCAAGCAATAGCTGCATTATCTTTTGGTACAAAATCGATAGCTAAAGTAGATAAAATTGTTGGACCTGGTGGAGCATTTGTGACTACTGCAAAATCAATGATCAGTAATCGAACAGCAATTGATATGCTTGCTGGACCCACAGAATTAGGGGTAATTGCTGATACTTCAGCCAACCCAATGTATATTGCATTAGATATAATTTCGCAATCAGAACACAGCAGTGATACTTTTTGTTTTCTCATAACAAATTCAGATAAACTAGCAAATTCTGTGAACCAACATATCAAAGAATTAATTCAAAAAATAAAGCGTGTAGATTTGGTAAAATCAAGTCTTAAACAAAATGGATTCATCGCTATCTGCAAAGATAGGGCAGATATGATAAAACTTGCAAATGAGCTTGCTCCAGAACACTTGGAAATAATGACAAAAAATCCCAAAACCTTAGCCTCCAAAATCACATCATCAGGCTTAATTCTAATAGGAAACGACACGCCATCTTCTGCCAGTGACTATATTCTAGGCTCAAATCACATTTTACCTACAAATGGGTTTGGCAAAACCAGGGGCTCTCTTTCTGTATTAGATTTTATCAAAATTGACACCCAAGTTACCTCAACTAAAGCATCTTTATCAAAAATTTCAAAATATCTTGATGTATTTACTAAAGCAGAGGGTCTCCCAAATCACTTTGAGGCAGTAAGAGGTAGATTGAAATGAAAGCAGGATGGTTTGAAAAAAAAATAAATGAAATTTCATCAATTGGAGGTTATCAAAAGCCTGAACTACAAAGAGATTCATTGAAGCTTGATTCAAATGAAAATTATGTAATTCCCAAACAATTTCAAAGTGACATTATATCTGGAGTTAGGAAAAATTCTGATGTAAGAGAATACCCACTTGGTGGAGTGGAACGTCTAATTCAAACAATTTCAAAATTTATAAAAATTCCCTCTTCTCTGATTGGAGTTGGAAATGGTTCTGATCAAATATTGGATATGATTCTATCAAATTTTGCATCAAAACAAACAAAAATTTTAACATCAAACCCTACGTTTGGGTTTTTTGAAGAAAGATGTAAATTATATTCCATTCCAATGATTGCACTACCTTTTTCAAATGATATGAAATTAGACATTAAAGAATTTATTAAACAATCTAAAAATGCAGATATTTTGTATCTTGATTCTCCAAATAACCCCACAGGGTTCCAATTTTCGAAAAACGATTTACAAAAATTGATAATATCTTTTGATGGTCTTGTAATAATTGATGAGGCATATGGTGATTTTAGTAATTATTCTTTAGCTAGTATGGCAAAGTCCCAAAAAAATTTAGTTGTAGTCCAAACGGTTTCCAAATCTTTTGGATTGGCGGGACTAAGACTAGGATACTTTATTGCAAACAAGCAATTCACTGAAGCATTTAACAAAGTTTTACAATATCCTTACCCACTAAGTACCATTACAATAGAATCTGGAATCTTAGCGTTAGAAAAACCTCAACAAATGAAAGATGCAGTCCAGATAATAAAAAAAGAACGAACAAGAATGATTGAAAACCTAAGAAAATATAACGCATTTGAGGTCTTTGATTCTGAGGCTAATTTTGTCTTATTTGATGCCCATGGTTCCTATTCTAGAGTGTATACAGCACTTTTAGAGCAGGGAATATCAATTAGAAAATTAGGTAAAATTGGAAATCATGAAGGGTGTCTAAGAGTTACAATTGGGACTAAAGAGATGAATTCAAAATTCTTACTAGCAATTCGTGATTTGCTACGATGACTCTATTGAAAAATCAAGAGGGAATATATCTAGATGATTCTATAATAGATGTTCTAAAAAAAAGTGATGGAATAATCTTTGATTGCGATGGTGTGTTGATAGATATTACAAAATCGTATGACCTTACAATAATAAAAACAGCAAAATATGTCTTAGAAATTTTTTCAGATATTTCTGATTCAATCAAGATTGATTCAAAAATAATATCTGGATTCAAGTCAACAGGTGGATTCAACGATGAAGTCGATTTAACATATGCATCAATAATTGCACTTGTAGCGGCAAAAAAACTTCATAGAGATCAGAGAGAATTTATTTTTAAAGTAATTCAAAATTGTGATAGCAGTGGAATTATCTCTGCAGAAAAATATATTGAATCTCTCACTGAAATTGATGAAATTAAAGACAAGCTATCTTATCCAGGAACTCATCATGAAAATCCATTATACAAAATATTTGATCAAATTTTTTATGGACCAGATCTCTATGAAACACTTTTCAATATTAAATCTAATTTTTTGGAATCAGGTTTAATTGAAAATGATATCATAATTGTAAATGATTTGCTAATTTCCAAACTAAAAACAAAATTTAATTCTAAAATTTCTATGGTAACTGGACGAGGACAAGAATCAGTAAAATATTCATTAAAAAAACTATTAGACCTATTCAATTTAGATAATTCTGCCTTTTTAGAAGATGAATCAAGAATAATGGCAAAACCAAATCCATTATCTTTAATTCAAGCAATCAAAGGAATGAAAATTAGCAATTCTATTTACGTTGGAGATTCTATGGAGGATCTCATTATGGCTAAAAAAGCAACAGAGCAGGGTTACAAAACCACCTTTTGTGGAATCATTGGCACTAGTACAAATCCTCAAGAAAAACTAGAATTATTTGAGAAAAATGGGGCATTGCTGGTATTAGAATCAATAAATTTACTACCGAAGGTATTAAATTTAGAATAAGGTAGAGTTTATTTTCTGTGGTAAATATGAAATCAAGAAAAAGTTCCATAAATCGCAACACAAAAGAAACTAGTATTTCTGTCTCTGTAAATCTAGATGGAACTGGTAAAACCGCAATTAAAACTGGAATTAACTTCTTAGATCATCTAATCATATCTTTTGGGAAACATTCCATGATGGATCTTAAAGTTAATGCAAATTCAAATGATAAAATCGAACATCACTTGATTGAAGATACTGCAATTACTATTGGAATGGCAATAGACAAAGCTTTGGGAAATCGATCAGGAATTACTAGATTCAGTTATGCATCTGTTCCAATGGATGAATCATTAGCAGAGGCATCTATTGATCTGGTAAAGAGACCATTTTGGAAATTGATTTTATCAATTAAAAGAAATAAAATTGAAGATGTATCAAAAGAAGATTTAGAACATTTTTTTCAATCTTTACTTCAAAATCTAAACTGCTGTATTCACCTTACTGTAAAGTATGGGGACAATGATCACCACAAAGCAGAATCTGCTATCAAATCACTAGCAGTAGCTTTTAGGTTGGCCTCATCATACGATAAAAAACAAAAAGGCATCCCAAGTACAAAGGGTTCAATGTAATGGTGAATGTAGCAATATTTGATTATGGAGCTGGAAATATTTTCAGCCTAAAAAATTCTCTTGAAAAAGTAGGAGCTACAGTTGATATTATTACCACTTTTGATAAACCAAATAATTATTCAGGTCTTTTACTTCCAGGAGTTGGCAATTTTGATCCTGCTATCCAAAGTATTCATAAGCACTCTAAAATTGAATTCAAAGACTATGTAAAAGACAATACTCCTGTATTGGGAATTTGTCTTGGTTTGGAGATGTTTTTCGAGAAGAGTGAAGAGGGTATTGAACAAGGATTAAACGTAATTGAAGGAGAAGTAATTGAACTTCCATCAAATTTGAAGATCCCACATATGGGATGGAATAACTTGGAAATTAAAAAATCTGGCAAAATACTAGAAGGTGTAAAGGATGACTCTTGGGTATATTTTGTCCACTCATTTCGAGTAAAACCTTCATCTATTGATATAATCACTGCAGAATCTGATTATGGAATTAAAGTTCCAGCAGTTATAGAAAAAGACAACTTTTTTGGAACCCAATTTCATCCCGAAAAATCGGGTAAAGTAGGTATTACAATGATTCAAAATTTTCTAAATGAGTGTAAAAAATGAAGATAATTCCTGCAATTGACATTATGGATGGAATGGTAGTACGACTCTACAAAGGTGATCCTAAACAAAAAACTATCTACAGTGATAATCCAATTGATATTGCAAAGAAATGGGAACAAAATGGCGCTGACATGCTTCACATTGTGGATCTTGATGCTACTCTAGGAATTGGATCAAATCTTTCTATAATAAAAAAAATCATTCAAAATGTTTCAATTCCCATAGAGGTAGCTGGAGGTCTCAGAGATGAATCAATAGTTATGGATATTGCACAAATCTCAACACGAGTTGTATTAGGAACATTAGCATTCAAAGATAAAAACACTTTGAAAAAATTACTTCGAAATTTAGGTCCTAAAAAAATTGTAATTTCAGTTGATCATAAAGATGGTGAAATTGTAATTCATGGTTGGCAAACAGGAACGGGAATTAAACTAATTGATGCGATCAAAGACTTTCTTGCAATGGGTTTTTCTGAATTTCTATTAACAAACGTCAATCGTGATGGAACCCTTGAAGGACCTGATTTAAAATTTTTAGAGCAAGCATGTAATCTAAAACATGCAAATATTATTGCAAGTGGAGGAATATCAAATATACAAGACGTACAAGATGTTCAAGAAAAAAATTCATTTGGAGTTATTCTAGGTAAGGCTCTTTATGAAAATAAAATTTCAATTCAGGAGGCAAAAAAAATAACATGACACTAACAAAAAGAATTATTCCATGTCTTGATGTTAAAAACGGTCGAGTAGTGAAAGGTCTTCGTTTTAAATCAATTAAAGATGCAGGTGATCCTGTTGAGCTTGCAAAACAATACAGTGATGAAGGAGCTGATGAATTGGTTTTCTTAGACATTACGGCATCAGAGGAACAACGTGAAACAATAAAAAATTTGGTTCGAAAAGTGGCATCTGTTATCAACATTCCGTTTACCGTCGGAGGAGGTGTAAAATCATTGGAGGATGCTCGAAACATTTTACTTAATGGTGCAGATAAGGTGGGGATTAACACCTCTGCGGTAAAAAATCCAGAAATTCTTACAGAATTGATGAAAATTTTTGGACGACAATGTATAGTAGTTGCAATCGATGCTAAAAGGAACTATGAACTTAAAGAAAATATCAACATATTTTCAGAAAATGGAAAACAATTTTGGTTTGAGGTTTTCATTTACGGGGGGAAAAAAGAGACCGGAAAAGATGCCATAGAATGGGCAAAACAGGCACAAAAACTAGGAGCTGGTGAGATCCTTCTTACCAGCATTGATAAAGATGGCACCAAAGATGGCTATGACATTTTACTGACCAAAGAAATTGTAGAATCAACATCAATTCCTGTAATTGCCTCTGGTGGCTGTGGAAAACCTGATGATATGGTCCAAGTGTTCAAAGAAACAAATGTAGATGCAGCCTTGGCCGCATCA
>DATKYM010000062.1:0-13023 GCA_035528495.1 Nitrosopumilaceae archaeon
TTTCGAATTAAAACGATAGAGCATATTATCCACATTGTTTAAATCTATGAATTGCAACCCAGATTTGCCGTAACAAGGTTTGTAGGCAAAACCTAGTTGGAGAAATCTATACGGAAAGAAAAACCTTCAATCAAAGAATTTGCTTAAAAAACAGATAAGTGGAATGAATCTTAATTAAAATAAAATAAAAAAGAACGAGTATAATTATTGGAATTATTAATAAATCTGGGTGAAGAAATGAACCCTTACACTCCCAAGCACACTAGACATAGTCATCTGTTAATATGAACAATGACAAAAGATGACATTCCAAAAATTGTTGAATTACAAAAGATTGCTTTTCCATTAATGGCAGCAGAAGGAGTTTATTGGAGACCCACTCAACTAGAATCCTATTTACAGATTTTTCCTCAAGGTCAGTTTGTTGCAGAATACAATGGAAAAATTGTCGGGTCTTGCAGTAGTTTGATTATACCACTAAAATCAGATTATGATGAACATACATGGAAAGACGCTTGTGGAGATAGTTTTTTTTAAAAATCATAACCCTAATGGAGATACACTGTATGGAGCTGATGTGTCATCACATCCAGATCATAGACGTTTAGGAGTTGCTACAAAACTCTATGATGCAAGAAAAGCTCTAGCGGTAAAACTCAATCTAAGCAGAATAATTGTGGGAGCAAGATTGTTTAATTATTGTGAAAATGCAAAAGAATTATATAAAATTTAAATCATGCTTATCTGCGTCCACTTTTACCCTCAATTTGGTAGGTGAGTCCACGTGGATTCTAAAATGAGTCCTTTTCTATCCACCAAGAAAGGTTCAGATCTTATAGGATTTGAATCTTCAATCATCTTCAGTGCCGCCAAAGAGTTTCTTTCTTATTTTCTTGACTAATACGATCTTCATCATTTGTATGTCCTCAACAATTCCTCATCAAATTGTAATGGGGATTTTTTCTTTTTGAAGATATTTAGAAAAGAAAATGATACTAGTGTCATTCTACACCATCATGTCCATAGTATGGTATGGCATTTTTAGGTTGATACACTACAAACAAAAGATTAGATACTATAACAGATGTGATCACTGTCATTAATTTAGTATTCATTAGAACCCCTCCTTGTGTGGGTTGGTGGAATGAATACTGGTATAGGCTGTATTTCCTCTTGACTATTTTTTAGTTTGAGGATTTTAGTAATAGACATTTAATATTCTTCCTCCATTATTGTCCATGACAATCCTTGAAATTCATTCAATGAATAACCCCGAACTCCTGTGTGGGTAGTGAAAGTTTTTGTACTTCTTGTACCTGTTTGCTTGCAACCTGACTCGCTTTAGACTCGGACTGTCTAACCTCTGTGAGGTATTGTGATGTACTCATAAAAGAACAAATTGCATTTTTGGTATTAAGACAAAAGATTTTTGATTAAAATCTTCTCTTACATATGTAGATATACTGATAAAGAAAGAGGACATCTAGTTGTCTTAATAGGCATAAATAGTCAAATAGTCAAATTCAGTTATGGGGATTTCAATCTCTAATCTCACAGCACTTAGAGTTTTTGCTCCCGTATCAATATTAGATAGAACTTTGGAATTCTTTGAATTTCTTCGATATGAAACAAAATCCATTAGAAACAACCCTGTTTTATTAAAAGAAGAAATCTTTGATGTAATTTCAAAAAGTACAAAAATAAAACAAGTATCTAAAATGAAAAAATCAGAAATTCAAAAATTGTTTGAAAAATTTCTTCAAAATTTAGACAAAACATTATTTGTTAAAAATTCCAATGATAAAATATCTGATATTAAATGGGATAAAATAGATGATTTTTGTAATCTGCTTCGATTAATTGAGAGAAGCGATGAAAGAAAGATTAGGTGGGCTTTATATCAACTATTTACAAAAGGAAATTTAAAAATTTCTAAAAATGACTTAAATGAATTATTAATTGATTTCAAAATTAAAAATATAGATGGTCTTTTAAATAAAATAATCAAAGTAGAAACTTTATCTGGTTTAGATGCTCAGTATGATGGAAATCTATTCACAATCAATCATAAATTAGATGATAAATTAGTGTCACATTATTTGTCTGATGCTATAGAAGAACCCTCTAGACGTTCACCTGGTGATTTAGAAAAAGAAATTTTAGAATTAATTGATGAAGGTTCTTATTCTAACCAAGAAATTTCTCAAGCTCTGTTAATTGATGAAGGACTAGTTTCTAGAACAATATCTAAACTTAAAGAAAAGAATAAAATTGTTCTTTCAAGTTTTGGAAAAAGAGGAGCCAGATATTTTACAACAAATTGTGATAATTGCCCTTTTGGAACTATAAAGGCTTCTTGTAGAAAAGAAGCTATATCATTTGTCACAACTACATTCATGGAAGATTTTTCTTTGAATCTTTCTGCAAGGGATTTTGATTCGGTTGAGACCAATCAAGCATTACTTAAAATCAAAAGAATTGTGATGATGGCAAGAAAGGAAAAAAATACAAAACTTGAAAAAAATATAGGAGAAAATCTTGAGAGACTCCTCTCAAAAGTAGTTGAACAATTCATAGAAGTTGAATCCCTTGATTCAAAAGACGTAAAAATTCCTGAATTTAGTATTTTAATAAATAAAAATTTGGCTAATTTACCTTTATTATACCAATTAGGATTAAAAAAAGGAGCACAAGGAGGAATTCATCTAATGGATGAAATGTTACGTTTAGTATCAAAATCTATCAAAAAAGATGATAGAATAAAAATAAAAAAACATGCTCTTTCTGAGACAAATAAATTCCTCAAAAATATCGGCTTAGGTGAATAACTAATTTCATTTAGAATTATGTCGTCCATTATATGTTAGATTTTAAATAATTACAATCTAAGAAATAGTTTTTTTGTTCTTCTGATTTTAGATTAGAATAAAAAATAAATTAAAAAAAATTTTTTATTTTAATTGGTTAAAAAATGATTATTATTTTTTCTTTTTATCCAAACAGGTCACTTCCAACTCTGATTCAATTAGTATAATAAAAATAGGTTTGATTTCGAACTAAATCAAATTCTAACCAACTAGTTGATTCCATATAGAATGAAATCAATTTGAGATTTACTTATCAATTAAAAAAACAACCTATATTCCATGAAATCAAAAAAAGGTTTCAATGTAAATGATTATGATCCATTCACAATCTATGAGTTTGTGTATGGGGATAAGCGACTTAGAAAATAAGATGATTTTTTCATTTTATTTTTGTATGTATTTTTACTACTGTGTATGATGTTCAGGTCATTTTTTTAGTTGAAAGTTTTTTTTGCGTATTAATTATCAATTCGGTTTTGCCTTCAAACCTTGAACTGACAAACGAGTATTGTAATTCTTGAATTTAAAATATTCTTCAGTTGATTTAATTCAGAATAACATCAACTATGTTATAATTTATTAACTAATGTTGGAATATGGCGATATGAGTAAAACTTCAAACAAAGCAAAAAAAACAACAAAAAAAGTAGAACAAACTAAAACTAAATAATCTTTTTTCTACTAATTTTATTTCTTTCCTTATTTTATAATTTATTGAATCAAGTAAAAATTTTTTTATTATTTGTTATATCTTGAATCTTTTGTAGATGTCAAAGTTTTAACGGGTAGTAAAAAAGAAATTTATCTATTTGGTAATGTCAAGATCTCAATTTTTTGTCTTTATAGAATCAAGATTTTTTACAATGTAGTGGAACATACACGATAGATTGGATGTACATTGACATTTCATATTTGAGAATTCAAACTTTATTATTTAAGCAGTGATTGAATTGACTTCATTTAAAACGAGATCAACCATTTGTTTTTTAACAATATCGTGTCAATTTGGGCATTCTTTATTTATCAAAACAAGAATTTTGTTTCTTATGAGTTACAACATTACAGATTTCGATGATTACGACACATTAGATGTCGATGATTCGGAATCAGACTATGATTTTGAGGATTAACAATCCTCTTTTTTTATTTTCACTCCTATCTGCGTCCATTTTTATCCCCAATTTAGTGGCTGAATACCTGTGGATTCTAAACTGAATCTTTTTAATCTCCAAACAAGATCCTATACAAGATTACACAAGTGTAGAACTAATCCTGTGTTTATCAAATCTGCGAAATATTCAAGTGTATGGAATATTTTCTTAATCATACTATGAGAAAATCACTAAAAATTATTTTTGTTGTAATTTTAGTTTGGGTATTTTCTCCAGCAAATATTTTGTTGATGAATAACTGCCAAACCCCAATAATGCCTCAGGGACTTTCCATTCCACCACAGGTCATTCCAGGATACGATCCTAATGTGATTGCCATGTGTCATTCAGTAGCATTTACTGCATTACCTGGAAGTTTTATTTGGCCTCCAATATACACTATAATTTTCACTCCAGCTCGCTAAATTATTTCGTAATCCTATACAAGATTATCCATTCAAACTTTAGTGTTATAGGTTCTGATCCACATTGATTTGAAAAAGAAGATTTGATGGAAGAATTTAGCAATGAATGTTGGTATTCCAGTTGTAGTTATTGTTGGAATTAGAAAGAAACTCTAAATTCATTTTCATGCCTATCTGCATCTCAATTTATCCCCAAAAAGGTGGCTGAATCCCCGTGGGCCCATTCCCTTTAGGGGTTCTTATTCTTGAAATGTATAAAGAAAAATCATGCCGACTAAACCTGAGACTCCACTCAAAAAGATAGATTTGCTACCAGACCATCAGTTGCAACTATGTTTGAAATTCAAGAACTGACTAGTTGAGGAAAATGATAATACAGAGCGACACTGGATAAACTATCTGAAAATCCTCAATTTGTTTGCAGGTCATATAGGAAATAATACAAATAATTTGAAAATAGATATTCATTACTCTGGATGACTTTTTAAGATTATTTTTAAAGAAAACCTTGAAAAATTCCTTTTAATTTATTTCAGAAAACGTACTCATTTAGAAGATTGAAAGATGAAATCTATTACTCATTTAAATAACAACTTTTTCCTTGAAAATTATGATTCTAAAAAACAGAATAATCTCAAATTCTGATGATAAGTTACCAAAAATTATGTGATGCTGGATTACAACAAATTAAGAGAAAATGAATCCTAGGCAAGCTATTTCATGACAAAAATTGGTGGGCATTAAATTAATTTAACAAACGCTGCATTTAATTTAGAATCAAAGGAAATCAATTGGGGTCTATCTTGATAATTTGAACCTATATCATATTCTAATGAATTCGTGATAAGATAGATATCTACTGCTTTTTCAATGTAGGTTTGTCTTTGTTTGGATTTACTGTTTTATGGTTAGAAAATCTGTAACGAATTAAATTTTACACATCTAATCTATGTTTTTACTTTGTATGTCTTCCCAATATGTTTCTAAAGTTTCTAAAACTTTGGAATAAATTTTGACATTTTCATTAGTTAGATTTTCAAAAAGATCCTGCCATTTTTGCATGGAATTTTTTGCTGCTTCAAAATCTGACTCTTCAATTGCATTTGACCATGATTCTAAGAATTGCTGTACCTAATTTTCTGTGTCTTGTTGAATGTTATTTATCAACACTGTTTGGTTTTTTAGAAAATCAGATTTATCTTTCAAAATTTCCTTCCAAATTAATAAGCAGTTTATTCGTGAATCCTCATCAATTCCACTCCAATACTTGAAACTCTGCTTTAGAGAATCAATTAAATTATTATTTGATATTTTTTGCTTTTTCTTTTGATGGATTGCCAGACAATATTGTTTGAATACGGTCAATAATTTCATTTGGCCTACCTACATTATCCAAGGTTACTACAAGAATCATTTCTTTGCTAAACGGAAAAATTACTCGTAGTAAATTTTCATAAACTTGCAGGGTATATTCTGCTTTTCCAATTTTTTCTGAAATGGTATTTCGAAAATTCCAAGAGTCAATGGTATGGTTTAAAGCGATTTTGTTTTCTTCTTCAGTTAGATGATCTGATACTCCGTCCATTTTGCGTTTAAGGATGGTATTTCCATTTAAATCATAAATCATTACATAACGTACGTTTCCAGATACATTCAATACGCTATTTAGAAATCTTTCATGATTTACTAGTTTTATTTGGCTCATAGGTAATTGTCTTGGTTGTGTTATTTGGGTTTGATTAAAATTCTGTGGTATGCTTTAACATGTACAAGGCATGCCACAAATCAAGGGGCATTATGATATAATCCTCAATCCATCGTATTTCATGTCAAATGTGTTACAAAACAAATATGACCAAAAACCAAGCCAGTCATTTTCTTTGCTTGAATCTGAGGCCAAAAACCCTGTCTCAACTAAAGAAGATACTGACTTGGACTATATTGGATTGTCATGTCTTATCCTGGATGATTATTTTGAAGATTATGCTTAATCAAATAAGAGGAGGTGCAAAAATATGAGTAAAATAGAAAATACAAGCAATCAAAAAGATATCTATTCTGTATGGAAAGATGGTATTGATATATTCTATTCAAATATAGAAAAATCAATCCCACAGTTCCATCAAGCAACTACCAATCTGTTTCAGGAATATGTTAAATCATTGAATAATGTAGCAACATCTACACTTGATATTCAAAGAGAATTTGTAACTAAAGCAGGAATCAAATCAAATCTCCCAGAATCATCAATCAGTATTATACATGATTCAGCAGAAAAGATGAATCGATCATTGAATGTTCAAAATAAGATGTCTATTGCATCAATAGATGCAACAAAACAAAATATCAAGACATGGAATGAAAATTCAAGTGCTTTTGCAAATATCAATAAAAGTATGGTAGATTCTTTAATTTCCCCATTTAATCCAAAAATATAGTGGAGATACATCTCCATTTTTTATTTTTTTAATTTATGAATATGACACAAGCCAATTGTGGCATTGAACATTTAGTTCTATACTTCTACAGTTAATCGATGTTAATTTGATAAAATTAATGTTAAAAATCATGAATTTATTTTTAGGCCTACCTACAAACTTTTTTGTTGGATAGTTCTATTTGAAATTATTTTTTGGGAACCTTTGTTATTTATGAAGATATGCCCTGAATATCTCTGCTAGGCTTTCTTTTTTCAACATTGAAAAGATTACAACAAGATCACTGGAAGAAATCATTCCTAAAATTTCATCATTAATTATTACAGGAAGTTTGTGGATGTTTTTGTTTGTCATGATTTTTGCTACGTCAACTATGGATTCGTCAGGATGGACGTGAATTAGAGGTTGGGACATTATTTCCTTAACTTGTGATTCCAAAGGATTCTCAAAAGGCCCTAAGCTATTTGAAATATCTCTTACTGTGATAATCCCAACGGGTTTGTTGTTTTCTAAAACTATTGCGGATCCTACTCTTTTTACATACAACTTTTTGGCCGTTTCTCTAATTGAATCAGATGAATTTACAGTCACCACATTTTTTACCATAAATTCTTTTACTGGGATTTTTTCGCTCATAGGGTTCAAATACCCCACTTGATGATAAAGTTGTTTTTAATTTGAAATTATTTTTAGACGATCTTAAATAAATTTTTCAAATTAAGGCATACCACAAATCATTGGGCATTGACAAATATCTGCTTGATAATCTAATTTCATGAGTCAAATACAAGTTCAATCAAGGCTTTCTGAAACCCCAAAATTGGGGATTGAAAGAGCATTTGAAAATGAAACAAAACTCTCGACCTTGGGATTAACGAAGGAAGATTTCATGGGGCTTTCATGGATTTTCTGTGAGGATGAGGATTGTTGAATTTCAAATCATTTTATAGAATACTCCGACCAAAAAGAGAGAACTATCAATTCAATGAGGATCTTTTGGAGTCATTCAAATGATAAAAAAATGCCAATCAGTTATTAGACAAATGATTCCTATTGAACTCTTAATAACTGTCAATTTTAAAGAAAGCGTGTTACCGAATCGATTTTCATACACAGTTTTAATTTTATCCGTATCCATTTTGTTTATTGGAACTCAAACATCTTTTGCAGATGGCCCACCAGAACCAGTTACTGATTTGATAGCCATTCCTGCAGATGGTGAGGTTCATTTGATTTGGACCGCACCTTACAATAACGAAGTTCCAATGCAAAATTACAAGGTAATAATGTGGAAGACTGGAACTGATGTTTATACAACATATCCAAACTTGAGTACCACAACTAGATCTCTTGTAACTGGGCTGACAAATGATGTGTCTTATAATTTCAAAGTAATTGCAAAAAATTCTCGTGGAGATAGTCCTGATTCAAACACAGTTTCAGCAAAACCAACTAGTTCCCAAATAATGTTTGCCCCAGACAGAATTGATGATCTAAAGGCCACCAGAGCAGACCAAAAAATTCTGTTAAGCTGGACTACGCCGTTTAATGGTGGGACTAGCATTACAGGTTACAAAATATTTTACTGGGAATTAGGTTCGGGGGATATTAAAACCAAAACTTTGAATGACAAAGCAAACACTGCACAAATCACTGGGCTGACAAATGAGGTGTCATACAGAGTAAAGGTAGTTGCAATAAACTCTATGGGACATGGACCTGATTCTAATACGGTATCTGCAACTCCTTCAAAATCTACAACTGCAAAGATACCAAATGAAGTTAGAGGAGTGGATGCATTTGGAAGTGACGGGAAAGTTTTGGTAGCATGGGTAAGACCATCTGAGAATGGATCGCCAATTCACAATTACAAAGTTTTGGTTTCTCAACCAGATTCGTCTGCATTTACCACTTATCCTACAGGGAGCAGCGATACCCAATACACAATAACTGGACTTCAAAATGGAGTAAAATACGGATTCAAAGTTGTCGCAATAAACTCCATAGGTGAAAGCAGACCCTCAGGTACTGCCTCTGCCACCCCGGTAAAGGCGGTGTCAATTGCAATTACAAATTTTAGAGCTGCTGCAGGAGATGGAAAGGCAACACTAACTTGGTCGTTATCTGATGATAAAATAGAGCAAATCAGTGGATATAGAATTAGAGAATACACTGGTGGTTCAAATAGTTTTGTGGTCCATGATGTTTTGGGAAAAGCTACCAAAACTACTATCACTGGACTCACTAACGGTGTATCCTATGGATTTAGTGTAGTTGCAGTAACAAATGACGGTCTTGGGCCTAGCTCCGGCACTGTAAGTGTAATTCCAAAGGTGTCACAAATATCCTCAGGAGCACCAGGGTCCATCACAAATCTAAAGGCCACTGCAGAGGAAAACCAGGTACGACTTTCCTGGTCGGCACCTGCAGATAACGGAAACAAGATAACAGGATATAACATTCAACAATACAAAAAAGGTGAGAACTTCTTTGTTACTATTCCAAAATCCGGTACAACCCCAAGTGTACTGATTACAGGATTAACAAATGGTGTGACTTATGACTTTAAGGCAATTGCAATAAATTCAATAGGGGAAGGTCCAGTTTCTAACACTGTTTCTGCCACTCCTGGTCCTGCAGAATCTACCATATCTATTCCTCCATGGGTTAAAAACAATGCAAAGTGGTGGTCTGAAGGGTTAATCTCTGATTTAGAATATGTTAGAGCAATAGAGCACTTGATTAACCAAGGAATAATAAAAATAAAATAAAGAAACTTTGAGCGAACACTAAAGCAAATCACGGCATTGTGGTTGAATCCGACAAATGACAAGTTTTTACACAATTTTTATGACTAAAATAAATTATATGGCTTAAGGGAATGAATAACATGAAAAAATACATCTTATTTTTTGGGATAGTGCTGATTATACTCTCTCCAATTGTATTTTTTGCGGTATCAGAATTTACCTCTCAGAATAGTTTCCAGGTCCTTCAATCAGAAGGAAAATTAATCACAGAAACTAAAAAAATAGAATCTCAGCTAGAAAATTTTCCACAAAGCAATATCCTAAATAAAATTTCTGAAAATCCTCAAGATACGGGAATCATTTTACTTGATTTTTTTAATGAGATATTCCAAGATGTAATTTCTGATTCTTCAATTTATGATCTTATTGGATTTTCAATTGGGATGGTATTTTATGGAATGTTCGTATATCATTTTTACAGATTTTTATCAAGACGTGATATTTTTTCTTTCAACCTTGAGAAACAAATCACTCAAAGGACATTCAAATCTACAGGTGAAAAAAAATCCATTGCGCCACGAACTGCCGCATTTATCACAACAAAATTAATTATTTTTCCATTTGTAATATTTCTCTGGTTTTTAGGATACTCGTCATTTATGTTCCTACTTGTTCAAAACATGCCAACTGAAACAATTTTTCTTGTATCAAGCGGTTTGATTATTGCAATAAGAATATCTGCATACTATAACGAGGACTTAGCCAAAGATATGGCAAAACTAATTCCCTTTACACTACTGGGAATATTTCTAATCAATCCTCAATTTTATTCATTTTCAGATACCCTTACAAGACTACTTGAAATTCCTTATTTTATAATCCAAATTGCCTCCTTTATTATATTAGCAATGATTGTTGAAATTATTTTTAGTATTTTTTATCTTGTCAAAATAAGATTTTTCACCAAAGAAAGCAAAGACATCTCCGAAAACAATTCCGATACTAAGTAAACTTTCCAGATTGTAAATTCAAACTCGTCGAGGAACTAATTTAAAATTATTTTTTGGGAGGAAGAGAATTGCATCAGTTAAAATTAGTAGTGGCTTTTTGAATAATATGGGAATCCTTTCTATAGACAACATCAAAAAACTAAATGATGCTTGTATGAAACTCTCAGACGAGGCGAAGGTCAGGCATGTTGGAGTAATTAATCCACTAGGCCATCTTGTTGCGGGTGGTTTCAAAAAGGGAACAATTCCACTACTAGCAGATGAAAAGATTAGAATGGTCTACATGCAAATGCAGTTGGATTTTAACATGAGGAAGGAACTTGACGATATTTTGGGTCCCATAGATTACATTGCATCAAGACGTACAAAACAACTAATCATTACTGTCCCAATTGACCAAAATCTAGTGCTCATTGCAGCAGAACCAGATGCTGATGACAAAAAAATAATAAAAAAAGCTGAAGAGTATTTTGATGCCATTACAATATCTACAATTTAGTACAAACCAATATTTTGTTAAAAGACAAAGCATTGTTTGTCAATAGAAGGTAAAACAGGACGTACAAACAATGGTTGAAGGTATTACTCCAATTTTGATTTCATTTGTAATTGTAATTTCTGTTTAATTCTGGTTTTTTTAGAGGTTGCAAATATCTTATTGTTTCTTTTGAAATATTGTTTCTCTCTAAAATATTAAAAAGTCTCTTTCTTATCCTTTGATTGATTCTCATATTTTGGTTAGTACCGAATACATTCATTTTGATGTTTGACCTAAAAGCCAGTTTTGTCAAGAACTGCTCAACAGTACCAATTGTTAAATTAAATATAAAATTATTAGAATCTAAATTTTCCTTAGAATCTAAATAATCATCAATAATTGTTTTTGCAGTTAAATCAAGAAAACCAATAAAACTTATTCCATTGGAATTCTGACCAAACTGAGTTTTGAATTCAACTCGATAAAAACCATTTATCGGAACCAAGTCTTTTTTCTTAACTTTAATCAAGTCCTTTATTGGGCATCCGTGTCGGCAAACTCATTGAATAGTTTCACACTATGCTTTCTTGACCATAAAGTTGTTTCTGATAGGTTTTGATTTTTCTCTAGATAATTCTCAAAACTCTTTTCTTTCACAGAATTACTAGTTTTCAGGGTTTTTAAGGTCACACATTTGTCTAATCTTCAACAATTAATGTCATGTCTAATTCATCTACTTTAGAATTGATTGCCTTTATCAAAGTGTCATTATGTTTATCACAGAATTTGAAGTAATCATCCGCTGTTTGGAAACAACCACAAATCCATTTGATTTTCTTATCTCCTTCTACTGTCCACTTTGAATATTTCTGTTCTACCATGGTCTTTACAATAATTGATCTAAAAAATACTTTATCATGTAAAAAGGAAAAAATGGTTAAGGGCAGCCTTCCATTTTTTGGATAAAGTAGCCGTCATCCTTAATTGCCTGTTCAACAGGCTCGGGTGCGCCTTGTGAATGGCAGAATTGACATTCATTGGTTGTCATTACTGAATTCTCTTCCCCGATTGATTTTAACCACTCTTTGCCATATGTGAGGGCTTTATCGTGGTCTTTTTCACCAGTAATTACATCAAAGTGCATGGTATGCCCATCTGCAGCTTTGACATAGGTATCGTATACGTGAATTTCCATAAATCTAATTAGAAAAAGGGATATTTATTTCAAAACAAGACTGCAAAATAGCTCTAGCCTCCAAATCACTGAAAATTTATTTGAAATTAACTTTCTAACTTGGTCGTTCGGATTTAAAATTGATTTGTGGGACCATAAGATTGAACATAAAAAGAAAATTAAAAAAAGACTAGAAACCTTTTGGTAGGGTGCCTTTAGAAGATTTTACAACAACGTCAGATGGCTTTGCTTCAAATCCTTTTGGGAGTGTTCCCTTTGGTAGTGTGCCTTTTGGTAGCGTACCTGTAGGTTTTGGAACTTCTTTAGGTGGCGGTTGTTTATCTACAACTGCAATACCTTCTACTGTTGCCCTTACACCACTAAATGTACCAAAGTTCTTGTCTGTTGGATGATAGACTAATCTTTGTCTTGTTGCAAAGTATTGGTTTGATGGTTGTGCATAGCCTGTAACTGTTCTCTTTTGATCATTCCAGTTTGTTGTTGGGACTTTACCTACAATATCATGATGTCTTGCATAGTATCTATTAGGAGATGGGGAATAGCCCGTAACTGATGCTCTGTATTTGTGAAAATCAGACATTGGTGCAGTATAATATGCATTCTCTAGTGCTTCATTGAAATTTGTCGGAACTTTTGCAGTCTCTGCTGGTTTTGGTGTCTCTGCTGGTTTTTTCTCAAAGCCTTTTGGTAATGTGTCTTTTTTTGGCTC
>DATKYM010000063.1:0-6438 GCA_035528495.1 Nitrosopumilaceae archaeon
ACGGCAAATGATGAACCAGTAACTCAAGCAGAACTATTACAATGGGCTGCTGAAAATCCAGAACCTTTAGATACCCCTAAAAAATCTAACCCTAAAATGATGAATGAGCTTATTGATAGTTTGACAGTTAAACAAACCCCTGATACAACTACGGTAGAAGAGGGTGTTGAAACAATTCAAAAAACCATATAGAATAAACCAATGGCTGAAATAGACGACGCATTACCCAATACTAAAACTACTATTGAAATTCCAGGTGAAGAAGAAATTCTACTTGAACAACAAAAACAAATTGAAGAAGTAGAAACCGAAGGTGGTCCAGTTGAAATTCAAATGGATGAAGATGGTGGAGCAGAAATTTCTTTTGATCCAAAAATTGCAGCTATGGAAGGTGGTGAAGATCACAATGCTAACCTAGCAGAATTTTTAGAAGATGGTGTATTAGATCCATTAGCATCAGAGCTATATGATCAATATGTAGATTACAAAGAATCTAGAGGAGATTGGGAAGATGGTTATAGAGAAGGTTTAGATTTATTAGGATTCAAATACGTAAAAAGAACAGAACCATTTAGAGGTGCTTCTGGAGTTACTCACCCAGTACTTGCTGAAGCAGTTACTCAATTTCAAGCACAAGCCTACAAAGAATTATTACCAGCAGAAGGACCAGTCCGAGTTCAAATTTTAGGAGATATTACTGCTGCCAAACAAGATCAAGCAAATCGTGTTAAAGATTTTATGAACTATCAAATCATGGATCAGATGAAAGAATATGAACCAGAGTTTGATCAGATGTTATTCTATTTACCCCTATCCGGTTCTGCCTTTAAGAAAGTTTATTATGACGATCTATTAGGCAGAGCCGTATCAAAATTTATACCGGCTGAAGATATTGTAGTTCCGTATTCTGCTAATTCATTAGAAGATGCAGAAGCAATTATTCACCTTGTTAAAATTTCTAAAAATGATTTACGTAAACAACAGGTTAATGGTTTCTATAAAGATATAGAACTAGGTGATCCTGAAATGAAAGAAGAACCTTTAAAACAAAAAGAATTAGAACTAGAAGGCATTTCGCAAAACGGTCAAGAAGACATGTACACTATTTTAGAAATGCATGTAAATTTAGATTTGGAAGGATATGAAGATATTAATCCTGAAGATGGTGAGCCCACTGGAATTAAATTACCGTATGTTGTAACCATTGACGAGTCTTCTAATAAAATTTTATCTATACGAAGAAACTACGTAGCAAACGATCCATTAAAAAATAGAGTTAATTATTTTGTACATTTTAAATTTTTACCAGGAATGGGATTCTACGGATTTGGTTTAATCCACATGATCGGTGGATTATCTAGAACTGCTACTACTGCATTAAGACAATTATTAGATGCAGGAACTTTAGCAAATTTACCAGCAGGATTTAAAGCAAGAGGAATTAGAGTACGTAATGATGCACAACCATTACAGCCTGGAGAATTTAGAGATGTGGATGCACCAAGCGGTAACATCAAAGATTCGTTTATGCAGCTTCCATTTAAAGGACCAGATCAAACATTACTTGCATTGATGGGAATGTGTGTGCAAAGTGCACAACGCTTCGCGAGCATCGCTGATTCACAAGTGGGTGACATGAACCAAGCCGCGGCCGTCGGTACGACAGTAGCATTATTGGAGCGTGGATCGCGGGTGATGTCCGCTATTCATAAACGATTATATGTCGGATTAAAAAATGAATTTAAATTATTATCAGAAGTATTTAAAACATATCTACCACCAGAATATCCATATGATGTTCCAGGTGCACAGAAGAATGTTAAGCTAGCAGATTTTGATGATAGGATTGATGTACTACCAGTTGCGGATCCTAATATCTTTTCTCAAACGCAAAGAATTTCTATGGCGCAAACTCAATTACAATTAGCGCAATCTAATCCACAAATTCATAATTTATATCAAGCATACCGTTCTATGTATGAAGCAATTGGTGTTAAAAATATTAATGCTATTTTACCACCACCAGAACAACCTATGCCAATGGATCCAGCGTTAGAACATATTCTAGCTATGAGTATGAAACCATTTCAAGCATTCCCAGGACAAGATCATAAATCACACATTGATGCGCATTTAAGTTTTATGGCTTTGAATATGGTACAAAATAATCCACCTATCATGGCATCATTGCAAAAAAATATATTAGAACACATAAGTTTAATGGCACAAGAGCAAGTTCAATTAGAATTTGTCCAAGAATTACGTGAAGTTCAAATGATTACACAACAAATGCAACAAGCAGGAGCAACAAACCCTGCAATGGCTGCTGGTATGATGGGTAATCCACAAATGATGCAAGCACAACAGAGATTACAACAGATTACTAATGCTATTGAAGCTAGAAAAGCAGTGTTGGTTGCAGAATTAACAATGGATTATGTGAAAGAAGAAGAAAAAATCACAGGTGAATTTGGTGGTGACCCATTATTGAAGCTAAAAGCTAGAGAATTAGACCTACGAGCAGAAGAAAATTCAAGAAAAGAGAACGAAGGTCAAGAAAAAATCAATATTGACAAGATGAAAGCCATGATGAATCAAAAACAACACGAAGAAAAGCTAGAACAAAACGAAGATTTAGCTGGATTACGTGCAGGAGTATCACTAGCAAAACAACAAATGTCGGATGCTAGCAAAGTTAACGATTTTGGTAGAAATTTCCCAAAAATCAACTATACTAAATTTTAACTAGGAGAAAAATATGAGCAAAGATTGGCAAAGAGGATCAGGATACGTAAACGCACCTAAAATTGAAAAAGAAATGGGTGTCGGTAAAGACGGTTATCAACAAGGCGGAGTTCCTGTTGAAATGACTAACGATCAAGAGTCACAAACTGTTGAAGTAAAAGGTACTAAACGTATGTTGAAAGCAAAAAGCAAAAAAGCTACTTGGTATTAAGTAGTATATAAATTAAATTTTACTAATATGTTAGCCGCATTAGGAACAATAGCCCCATTAGCGAAGATGCTGTTTTCAACAGTAGATAAAGCTATACCTGATAAAGATTTAGCAGAGAAATTAAAAGCTCAACTTAATACCCAATTAATACAATCATCTACCGAAGAACTAAAAGCAGCTGCTTCTATCGTAGAGGCGGAAGCTAAATCACATTGGTTTGTTGCTAGTTGGAGACCATTACTAATGTATGTATTAATATTTATTTTAGTATGGAATTATGTTATTGGACCTGTTATAAGGGTCTTTACCGGAACTATTATAACGTTCGAATTACCAGGAGATGTGTGGACACTTCTCAATATTGGACTTGGGGGTTATGTGGTGGGTCGTAGTGGTGAATCCATTGCGAGGACTTTAACAAACAAACAAGGAGCAAAATAAAATGAGAAACGACTACGGCATACGATCAGATGTTAGATTTTCCAAAGGTGGAAAAGTTACTAAAAAAAACAAATCATCTAAAAAGATGATGGGTTCTGTTAAAAGATTAGATAACAAAAAAATCAACAAGAAAAAATAATATCATGAAAAATACAAAACGAATGAATAGATTGGAAGAACTTGGAAGAGTAGATTCCGAAAAAGCAAAAACTAAAAAAGGTAAAAAAAATCTTAAAGCTGAAAAAAGAAGAATCGTCAGAACTTTAAAAAGGAAATAATAATGAGTGAATTAAAAAAAATAAAAGACAAAATAATGGGTAAAGACGATATAACACTATATCACTTTGCGAGTGATGTAGATAATAAAAAATTAAGCAATAAACAACTTGCTAAAAAAGCAGAAATTATTGCTGAACAAAGAAATAAAGAAGTAGATCTTAAAGAAAAAATTAAAAAAATTAAAGAAGAACGAGAAAAAGAAATAAGACAGTATGCCTATGAAAGGAAAAAACCTATTATAGATGAAATAGCTAAAAGAAAAACCGCTACAGAAGGATCATTTAAAAAAGGTGGTTTAGTTAAACAAGGTAAACCTAAACTTACAAAAAAAGGATGGAGATAGTGATAAAAAAAATAAAAAACAAAATTTGTGCAATCATATGCAAGGTATTTAAAATTAAACCTTGTGTGTGTGGTCATGAATGTGGTTGTAAAAAGGATAACAAATAATGAAACCAGGACTATATGCAAACATTCACGCAAAAAGAAAAAGAATTAAAGCAGGCTCAAAAGAAAAGATGAGAAAAGTTGGATCTAAAGGAGCCCCTACTGCGAAACAATTTAAACAAGCTGCAAAAACTGCAAAGAAAAAATAATGGCTAGAACAGCTGCTTGGCAACGCAAAGAAGGCAAAGATCCTAAAGGTGGTTTAAATAGAAAAGGTGTAGCTTCTTATAGAGCCGCGAACCCTGGATCTAAATTATCTATGGCAGTAACTACAAAACCATCAAAATTAAAAAAGGGATCTAAAGCAGCTAATAGACGTAAATCATTCTGTGCCAGGATGACCGGAATGAAGAAACGATTAACATCTGCTAAAACGGCAAGAGATCCTAATAGTAGAATTAATAAATCTCTACGAAAGTGGAATTGCTAAAAGCAATATAGGTATGGACGAAATAAACATTATATATAAAATACAGAAAAGACTACAGGCTACCCTTCAACAAATAGGCGATGTTATGATTAGCGGAGGGGTTGACAATATGGAAAAATACAAGTATTTACTAGGTCAGGCACAAGCCTACCAATTAATGTTACAGGAAATCTCTAACCTGCTAAATGACAAGGAGCAAAATGATGAGCAACCAGATCTCACAAACGTCGTCCATTTCGGAGACAGAGATACCGAAGATTAAACTTGGACTTGAAGAAAAATATCAAGAAGAAGATAAATTAAAATCTTTAGACAGTAAAGAACCGTTAAATCCAGATAACATTGGATCGGATACTGTAGATCAATTACCGGAACCAACAGGGTACCGACTTTTAGTTTTACCTTTTACACCAAAAAATAAAACTAAAGGTGGAATATTATTTTCACAAGAAACATTAGACAGAGCAAGAATTGCAACCACTTGTGGTTACGTTTTAAAAATGGGACCGCTTTGTTATAAAGATGAAAAATTTACATCAGGTCCATGGTGTAAAAAAGGAGATTGGGTGATCTTTGCACGATACGCTGGATCACGACTACCAATAGAGGGTGGAGAAGTGCGAATACTTAACGACGATGAAGTAATAGGGACTATTAAAGATCCTGAATCAGTACTTCATTTAATTTAACATAGGAAGGAACTATGCCAGAACTAAACGAAACAAAACATGATCTGATTGATGTAGGCGAAGAAAAAGGAGCCGAAATTAATTTTGATGATAACAACGAACCACAAAAAGAAATAGTTGTTGAAGAAAAAATAGAAGTAGAACAGGAAGAAAAAGAAACTCCTGTTGAAACTAAAAAAGAAGAAACAAAAAATGCTAAAGATGAGTTAGCTGAATACAGCGAAGGAGTACAAAGACGTATTTCTAAATTAACTCGTAAGATGCGTGAAGCGGAAAGACAAAGAGAAGAAGCAATTACTTATGCTCAATTAACCAAAAGACAAAAAGATGAACTTGAACAAAGAATGTCTGCTGTTGATAAAGGTTATGCTACTGAATTTGAAAGCAGAATTAAAACTAGTTTAGCAGCAGCTAAATTGGCTTTAAAAAATGCTATTGAATCTCAAGACATAGAAGCGCAAATTTCTGCACAAGAACAATTAGCTAATTTAAGTGTTGAAAATGCAAGACTTAATTCTTTAAAAGCATCACAACCAATAGAAACTAGAAAAGAAGTTAATATAACTCCTCAACAATATCAGCAGGAAATATTAACTTATAATGGTAGACCAGTTCCTAATGATGTGCCTACAGATCCTAAAGCAGAGCTTTGGGCATCTAAAAACACATGGTTTGGTAATGATTCTGCAATGACTTATACTGCGTTTGATATGCATAAAAAGCTTGTAGAAGAAGAAGGATATGACCCAAAATCAGACGAATATTATGAAGAAATTGATAAAAGAATAAGACTTGAATTTCCTCATAAGTTTGATAAGATAGAAGGCAACACTATAGAAAGAGCAAAACCTGCTCAAGCTGTAGCATCGGCAAAACGTTCGGCCCCAACAGGACGCAGAAAAACTGTGAAACTCTCGCCCTCACAGGTAGCAATTGCTAAAAGATTAGGCGTGCCACTAGAAGAATATGCGAAACAATTAAACATCACGGAAGGAGTATAAGGCATATGGAAAACGAAAAAATAACAACTTCACGTGCGAGTCAAGAACGAACTGAAACTGAAAAGAAAAAAGTTTGGACTCCACCCTCATCACTAGATGCACCACCTGCACCAACAGGCTATCGTCATCAGTGGATACGAGCAGAATCTATGGGTTTTCAAGATACGAAAAACGTAGCTGCTTCATTACGAGAAG
>DATKYM010000064.1:0-18424 GCA_035528495.1 Nitrosopumilaceae archaeon
AAGGGTGAAGAATTAACTTACTTTGATCGCATTGACACACTCTATAAAAAATATTAATCAAAGAGTTTGTTGAATGGTATGAGTTTTCATCCAAAAGATTTGCCGATTTTTAAAACCTATGACCTAAAGAATGAAGCAGACGTACCTGCTGCCGTTGATGATATGGTAAATCTTGGATTTAGTAATAGAAAAGAAGGATTCAAGGTTTTAATGCCAAAAGAAACAAAACTTGCAAAACGAATTGGTTATTCTGTAACAACTGGTATTAACTTTGGATTAAGGAAAAAAAATGAAGTTCGAGATATAAAATACTGGACCTTTCATCACGATAGTGAACATTACGCAATAATTTTAATTAGCAATAAGGTTCTCGAAGGATTAGATTTTTGATTTATCAAAAAATTTATACAATTTTGTTCTATATGCCAATATTCCTGTTAGCATTATTCCCAATACGGCACCTCCAATAACATCCATTGGAAAATGCTGCAAAACATAGATTCTACTGATTGAAACCAAAATTGGGTAAGCAAATAGTAGATAGCAGCCCCTAGGAAATCGTTCAGATAGTGCAAACGCTAAAACGATTCCAAAAATTACCGACCTTGTAGCATGCCCAGATGGAAATGATGCATTAGAACTACCCTCACAGAACATTGCAAAAGTATCACGACTTATCTCTACTGGAAAAATTACTCCTTCATAATTAAAATCAGGGCGGTCTCGGTCCACACCACATTTTATGTAACCTGTGAGTAATGTAGAGAGGACAATTAAAATCATCAAAGTAATTCCAATCCTTCTTGTTTTTTTAATTAAAAGAGTGATTATTCCAAATCCCAGCATGTAAAATGGATCGCCGCTTTCAGTAATGATTTGCATAATAATATCTAAAGTTGGATCTCCGACATGCTCTGAAGCAAAAAAGATTACCACTTGGTCAAATTCTTCACTTATCTCAAAAAACACCAATGCCAAAATTACTAAAAATAAAAATACCAATAATACAAAGGAACGAGACCGAAAATCAAAAATCCAATTTTGCAACTAGTTAATCCCTTTATGTTTCATTTTTAATTTTTCCTAAGTGAAATAAAGTAAAAAATACCTTATTTATTTTCAATTGGGATTTTCAATTTGAACAACTCAAAGAATTTAACCCAGAAGGCAATAGAAAGGGCGTGAATGTGCTCACTCTAGATGATTTTGACCTCAAAGATAAGACAATTTTTTTAAGAGTTGATATGAATTGCCCGATAGATGAGGAAACCATGGAGATTTCAGGTACCAAGAGAATCGAAGAGGCAATTGAAACAATTCAAGATTTAGAAAGTGCAAAAGTAGTCGTTGCATCGCACCAAGGAAGAGTTGGAAATAAAGACTATACTGGAATGGATAAACATGCCGAGGTCCTTGAAAAATTATTAAAAAAAAACGTAAAATATGTTGAAGACGTAATTGGCATTGCTGCCCAAAACGAAATAAAAAATTTGAAAAGTGGTGAAGTATTACTATTAGATAACCTACGTTTATGCGCTGAAGAAAATTATGAATTTTCACCAAAGGATGCATCAAAAACGATTATGGTGCAAAGACTTTCCAAGCTCTTTGATCTTTGTGTTTTAGATTCCTTTCCTAGTGCACATAGGTCACACCCATCAATTGTAGGATTTGCCCAAGTTTTGCCTGCATGTGCAGGACGTATTGTAGAGAGGGAGGTTAGAAATCTAGATGAAATAATGACAGTAGCAAAAGCACCTCATGTTATCGTTTTAGGTGGCTCAAAAGTTCCAGATAGACTTGAAGCAATTAAAATGCTCATCGAAAATGGACGAGCAGACCACGTTTTACTAACAGGAGTAATAGGAAATGTGTTTATGCGTGCTCAGGCAAGAATAAAATTTCCATTAGGCATCAAAAGAGAAGAAGAAGTAGTTGCAAAAGCACATGCTCTGATAGGAGAATACCCAGATGTTTTTTCAACTCCAGTAGATATTGCCATTGATAAAGATGGACAACGAGTTGAGATGGATGTAAGAGAGATTGCAAAAGGAGATAAAATTTATGATCTTGGCCCAAAAACTGTAGAATTTTATTCAAAGTTAATTGCAGGTGCAGGAACTGTTTTTATCAGTGGGCCTGCAGGATTTTTTGAGAAAGAAAACTTTAGGTTTGGGACAAACAAAATGCTAGAAGCAGTTGCAAATTCAATGGCTACAACTATTGTTAGTGGAGGACATTTAACATCAGTTCTCAAAAGCCAAGGGTTAGAGAAAAAAATTAAACATATTAGTACAGCCGGAGGAGCTCTAGTTCTCTACCTTACTGGTGAAAAACTTCCAATGATAAAAGCCCTAGAGGATGCTGCTAAAAAACAAAGAAGCTAAATTAATGCCTTACAGGTTGGATTTGGACATTCTTGTTTTTCTGATTCTCCAAGATAGATATCGTGATTGCAAGAATTACAATGGGATTTTTTTACAGGATCAAACAGTTTAAGCCAAATGGTAGTAAAATTTTGGGCAATATTTCGGGTTAGGCCGGAATCACAAATCTCAAGGATGTAAGGTTCTAAATCATCAATTATCCAAGAAGAATTAAGATCACCTTCAAGTTTTATTGTTTCAAATATTTCATCATTGGTAAATTTTGTATCCACATGGTTATATTTTTCAAAAATTATTTTTCTAATTTGTAATTGAATTGGTGTAGAAGGTGTGAATGTACTCATACACTAGTATAAGCTTGCTGCCTCTTCTTTTAACTTATCGACATCGGATGAATCGTCTAAATGTTTTCCCAAATAAGAGTAAAGGGCAGATTTTAGAACTTTGAGTGAAAGTAATGCACATTTTATTCTCACGGCTTGCAAGTTTTCAAGACCTAATTCTCCTAAAACATCAGTTTTTGAGATTTTTCTGACATCATCAATGTTTTTCCCCTTTGCAATCTCAGTTAGTACTGATGAACAGGCCATGCAAATAGCACATCCTTTGCCATGAAATTTAATATCAGATACCTTATCCCCATCAATTTTCATATCAATATCGATACTATCACCACATAATGGATTAGAGTCATGAAATGTAACATCATGATCTTCAATTTTTCCATAATTAATGGGGTTTCTTGAATAGTCAATAATCATCTCATGATAAATGTCAGCGTTGCTCATAATTTGAATATCCTTGCTACTTTATTTAATGAATTGATTAATTTGTCTACTTCCTCTCGAGTATTGTAAATGTAAAAGCTTGCCCTGGATGTTGCCGCAACATCTAGTCTCTCCATAAGTACTTGAGCACAATGGTGTCCTGATCTTATTGCAATTCCTTCCGCGTCAATGATTTGAGCTACATCGTGAGGGTGGACATCTGCAAAATTAAACGATATTACCCCACCTCGTTTTGAGATATCTTTTGTTCCATAGATATGCAACCCCTTTACTTGCGAAAGTTTCTCGATAGCATAAGAGGTCAATTCAATTTCATGTTGTCTAATTGCATCCATGCCTATATCGGATAGATAGTCAATTGCGGCACCAAATCCAATAACATCGGCAATATTTGGCGTCCCTGCTTCAAACTTGTACGGTAAATCATTCCAGGTTGTTTCATACTTGTGAACTTCTCTTATCATATCCCCGCCACCATGAAAGGGACTCATAGTTTCTAATACGGATTTTCTAACCCACAAAATTCCAATACCAGTTGGACCAAGCATTTTATGTGCAGAAAATGCAAAAAAGTCACACCCTAATTTTTCAATATCTACTTTCATGTGTGGTACTGCTTGTGCACCATCAACTAAAGTCAAAACTCCCGCTGCCTTACATTTTGAAATAATTGTTTCTACATCAGATATAGTTCCTAAAACATTTGACATTAGGCTAAAGGTGACAAGTTTAACTCTGCCTGTGGCCAGATATTTGTCAAGATCATCTAAGATTAATTCTCCATTGTCATCCATCCCAATATATTCTAGTTTGGCACCTTTTTCTTGTGTTAGTAACTGCCATGGAACAATATTGCTATGATGCTCATATTCTGTAGTAACAATAATGTCACCTTCCTTTATTTGATCTCGACCCCATGCATATGCAACTAGATTAATTGCCTCAGTAGTTCCCCTAACGAAAATAATTTCAGTTTTGTCTTTAACATTGATAAAATTTGCAATCTTTTCTCTTGCATTTTCATATAGTTCAGTTGCCTCTTCTGCAAGTGCATAAACTGCCCTGTGAATGTTTGCATTATGGTTTCTATAAAAATCATTTATTGCGTCAATTACCTGGTTTGGTTTTTGTGTTGTAGATGCATTATCCAAATATACTAAAGTTTTATTATCTCTAACGGTTCTTTTTAAAATTGGAAAGTCTTTTCTAAGGTTTTCAAAAGATGTTTGAGCACTTTGCATTATTTATATCTCCACGTAAATCTCGTTTTGTTCTATTTTAGTTTTGTATGTCTTTAATGGGATTTCAGCTGGAAGATTTTGTGGTTTTCCATCCTCCATATTAAATACAGAAAGATGTAATGGACACCTAACTCCTTCTTCACTTAGAAATCCAGTTGACAAGTCAGCATCAGCATGAGTACAAATCAAATCAGTGGCAAAAATAGTTCCTTTTTGATTTGCCAAAAGGATTTTTTTATCATTGGTATGAAACCCAAACAACTGTCCCTCTTTTACTTGGTCTAAATCACATGCTTTAATCCATTGGGGCATTTTGATTACCTGTACTTGTAGTGTTGTTCAATTTCTGCATCTTCATTGTATCGTGTTTCCTCAACTTCAATAAATTTTGCGAGTTCTTCATCGGTGTTTATTGTAAGTTCTTTATCATCCCATTTGGATTCAATTAGATGCGCAATCCATGCTCTTACTTGAAAAGACATTTTTCGAGATAACGGTTCTAGAAATCCTTCGATAATGGTTCGTTCTGCCTCTTGAATACTTAGACATCTTGTTTGAAGATAAAATATTTGCTCTTCGTCAATCTGAGCTACCGAGGCAGAGTGGGTAGCCTTTACGTCATTTGTAAATATCTCTAATCCTGGAATGGAATCTGATTTTGCGTCTTTGTCTAATAGGATTGAGCGTCCGGACAAGAATGAATTTGATTTTGTGGCATTTTTTTTAATTCTAATCATTCCTTTGAATAGTGATTTTGACTTGTTTCGGAGTATGGATTTTTCAACTACTCGCCCCTCAGTTGCAGGAGCTTCATGGTTTACATCAGTTTGAATATCAAATGACTGTTCTTTGTTTCCAAAAATCACCTCAGAATCACTTGAAGAAGCTCCTGAGCCATTAAGATTGTATTCTATTTTGTATCTGGATAAGATAGCACCAAATAATCCAGAATACCAGTTTACTTTGGCATCTTTCCCAAGATCTGTTCTTCTAGTAGAAAAGTTAACAGTATTTTGATCCATCATTTGTAACGTAGTTACATCAAGGTGTGCATTTGGAGCAACATTTGTATTAAATAATTCAAGGTATGCCTGTTGTTTTTCTGATTTTGGAGAATATAGTTCCTGAACAATAGTTGCTTTGCTGCTCTCATCGGCAAAGATAATGTTTCTAGAGATAGTAGAGATGCCATCATCAGATAAACTAGTGACTACATGTATGGGTTTATCCAGAATTAGATTTTTGGGAATGTGGATAAATACTCCTGAGTTAAATGCCGCGTTGTTTAATGCAGTAAATTTATCGTTTTTTGAATTGGATGATTCTAGGGATTTTTTTACGAGTTCGGAATTATTTTTTATTGCATCCTCAATTGAAGATATTACTAGTCCTTTTGATTTTAGCTCATCAGAGATATTTATTTTATGAATATGTGTACCAATTTGTACAATGCAGGTTTCATTTTCCAATTCAGTTAATCTTTTTTCCAGAAAACTTGGAATCTTATCAGCTGTAGAAACAGATATGGAAACTTGTGTTGGATCCATTTTTTTGGCATCTGTGTATTTGTTGTATAATGGAGATGTTTCAATTGGAAGGTTTTGATAAACAGATAAAGAAATTTTCCTGTGTTCTTTTAGCCAGTCTGGCTCATTTTTAGATGAGGATATTTCATCAATGTGTGAGATATTAATAGTTGATAGTGTTTGAGACATGTCTAATCATTTCATAGTCTAACCGACTGAATCATCCATCTCGATTTTGATGAGTCGATTTAGTTCTACGGCATATTCCATTGGTAGTTCTTTGGTAAAGGGCTCCATGAATCCATTTACAATTAATGTTAAGGCATCTTCTTCTGAAAATCCTCTAGTCATTAGGTAAAATATTTGCTCATCACCAATTTTTCCTACAGTTGCCTCATGCGTAATAGTTGCATCTTCTTGGTTGATTTCCATGTATGGATATGTGTCAGTCTTTGAGGTATCATCTAGTAACAAGGCATCGCATCTTACTGTGGCTTTTACATTAGTAGCACCCTTTGCCACATTTAGTAAACCTCTGTATGTTGATCTTCCATCAAGTCTACTTACAGATTTAGATGTAATCTTTGAAGTAGTGTTTGGTGCAAGATGAACCATTTTGGCACCAGTATCTTGGTGTTGTCCCTTTCCTGCAAATGCAATAGATAGAGTTTCACCATATGCGCGCTCACCCATCAAATAGATTCCAGGATATTTCATTGTAAGTTTACTTCCAATGTTTCCATCAATCCATTCTACAGTTGCACCTTCATATGCATAAGCTCGTTTTGTAACAAGGTTGTAAACATCACTACTCCAGTTTTGGATCGTGGTGTATCGTAATTTTGCATCTTTATGGGCAACCAATTCAACTACTGCAGAATGCAGTGATTCAGATGAATACACTGGAGCAGTGCATCCTTCAATATAATGAATCTCGGAACCCTCATCTGCAATGATCAAAGTTCTTTCAAATTGTCCAATGTTTTCTGCATTTATTCTAAAATATGCTTGTAAAGGCATGTCCACTTTGATTCCTGGTGGAATGTAGATGAATGAACCACCACTCCATACTGCACTGTTTAATGCAGCAAACTTGTTATCCTCAGGTGGTATGATTTTACCAAAATATTTTTTGAAAATTTCTGGATATTCTTTTAATGCAGCATCAGTATCTAAAAACAAAACTCCTTGTTTTGCCAAATCTTCTCTTAAGCTGTGATAGACCACTTCTGATTCATATTGAGCACCAACACCTGCCAAGAATTTCTTTTCAGCTTCAGGAATTCCAAGTTTATCAAAAGTGGCTTTTACATCAGCTGGTACATCATCCCAATTCTTTTCAGTTTTTTCGGTTGCTTTTGCATAATAAAATATATTTTGAAAATCAATTACACTAAGATCACCACCCCAAGTTGGCATTGGTTTTTTCATAAAAATTTCATAAGATCGAAGTCTAAAATCAAGCATCCATTGTGGCTCATCCTTCATTTTACTAATTGCAATTACAGTATCTTTTGAGAGTCCCTTTTTACTAAGATGTACATACATGTCAGTTGAATCTTTAAAATCATATTTTGAATAATCCATCTCAAAATTTTCAGTAGTCATGAAGAAAATAACTACGTTATATTATAAATACATGAGGAAAAATAGGCACAGCTAAATAGCTTTAGCTAAATTTTGGTTGCATACAAGAAAAATCAAACTATATGATAAAAATTAGGTACACTTCGGTCAACTAGACCTATTTTTTGCATTCCTAGAATACTCCTCTGAAGTCATGTATGGTTTTGCTTGCTCGACTTGAAGGTAACAAGACACATCTTCACTATCATACCAATTTTTATTTTTCCCGTCTAAATGTATATTACAAATCTCACAGTTGTACGAAAAGTATGTTAATTTTTCATCGGCGACATCTGGTCCATCATCAATGTCATAAAATTCTCTATCCATTTTACATTTAGGACAATACATATTCATTTTTAATTATTTTTTATATTAAAAAACAAAATAAGAGCCTTGTGAAAAACAGTATCAAATCAAATTATTATAAAAAAAATTAGTGTTAATTCAATTTATATGAATCATCCAGAACTAACGTGGACAAGGTACGAAAGTACAAGAATAATCGATTAGAAATAATTTTTGATTAGGTAGGACACAAGTAACTCTTAGATAATCTTATTCTTGGATATAAAAAAAGGTTATAGTTTTGGCATTACTCTCGTGTATTTGGAGGACATTAGCACAACTGCTGTTATTGCTACAAACATTACAACCATTGTAATTGCTCCAAATTCAGGAACTACGTTGAACATCAAAATTTCTCCTTTGGGTCCACTCCAGTCGTCTTCTTCACCTGGAAGTCCAAATCCTAGTACCGTTACTTTGATGTCAACTTGATCAGCTGAATCTAATGGTGCAGTTGAATACATTCCAGTTCCTTCATGTTCATGGGCTCCAAGAACTGAAAGGACTTCTTGACCGTTTTGTGTTACGGTAAGATCATAGTTTGCATGTTTTTGCACAGATCCAGTTGAATCCCTAAATTTTATCTCAAGAGTCATTACCTCATCTGATGCAGGATTACTTGCAATGATTTCTGCACGTAAATTACCATCTTCAGAAATTCCAGAAACTGTAGTTTCGGTCTCTGATGGAGCTCCAACAATTAAATCAGGCGTATCATCTGGTTCTTCTCCTGCTGCTTGAACAGTTACAATCCCTTTCATCCATGGGTGAACCATACAAAAGTATGGAAATTCACCTGCTGCTTCAAATGTATGTGAGAAAGTTGTACCTGCCATAAACAAACTGCTGTCAAAGACGCCAGATGGTCCATCTGCTGCACCACCAGCAGTAACGGTATGAGCTGCAGAGTCATCATTTGACCATGTTACTACACCGCCAACATCCACTGTTACTTCATAGGGCATGAAACATTGGTTTGTAGTCTCACATCCTGGAACTGAAGTTCCTTGAGGAGTGCTAACACTTGCAGTTGTGTGATCTGCAAATGCTGGACTTGCTGAGATTCCTAAAGATATCGCAAACAGCACCAAAAGTGAATTTAGTACTGTTTTCTTTTTTGGATTCATTATTCAAACCACAAATATGAAGGATAAAAGAATATTGGAAGATTAATGCAATAATATTTCTTTAAGGGTATCAAATGATCCTAAGACTGTATGTACCTCAGAAATAATATTTTTTATCTTAAAATTTTTCAACTCATCAGCAGTAAAGGGTCCAATAGCAACGACATGTATTTTTTCCAAATTTTCAACCAGTCGTGACTCATCATAGTCTTTTAACATTATTTCAAAAAACCCCCTAACAGAGGATGCACTAGTAAAAACAATTCCATCTATCTTTTTTCGGGAAAATAATTCTCGGAATTCATTCCATTGAGTAGTATCGCGAAATGCACAAACATCATACAAATGAATCTCTAACACATCAATGCCAATCTTGTTTAGTAGTTCTTTTAAAAAAGGAGTGGATGCACCACTCCGTGGAACAATTACTTTTTTCCCAACTGCATGGATTTTGGTAAATTCCTCACCAACACCAACTGATGAATATGTAGTGGGCTGGTAATTTACTTTGATTCCTTCATTTTCAAGTGCTTTGGTAGTTTTTGGACCAACTGACATTACCATAGTATTTGCAACTGTTAGTTGTAGTATCTCAAATTTCCCTATTTTTTTAGCAGTATCAAAGAGCAGTTTTACTGCTTTTGAACTCATAAACACAGAATAGTCTGGATCATATTTTTTTATTGATTCTAGAAATTCATCTACAATCTTTTCCCCCTTACTTACAAGTTCAATAGTAGGAAGAGGTAATGGATGTGCATTATTTTTTTCTGCAAGTTCGATAAATTCTGTGGCATCATCTTTTGAGCGGGTGATTGCGATTGTCTTACCATCAAGCATCTTATTTCCACCCTATTGTTTTTGATAAATCAACTACTTTTCCAATTATAATATTAGTTGGAGGTGTGATTTTATTTTGTTTCACAAGTTTTGCAATATTTGAAACTGTTCCTATTACCATCTTTTGTTTTGGAGTAGTTCCATTTTGAATTACCGCAACAGGTGTTTTTTTATCCAGGCCTCCTGCAATTAGCTGTTTACATATTACATCAATTCTAGACAATCCCATCATGATAACAATCGTATCAACTGATTTTGCAAGCCTTTTCCATTTTACTGCATCATTTTTCTTTTCAGGATCTTCATGTCCTGTTACAAAGACAACTGATGATGCATATTTTCTATGAGTAAGAGGAATTCCAGCATAGGTAGCAGAACCGATTCCGGAGGTAATTCCGGGAACAATTTCATATTTTATTTTGTTTTCTTTGAGAAATTCAGCTTCTTCACCCCCACGTCCGAAAATAATTGGATCACCTCCCTTTAATCTAACAATTTTTTTTTTAGATTTTGCATATTTTACCATCAAGTCGTTTGTTGTGTTTTGATGAGTAGTGTCATCTCCTACCGCACGGCCGACATAGATCTTTTCGGTCTTTTTAGGAATCATTGAAATAATTTTTTTGCTTACCAGTCTATCATAAAGAACAACATCAGCCTTTAGGAGAAGTTCTACAGCATGCAGGGTAATTAATTTATGATCTCCAGGACCTGCCCCTACCAGATAGACTTTACCTGTCATTTTTTATTCCATTCCTCAACTTTTTCTCTCCAATTTAATGCAAGTTCATTTACCCCTTTCTGTCGAAGCTCTTCTCCTACGCTTTTTCCCAAGGAATATGGATCACTTTTCGGCCCCAATTTTGTTACATAAAGTAACTTTTTTCCATCAACTGAAAATGCACTTACTTTAAGGGTCATTTGTTCACCGTTTGACTTTGCATACGCACCAACTGGAAACCTACATCCAGAATCTATAAAATCCGAAAGTGCACGTTCTGCCTCTATTTCAAGTCTAGAGTCTTCATCTTCAATTTTTTTTAGCATGTGGATTGTTTGTTCATCGTCTTTTCTTGCAACTATTGCAAGGGCTCCTTGTCCAGGTGATGGAGAAAAGTCTTCGATAGATAAAGCAGTATATGAGATATCCATCCCTAATCTAGAAATTCCTGCTTGAGCTAGAACAATTGCATCATAGTTATCACCAGAGATTTTTTTGATTCTAGTTTCAATATTTCCTCGTATTGGTTTAACTGTTACATCTGGCCTCTTTCTGGATATTTGAACTGCTCTTCGTAGAGAGCTTGTACCAACCACAGCACCAGGTTTTATTGTGTCAAGTGTGGAACCATCCGATGAGATAAACACGTCATTTACCATTGCTCTTTTTGGAATACAAGCTAAAACAAGATTCTCGTCAATCTGGGATGGAACATCCTTTAGACTATGAACTGCAAAGTCAATTTCATTTTGAGCAACTGCTCTGTCAATTTCTTTTTCAAAAATTCCTTTTTGATCAATTGTAAATAGAGGTCTCAAATCAGTGTCTCCTTGCGTCGTTATGGGTTTGACCTCAAATTCTATATCTTGATGTACCCTTTTGAGTTCATCAATCACCCAATTTGTTTGGGCAATCGATAGTTGGCTTCCTCTTGCCCCAATCAAGTACTTCAATTCTTCACCGATTTTAGAGCAATTTGATATGCGTCAAGGGTTTTGTTTAGATCTGTTTGAGTATGAGCATCTGACAAAAAGACTACTTCAAACTGTGATGGTGCGATAAAAACCCCATTTTTAAGAAGAGATTTGAACATTTTCTGGAATTTTTTGGCATCTGCATTTTTTGATGTTTGATAGTTTACAACAGGCTTTGAGGTAAAGAAGATTTGAAACATAGAAGAGGTAGAATTGATTTGGTGTGGGATTTTCATATCAGTTGCAATATCATCTAGCGCGCAAGTAAAGCGAAGATTGTATTTTTCGAGTTTAGAGTAGAGACTGTTTTTAATTTTATTTATTGTTTTAAGAGAACTTATTGCAGCACTAACTGAAATCGGGTTTCCAGCAAAAGTGCTTGCCTGATATACCTTGCCTGCAGGAGATAACAAATCCATAATCTCTTTTCTCCCACCAACTGCAGCAATTGTAAACCCATTACCCAAAGCCTTTCCAAGGGTCGTAATATCCGGTTTTATTCCAAAATGTTTTTGCGCACCACCAATGGATACTCGAAACCCAGTTACCACTTCATCAAAGATTAGTGGAACATTATTTTCTCTTGTTATCTTTCTAATATCTGATAAAAAATTATTCTCGGGTAGAATTAATCCCATGTTTGCAAGAATTGGCTCTACAATTACTCCTGCAATATCTTTGTCTTTTCTAATAATTTTTTCAAGATCTTCTGTATTGTTGTATTGAACAACCAAAGTATTTTTTGATACTTCATCTAATCCCCCATCAGATACAGAAATACCATTATGTGCAGAACCTGATCCTGCCTTTACAAGTACAGAGTCATGTGCGCCATGATAACATCCTTCAAACTTTATGATCTTTTTCTTTTTTGTAAATCCTCTTGCAAGTCTAATTGCAGTCATTGTTGCCTCCCCTCCCGTATTTACCAAACGAACCTTGTCCATTGATGGGAAATTACTGATAATTAATTTGGATAATTCAATTTCTAATTGAGTGGGTGTACAATACAAAGTGCCTTGTGTTAGTTGTTTTGTTACTGCTTGAATGATCTCTTTTCTTCTGTGACCTAAAAGAAGCGCACCATATCCATTACAAAAGTCAACATATCGATTTCCATCCTCATCCCAGATATGAGCCCCGTTTGATTTTTTTGTAAAAAATGGATATGGCTTAAAATACCTCACTGGGCTATTTACCCCTGAGGGAATTATTTTTTTTGCATCATCAAATAATTTCCTCGAACTAGGCATAATATCTTAGAGATTAAGGTCATTATTATTCGTAATATTATGAATTTTCTTGATTTCTCTGCTTTGCAAACTTTGCTCTAAACAAAAATCCTACAATCATTGTTCCAACAAATGGTGCGCTCCAGTAAAGCCACAAATCACTCATAACTCCAGATAATAAAGCAGGTGCTAAAGCCCTAGCTGGATTCATAGAAGCACCTGAGATTATTGCTAAAAAGAAAATATCCAACCCAACTATCCCACCAATTGCAATTCCACTAAATCCCTTCAGTCCCTTTGTATAGACAACTGTAAAAATTACTGCCATGAGTAATCCTGATGCTAATACCTCTACAGGAAATATTAAAAAAAATGAATAATCAAAGTTTGGGGCATTTGTTCCAAGATTCGCATCAGTGCCAATAAATTTCATTACAAATAGAGACCCAAAGATAGATCCAATAATTTCCGCGGCAAAATACCAAACTACTTGAATTTTGGTAATATGTCCTGTGATATAATATCCAATTGTAACTGCGGGATTAAAATGTGCAAGAGAAACTTTTCCAAAAGAATACACCCCAATAATTAATGCAATAAACGGAGTAACTGCGGCAAACCAAATTCCATATGGTCCTCCAATTTGCACATTATAAACAATTGAACCTGTTGCAAAGACTACGAGAATAAATGTTCCAATTAGTTCAACAATAAAGATTTGAAAGTTTGAATACATCATTAATCATCTTCAAGTTTTTTTATTAACGCCAAGACTTCAGATTTTATTTTGTCACGAATTTTCCTAATCTCCTCAATTGATCTTCCTTTAGGATCTACAATATTCCAATCAAGAACATCTTTTACAAACAATAATGGACACGATTCTCTATCCATACATCCCATGTTTATCGTTCTAATGGATTCTTGAATCATTTCATTTGAAAGAAGTTTGGGTTTTTGGTTTGTAATATCAATTCCAATCTCCGCCATTACTTTCACTGCAATAGGATTAAGTTCTGATTGAGGTTTAGTTCCTGCGCTTATTACCTCAAAGTGTAGAGCAAATTTTCGAAAAAACCCTTCAGCAATTTGGCTTCGACCTGCATTTTCTACGCACACAAAGAGGATTTTTGGGCTTTGCATAATCAATACATAAATATTGATTTATATAAAAATAGATTGATATGAATGGTATTAGTCTCCTAAAATGTATCTGTGATGAAACTAGATTTGAGATCCTAGAGATGCTTCAAAAAGAAAAGGAACTCTGCGTTACAGATATTGTAGAGAAATTACAAAAAGATCAGCCACTAATTTCTCACCATCTAAAAACTTTAAAAAAATGTGGTATTGTAATTTCTCGAGATGAGGGTAAGAGAGCGATGTACAAGATTTCAAGTAGTCATCTGGCAGAGTTAATTGCAAGCATTACAAAGGCGAGTAAAAAAATTCCAATTCTTTGTAATGAAAATAACTGTTGTTAGATAAATTTTTCAGATCTTAATACTCCAACATCACTAACGTATAACACAACTGCATAGTTTGTGAATAGAGTTCTTGCAATTTCCTCAGTTACATCTTGAATTTTATCTTCCTGCATGATCACTTCAACTTTAACATTTTTTTCATTTTTTAATCCCTGTCCACGTAAACCACGAGCTCCATTTCCCTCAACTTCATATGTCGTATAACCTGAAATATTATGTCTAGCTAAAATATCGATTACATTTTTTTGTGCAAGAATTTCACAGGTAACAGTAAGAAGTTTTACGGTGTAAAGTTTCATATCAATCCCTTTGAAATATAGTTGAATAAGTCTATCGATCCTTCACTGTGTACAATCGATGATATCAAATACATTATTGGGAGTAAAACGATAATGTTGTAAGGAAATGTAATTCCTAATGCAGAGGTAATGTAAAGACTAGGTTTTGCTTGAGGTATGGCATGACGCAAAACTGCAGGTGCTGCAATAAATGAAGCACTTGCAAGAAGCAAACCAAACATTACAGCACCCCCCAGACTAAGACCCAGTGCAGTAGCCACTAAAACTCCTATTATTCCATTAAACGTAGGCATGATTATAGAAAATGCTATTAAAAATATCCCTACTTTTTTGATATCATCTAGTCTTTGACCTGCAATAATTCCCATTTCTATTAGAAAAATTACAATTGCACCTGTGAATAATTCATCAAAAACTATACTAATTGAACTAAATCCTTCCTCCCCAATCATATATCCAATAATAATACTTCCAAGAAGAATTACAATCGCTTTTCCAGTTACAGATTCGTGAAGAACTTGTTTTAGGTTTGTTTTAGTTTCTGAAATTCCCAGTTCTAAATTCGAACCTTCAAGGTCTCCAAGGGATTTTTTTTTGGCCTTCATCTGTTTTGCTACAGCCATGTTTGTCAAGAAAATCGCCAAGATAAAGGCAACTGGTTCTAAAACTGCAAGTACTGCGGCTAAAAATCCTTCAGATGTAACACCCTGATTTTTGAGAAATGAAAGACCAACTGAAAAAGTAACTGCACCTACGGCACCATATGTAGATGCTAATGCATAAGAGTCAAAGAGGTTGAATTTACCCAGACGACGAAGTATTTGATAATGATTTAATGTAAAGAGTAATGACAAACCTATTGCTACTAACATAGGAACAAGCATTTTCTCAAATCCTGTATTTCTCATCTCAATCCCACCATGCAATCCAATTGCTGCAAGCAAGTATATTGGCAAAAATTCTGAAATTGCATCAGGAATTTTCAAATCAGATTTAATTCGAGCTGCAATTATTCCAAAAATAAAAAACAACACAATTGGTGTCAACAGATTTGATTGAATTAATCCCAGAATATCCATTTGAATGATTCAAAAAATTTCTAGTGGAATAAAAATCAAATCCTTAGCAAATTATACCTACAATCAATTGAAAAGGGATGATTTTTTTAGTTCACACCTAAAAAAGTTCAAAATGGCTTGTTTACTTCACGAGTAAAGACATAGCTTGCAAGTCCAACCATAATCAAAACAAAGACAGAGATAACTGCAATGCTCAAAATAGTAGGAATGCCCCCTTCAGAAACTCCAGTCATCAGTTCTCTTACAAGTAAAACCGTATAGGTTACAGGGTTTAGTTTAGCAATGGTTGCAAGCCAATCTGGAAGTAATTCAAGGGGAAATAGCGCTGGGCTAAGCATAAACAAAGGCATGCCAAGGAAATTAATTACTCCCCAGAATGTCTCCTGTGATTTTGCAGTAGCTGCAACTATTACAGATATGCCAGAAAATCCCAAAGAAAACAAAATCACAATTGCCATAATTGGTGCAATCATTAGTGGGTTTGGGAAATTCACACCAATCGCCAATGCTATTCCTAAAATTAAACTAGCTTGCATTGCAGCAATCAAAGAGATCGCTGACATTTTTCCAAGTGCAATAGAGGAACGAGAGATAGGAGAAGTTAGTGCTTTATTCATAAACCCATACCGTCTATCCCAAAGAGTATTCACCCCACCAAAAATGCTGGTAAATATTGCCGTAAGGATAATGACTCCCGGAGTCATAAACTCTATGTATTGCCCTTCAAATCCTACTGATTGGATTAATGGCTGAGTTCCAGAAAATGTATTTCCAATTACTATAATCCAAATTGCAGGTTGAATTAATCTAATCAGAACGCCGCTTCGTGATTTTTTATATCGCTTAAGCTCTCTCCAAAAAATAGTATAAGTGTCATACAATAATGAATTCATGCACGTAGCCTCTTCATCTTTGCGTGTTCTCTTTTTCGATTATACCCACCTTCGTCAGATCTTATTTCATGGCCAGTGTATGAAATAAAAACATCATCAAGTGTAGGTTGTGTTAATGATATAGAATTAATTTTTATTTTTAAATCAGATGATATCTGAAATATTTTTGGAATGACCTCTGTTCCTTTTGATGCAAATAATGTAATCTTGTTTTGATCTTCGTTTATTTTTTTTATTAATTCAATTGTTCGTAATTGTGATATGAATTTGTTGTCATCATCCATTTTTTCAATTTCTAGAGAGATCACCTCGTTTCCCATTGCATTTTTCATATTTTGAGGTGAGTCAATTACTTGGATCTTGCCACCATCAATTATGCCAATTCTATCACATAATTTATCCGCCTCTTCCATATAGTGTGTGGATAAAAAAATCGTCATTTCAAACTCTATGTGGATTTTTTTTATATATTCCCAAATTTTCCTTCTTGTTTGGATATCAAGCCCAACTGTAGGCTCATCCAAAAACAAGACCTTCGGTCTATGTAAAAGACCACCTGCAATATCAAGTCGTTTTCTCATTCCTCCAGAGTATGTCACTACAGAATCATTTTGTTTGTCGGATAATTCAATTAATTCTAAAACTTCGTCGATTCTTTTATGGATTTGATCTTTAGGTATGTGGTTCAGTCTGGCCTGAAGTAGGAGATTTTCTCGTCCTGAAAGATACTCATCAACCGTACTTTCCTGTTGGACATATCCTATGTTTAGACGAACTTTTTTTGGTTGAGTTTTAACATCAAAGCCCGATACTAAAGCTTGACCCGAGGTGGGTTTAAGCAACGTAGTTAGGATCATCATCGTTGTACTTTTGCCTGCACCGTTTGGGCCGAGAAATCCAAAGATCTCGCCACTCTCTACACTGAATGAGATATCATCAACGGCTTTTACATCCCCAAAAGATTTTGATAGAGATTTTGTTTCGATAGAATGCAACACTTTGATCGCTAATCTCAATTATAAATTGCTAATCGTTGATCATAGTCGATCCTCATAAACAATTTAAAGGTCTTCAAAATCATTTTTCGCATGAAAGGTCTTTGTCAAGTGTGTCATTCCTCAAATGTTGATGTGTCAATAAAATCAGGGATTCCAATATGTGCAGGATGTGACAAAAAAACAATTCAGAACTAATTTTCCAAATTTTAAAATTTCATTTATTTTGATTTTTCTAATTTTAAGACATTTCAATCAAGATTCCAGATCAATCTAATTAAGATATTTCATACTTATCTAATGTCAAGATTTATTATTACAACAATTAGGTTTAATAGCAATTTTACGTAGTAAAGTTTTGGCGACAGGGGAATTTCAGTGAACAGTTTAAAAAAAACAATACCAATAATTTTTGGAATTTTGATATTAACTAGCATGTCAGGATTTCAGTTTATACCAATGACCATTCAAACAGCTGATGCAGAGCCTTCTAAAAGAGTCGTCGGATATTTTTCTTTATGGCAAGATGAATCTCTTGATTCTATTAATTATTCAAACCTTACAGAAATTATCTATTTTCACATCTGGCCAAACGCGGATGGGAGTCTTACCACATGGGATATTAGCATGTTGGACATCCATAAAATAAGAGATAGAGCACAAACTATGGGAGTAGCAGTATCGATTTCGGTCGGTGGTGCGGGAGTATCTGATGGATTCCCATTGATGACTCAAGACCCAACAGCAAGGGCCAACTTTGTTTCAAACATTACAGGTTTTATTTTAACAAATAACTTGGATGGAGTTGATATTAATTGGGAGACTCCAATTAATCAAGCAAAAATTGACAACCAAGATATT
>DATKYM010000065.1:0-6610 GCA_035528495.1 Nitrosopumilaceae archaeon
AATATCTTGGTTGTCAATTTTTGCTTGATTAATTGGAGTCTCCCAATTAATATCAACTCCATCCAAGTTATTTGTTAAAATAAAACCTGTAATGTTTGAAACAAAGTTGGCCCTTGCTGTTGGGTCTTGAGTCATCAATGGAAATCCATCAGATACTCCCCATCCTCCAACAGCTACAGTTACCTTTACCCCTATAGCATGACCCGCATTCGTAATCATATTGAGATCGTTTATGTTAATTGCATCAGTGTTAAGACTTCCATCAGAGTTTGGCCAGATGTGAAAATAGATAATTTCTGTAAGTTTAGAATAATCAATGGAATTAATGTCGGCTGATTTCCAATATGGAAAATATCCCACTATTCTTTCAGACACTGCATCAGCTGTTTGAATGGTCATTGGTATAAACTGAAATCCTGAAATACTAGTTAATATCCAAAATCCAAAAATCATCAGAGTTATTTTTTTTGTATTAATTCCATATCCCCTGAATTTCATTGTAACATTATTTCAGCTACAATGTTTAACCGTTATTTTAGATTGTTAAACATGGGTTTTAGATCTGTAAATTAAAATAATATTCATGGCATCAGATGTGTTTTACAACAAATCTAATACCATGATGTGCTAGGTAACAAATTTTTATCAAATTTCTATTTAACCCCGATGGACGATTTATCAGTAAAATCAAAGCAAGCCAGCAACAACTATTGAATCGAATAAATTTTGCAATCCATCAAAATGTGGAATATAACAATTGCACCTGCCAGGGTTAGATCATACTGAGAACTTCTACGCGTACTTTAAATGCAAAAATTGGCATGTCAATATAGGAAATCAAACCCTAATCACTATCGCCCGATATCTGAACTGGTTTGGTCTCCTTTTTTTTTAATTAAATGATTTTTTTCCAGGTTTCCATAAATGATGATTTTTTAAAACTAGTTTGTAAAAAACAATTACTCTAAAAATTCTTATCTCAAATTAAAACTAGGATTTTTACATGAAAAAAGATGTCCAAAATAACGAAGATGAGGAAAGACCTGAATGGGCATGGCTAATGAAAAGAATGACTAAAGAAACTTGAAATTAAAAATTTTGAAGTTCTTTGAATTGATCTTTTGTGATTCCAAGAATCACTTTCTCTCCTAGTCCCCAAATTTCAGATTTTGAAATGATTTTAGTGTGGACTAATCCATCTGTAATCTCTATTGATTCAAACTCTTTAGTATCAGGATGACGATAGATATTTTTCACCTTTCCTATTTTTCGTCTATCAATGTCTATCACTGGAATTCCCACTCTTATTGGAGGTCTACTAAGAAGAAGAGTTTTTTCAGTAATTTTGTCAATATAATCTTCTGAGAGAAAGTAATCTCTACGAAAACCTTGATGGATGGTGACTCCACATACGGATAGAGTATCGGGATTTATTTGGATATGTTTGACCTTGCCATATTCTATGCCTTCCCTATCAATGACTGCTTTTCCCGGCAGAGAATCAGCAGAAATCATATTTTGTGTGGTTCCTTCTAGTTTTACTGACATGATGCATCGTTAGGATATTTGTTTATCATACCAAATATCAGAATTTTCTATCAATGAGGTTAAATTACTTGACAGAATAATTTGAGGATGGCAATAGAGGCAAATCTTTTTCGAGCATCTCTTATAACAAAGGGAAGAGTTACTCAGCAATCACATTCAGTGACTCTTCGTGGGGTCAAATATAATGATAAAATTTACTTTTCAAGGCATAGACCTGATTCGGATTGGTTCAAAAATGCTATTGCGAACCCTCAGGTAGTAATCAATTACAATGATTCCTCGTATCCAGGTATTGCAAAAATTGTAACTGATGAGAGTTTGAATCAAAAAATATCACAATTAAAATATCCTGATGAAAAAAGAGCCAAAGAAAAAAGAATGGCCATAGAAATTACACTACATGAATAATCGTAGTCAAGCCCCGACGATCAAGCTCTACATCATTTTCTATTTCGCTTACAGTAACAGTAAAGGATATGACGTCTCGTTGTTTGGCATTTTCTAGATGAAGTTTTAGATTTATATCCATTAGTTCAAGTTCAGAGTCTGGTAAATTTGTTTCATCAAAAAATGCATCACAGTTAGACTCTATTCGAAATCGATCATTTTTAAAATGAAACCCTAATTTTGTTTTTCTTCCCTTTCTACCTACGGCCTTCACATTGATATCCACAATTCCAGGTTTAGTCATGGTATAGCTTGATGTGCCATTTACAAAAACACCGATTTGAAATGGTTTTCCAGCAGTAGATTCTGCCATTTTTTGAATCCCGTCATTCATTACTACATCAACTGCTTTTATGGTCTGAGCTACTTTTGCTATCCACTCATTTGTTCTCTCAACAGTGCTATTGATTCCTGCTCGTCTTTTCTTGTCTTCCTCTTCTGCTAGTTTGTAATAATCAACCCAGGCAAAATAATCATTGGCAATATCTTTGATAAAATCAATACATGTTACTTTGTAATCATTGACGTTGTCTGTTCGTAGCGAGGCATCATCTACACGCATTCCATCATAATCCATTGGTAAAGCCAATACTTATTGTAAATCAAACATCTAAAAAAACCAATCTTGCCAAGGATTAATCATAATAACCCGATACGAATTGAGAAGATTATGATATTTTCAGAGATTGTTTTGGATCTTCAACAACAATTGAAAAGAGAGTTAGCACAAATTCGTTTTTTGTTAAATAAAAGTCCAGCAATAGGATATTCCAAAATAGTTGAAATTGGAAAGGGAGTAGGAAAAAAATACGGTATCAAATTAATAGTTAATTTCCCAAAGGAAGGAAGAATAAACGAGTATGAAATGTATGGAAAGCGGGATCTCAGTTTAATTGTAGATTACGAAAAAAAAAGATTTCCAATTGATCGAAATATCATCAAAGAAAAGGCAAGGGAGATCATGGATGATATTCAAATCGAGGACGCTTACATGTATGAAGATAAAGAAGGAGTAAGGATATTTACAAAAGATTGGAAGATAGATATCCTTCCACATTCAGTTCACATTTGGACTGAATTTGATGAAAAGGTTACAAAGTTTTGTGATTGGTTACTTGAAAATGTATATCTGGTAAATAGTAAAAAACTATAATTCAATTTAGATTTTTTCTAATCTTTCCAATAAACCTTGAGCCTCATAATTTTTCGGATCAATTTGAATAATTCTTCTACAGCATTGGATTGCTTCATTTTTTTGCTCTAGTGATAAATGTGCGTTTGTTTTAATAATCAAAGTCTCAACATCATCATCTTTTAATGCCACAGACTTTTCAAAGCATGAAAGAGCTTTTTTGGCATCATCAACAATAAAATAAACGCCTCCAACAATAAACCAAAAATCAGAATCATCAGTAAATTTTAACTCTATACTTTTTGCGTATTCAATTGCCTCAGCATAATCACCTTTATTGATTAATTTTTGAAGATGACGTTTTGGATAAATAATCAGACCTGTCATTAGATTCAACTATCCTGTAAAACCATCTAATTTAATCAATGTGAATTCTGGTGTGCAAAAAAATAATTTTACGCTAGGAAGAAATTTTCATGATTCCTTCCTTGATTAGAAATTGAATTCCTTGAACAAAGTCTGAATCACCAATGGCCCCTTCTGCCCACCATCCTGCATTGTTTTTAATCCACGCTGGAATTTCATTTCCACCAGAACCTGGGCCTTGAGTGGTTGGCGGAATCTTCATGATTCCTTCTTTGATTAGAAATTGAATTCCTTGAACAAAGTCTGAATCACCAATGGCCCCTTCTGCCCACCATCCTGCATTGTTTTTAATCCACGCTGGAATTGCAGTTGGGTCTGGAATAGGATCAGGGATAACAGCCCCTGCTGAAGAAATTGGAATATCTAGTTCCAAGAAATCAAATGAAGAAGATGGTCTTATCTGCTCTGGTGAAAGACCATAAATCCAAATAACATAATGTGCCATGCCTGGTTCTTCCTCTACAATAAATTCAAGTTGTGCTTGTCCAGAAGGAGAATATAGAAATTGTTTGTTGTCTTGTTGTGCAAGTGATCTTAGCGGAGGTATTGTAAAGTTTTCATCAACAGCCCAAAAATCATATTGTACTTGATTGAGAAATTCCGTATCATCAAATTTACTAATGAATTTAATTAGAAAATCCATTGGACATCCCTGAACAGGATTCTCAGGGCCGTAGAATACATGTAATTGATAATCGAAATTTTTAGTAGGTTTTTTTAATACAACTTTATCATAATGTGTTTCACACCCAAGTTGGGCCAGGAGGAGGTCTGTAGGTATTACATCCTTGAATGGATCTGCTTGAATATTTTCTTCATATTTCAATAATTCGAATATGTATTCTGGTGGTGGAATTCCTTCTGAGACATGAGTCAAAGTTTTAGCTTTAATAGGAAATGGAAAGTCATCTACAATCCATACCTTGCTTGTTGCACCACCTGTTTTCCACGTTAACAAGACGGTTTCAAAAGTTCCTGCACGAACAGTTATTGTTTCAATTGCAGTTGGAATTACTTGTTCACCTCCAATGTTTCCAATTTTTCCCCAAGACTTGGCAGTGAATGCTTTTGGTGTTTTTCCACCATCCTCATAACCTGTTGCAAATGCTGAAAGCCAAGCAATTGAAGACTTGAATGCACCTCGATAAAGTCCTAGTTCTTCAGATCCTCCTGTTGGCTCTGGAGCAAATTTGCCCAACTCCATTTCTCCCTTGAGAATCTTACTTCCATCATAAATTACAACTTCTGCAAGCCACTTGTCCTCACTTCCAACTTGCTTGTCACCTTTGATCCACATATCCATCTCAAATTGTGTGCATTCTTTGTAATCAACATGACATAATGAATATGAAAAGAAATCACCTTGTTTTAATCCCTCACCTGCCCACCAGGTTCCGGGTTTATCAACCCCGCCTTGTTGGAATTGTGCAAACGCAGCTGGTGTAATAGCTGAACATATGACTAAAGTCAAGATTAATGAAAAAAGAATAATGTTATTCAAATCTGAGAAAAATTCACGTTACAGATAGTTAAAGGTTATTCAAATAAGCAAATATAGAGGAAAACCCCCCATAGTTTCAGAAATGTGTGATTGCTCCAAGGTTCACCTATTTGAAGTCGAGTTTAAGCTTGATGGAATGACAGTTGTTCCTACGCACAAAAATTGTGGTTTTGCTCTTGGAGAAAAGCAAGGGGACAAATTTCAACGGGAACTGGTAAAATCTTGGGGCCTCGAAGAAGAGGATTAGCCTAAAAATAAAAAATAAAAATTGAAATTTGCCGTTAAGACATTTGTCCAACAGCTTCTTTACAAACGCCAGTAGAACATTTGCAATCTGCACTACAAATGCAATGACCTTGCATTGCACAGTCGCAGGAATAATCAGGATCGCCGCTTTCGGCTTCGCATCCACATGCTTGATCTGTCATGAATACTCAAGGGATTTACTTATTTTAATAGTTTAGTACAAGCCCAAAGAACTACCGAGAAATCGAGTCTAAAATGTCATTTGCTGATTTTTGAACCTTTTTTGCCTGCTGTTCTATCATATTTGAATCAGCCTCCACGTCAAATGACACTTTCAAAATATGGATAAGATTAGGTTGTTTTTCAATCGAGTCCTTAAAATTTATAAAATTTTGCTTATTGATAGATCCCAAGTAAAAGTAACAGTCTGACAACATTGAATTTTCAAGAAAATGTTGATGTTTTTTCTCAATGAGTAAAGAGTGATTATTTTTCTCAACTATATCAGAGAATCCAATTGTTGATTTTGTCATTCTCTCCAAAAGTGAGGGTGTTGATCTTTCAATCCCAACTGTATCATTAACAATAGAGATTTTTTCATTGATAGAATTTTTTTCAAATTTTCTTAAGGTATCGAGCATATGTGATGGACCAGGTATGTAGTTATTTACTGCCAAGATACCCTCTGCCAAAAAATATGATGCACATTTTTGCCAACATGCTGCAAATAAACTTGATTCTTTAATTCCGCTTTTAGTTTTTTCGCAACAAAAAAGTGATTCTATGAGAGAGTTTTTTGCGTGGTCTCGGTATAGAGCTGAGCGTTTTTCTTTAATCTTTGATAAAAACATACGAAGATCCCAAGAATCATCCTGAATAATCTGCATGTTATCGTATTGGAGAAGTTTTTTTGAATTGGATTCAGATAGGGAACCATGATGAATGTTTACAAAACTTTTTTCAAATTGAATAATCTTATCATTTTGGATTTTGTCATCAAAAACAGTAATGTCGTAATCACAAGAATCAAAAAAAGAATCTCTAGTTCTACAACCGCTTAAACCAACGGGGCATTCAGACCAAGAGTTTTCATCGATAAGGGCCTGGTAATTCATGATATCTCTTCAATGTGAATTTTGTATAAAGTATTAAACTCACTAATTTTTACAAATGAATTCAAAGTGTAAACATTTCCTTTAAATTATGAACATTACTCGTTTTCTTCAAGCTCCTATAGTGTAGTCCGGTTAAGCATTTTGGCTTCTCAAGCCAAAGACTCGGGTTCAAATCCCGATGGGAGCATTACAGTT
>DATKYM010000066.1:0-2980 GCA_035528495.1 Nitrosopumilaceae archaeon
ATATCATATTTACAATTCCATCGGTACTAAACCAAGGTGCAGGTGAGAAGAAAACTGAAATCTCGGCTGAATCACTAAGTGATGCTTTTGCAAAAATATCTGATGTAATGGGTGATGACTTTAAGCGCAAAGTACTAGAAAATGATGGAACGCCGCGTTCTTTGATAAATATTTACATTAATGGAAAAAATTCAAAGTTTTCTAGTGGAATGGATACTTCACTTGTAGATGGTGATGAGGTGTATATCTTACCTGCAGTAGCTGGGGGCTCTGATGAATTATCCTCAAAGGAACTTGATAGATTCTCCCGCCAGGTAATGCTAGAAGAAATTGGTTACCAGGGACAGCTAAAGCTAAAAAATAGTAAAGTTTGTGTTGTAGGGGTAGGTGGTCTTGGAAATCCAATAACATCACGTCTTGCTGCAATGGGTGTTGGTACTTTGCGTATAGTTGACAGAGATGTGATTGAATTATCTAATTTACATCGACAGACAATGTTTGATGAGGATGATGTAGGCCAAATCAAAGTTGAGGTTGCTGCCAAAAAATTACAGAAACTAAATCCTGATTGCAAAATCGAGGCACTTGCAGTTTCAGTTAATGATTACACTGCACTTGAAGTAATTGAAGGATGTGATGTGGTAATTGATGCCCTAGATAGCGTCAATGCAAGATATGCCCTAAACAACGCATGTGTGAAACTTGATATTCCATTTGTCACTGGTGCTGCAGTTGGAGTATCAGGACAAGCATTTACTATTCTTCCTAAAACTAGTGCATGCTACTATTGCATGTTCCCATCCTTAGATGAGGATTCAATGCCTACGTGTAGTATTGAGGGGGTTCATCCATCAATATTATCAATCATTGGGGGAATCGAGGTAGCTGAAGCAGTAAAGGTGGTTTTAGGCAAAAAACCTAGTCTCTCTGAGAAAATTCTACATGTTGATATTGAAAACCTTGACTTTACTACAACTAGAACATTTAGAGTAGAAGAGTGTCCAGTTTGTGGAACCGGCACCCCAGAACAAGTGGTAAAGGAGGAGTTAATCCTAGAAGAACTATGTGGCAGAAACAGAGGAAAAAGAACCTTCTCTATTACCCCAACTAGTACATTTGATCTTGATGTTGATTTAGTAACTGGAATCGCAAAGGAAAAGGGATTTTTAATTGATAACCAGGGTCAGTTGGGATTATCTTTGAGAACAAATGAAATGTCTGTTAGTTTCATGAAAAAGGGCTCTGCAGTTATAGTTGGGCCAAAAGATGAGGCAGATGCAATATCATTATACAATGAGTTGCTGGGAAAAACACTCTCAAAACCTGCAAATTAAATACCAATACTTGCAGATAAATTCTATGAAATCCGGGATAATTGTTTCTAGTTTATTTTTTCTTGTAATAATATCTTTGACCAATTACACACAAGCATATCAAACAGAAATTGGAGAGGATTTTTTCATTTTTGTTCAAACAACTATTAGAAACTCTGATGGTCAGCTAGTGGTATACCTAGAATCCTCAAAATTCACTGACCTTAATTTGGAATTGTTGGGACCATTTTTAGATCTTGAGGCTCCTAACGGAGATGATCCAATAGTTGCAATAAATGATAAAAAATATCAGATAATTCGTAGAGTTCACACTCAGATATTCCCAACTCAGGATCTTGTAGCTAGTACAAATTTATCAGAAAACCTTGATGGAAAAATCATATTGCTTGCACGATTTGCACATGATGGTTATACTGTCTCACAAGGCGATACTTTACAGTCAGTATGGACCTTTATCAGGCCTGTCTCTTAGATAACAGCACACCAACGCCTATTGCAAAAAATACAACTAGGGGAACAAATCTGTATGGTTGGTTTGTTTGATTGGTAAAACCAGTCAAAATTGGTGCAATTAACAATATTCCTGAAATGAGCACCATAATTGATTCTCCATGTTTTACACCCCTCTTTGATACAAAGAATAGACCTACCATTAATGGAATCATAAATAACATTACTAGGCCATCAAATCGTAATTGATATGAAAAGGATGTAAAACCCATCCAAAACTCTTTGGCATTAAACTCTTCTTCTGTGCCTTGGGTTGCAGAAACCCCTCCAAGTGTTGCTATCCCCCCCACTAAAATTATCCCTGCAGTTATTCCTGCGGTGATTAATTTTTGCCTTCTTGGAATATCACTTCTTAAAATAAAATAAATTGACATTGGTAAAAACACTGCAGTTAGTGCTTTTGAGGCAATAGATAGAACATAGGATACTGGTGATAAGAACCAAAACCTGTAAACAAGATACAGGGATAATAAATAAAACAATATCCAAAAATTTGTGTAAGATACAGTAGTATCAAATGCCAAAAATACATTACTTTGCATTAGAATTACTACTGAAACAATTCCTGCAAATCTTTTTTGGGTAATTGTTGTTGTTAGAAAATAAGTTACAACAAGTAATGCTACAGATGCTAAAAATGGAATGACCCTGTCATTTCCAAAGAGAACAGTTGATGCTTTGAGGAAAAAATATCTCAAATGTGGTTCAAATGAATTAATTTGATCAGGCGACCATGATTCAAGACGATTTTTTACACCTGTATAATCTTCATAATATTCCTGGCTTGATAATTCTGTAGAACTCGCAGAAATGTAAATAATCAACAATACTATAAAAATCACAAATGACACTTTTTTTGAAATCTCAAATGTAAATAATTTTTCAAAAAATGAGGAGAGAAACTTGGGTAATTTATTTTTAAAATACAAAAATGCTAGACCAAAGGTTATGAGACTTGATATGATTACTCCAATCGACCAAACACCTATCTCAAAAGGATCAGGGGTAACGGGATCAATACCCGGAATTTTTACTGTATCTGAAACCAAAATCAAGGCAGGAAACATAACTGATACAAAACTAATCAATACTATGCTAATTGAGCACAGAAATACAATCCACGGGATTATCTGAAT
>DATKYM010000067.1:0-23015 GCA_035528495.1 Nitrosopumilaceae archaeon
ATCATGAAAATCTAAAGATAAAAAAATGCCCAATATCATTAATCTGTTGGACCGGTCGTCTAGTTTGGTTTGGATGACGCACTCACACTGCGTAAGGAAAATTTCCCGCAAAGGTCGTGGGTTCAAATCCCATCCGGTCCACTTTTTCAGTATAGCTAAAATACAAGTGCAAAATTTTTCTAAAATTCATTCCTAAAAAAATTCAGATTTCTAAAATTTTGGAACTTTTTCGGTCCGTAACTCAAGTATTTTGAAATTATTTTTTGGGAAGGATGAAATTATTTGATTTTAGGCGGTTTAGGATCTTTTGGTTTGTCTCCTTTCGTATCATCACATGCATCACCAAAACCGTCATCGTCAGAATCCTTTTGTTTGGGATTGTATATGTGAGGACAATTATCCTCAATATTTAAAATTCCATCATCATCTCTATCTTGATCATGTTCAATCAGAACGTTAACGGAAAATTGGACCTTTTGTAAATCCTTTTCAGAGATAGGCTGTGAAATATCAACTGAGAATGTCTGAACAACACCTACTGACTGGTCTGTTTGTTGGAGTAGTGCAGCAAGTACGTCAACTGAGAATGTCTGAACAACACCTACTGACTGGTCTGTTTGTTCAGTAATACTTTTCAATATTTCCACCAAGGTATTTTGGATAAAACTTAAGTTCTCGTTTGGATTTTCGTTTATTTCTTGTCCATGTGCAAAACCAAATAGACTAAAAAAGAAAACTACCACCCCGACTAATTCAAGTCGGAATCTTTTCAATTCTTTCACTCTTATTCTGGAACGTCAAAAGTCATTGTAACTATCACTCTATCTGTTGGGACAAAATCAAAAGGGCCAAAGTCTACGGAGTTAAAAAATCCATGCATAGACAACCCATCAGTTCCTCCTGTGATTGCACCAGTAGCTTGACATGATCCTTCTACCACTGATGGACATAATCCATCCCAGCCCATCATGTCAAATGTTTGACGTAGTTCCCATCCGGTACAAAAAGTGGGACCAAAATCACATCCTTCCGGAATCAAAGTCAGATCAGCTTTCTCTAGACCAAGTACTCCATAATACTTTACTGAGTCACCAAGATCAGTGGTTACAAGTAAACTCATATAATTTACATCCCACACGCAATTAGCGGGAGAACTTAAACTTGGACTAGACAGATATTCCCCTGTCATACAACCTACAATTGCATTTCTAGTGGCAGTATAAAGGATATTGTGTCCTTCCCAATTATAATATAATTCTCCATCATTATTGTATGCTTCAACTAGAACATTTGCTCCCATACCCAAAGTTTGAAGATTTTCAGATTGGTTTTGAGCATCTAAATTAGAATTTATTCCCAAAGATGTGACTGCTAAAGTACCAGTAATTCCTGCCACTAGTGCAGCTACCACAATAAAACTAATCTTTAATTTACCTTCCATTACTATTACCCAAATCACATTAGGTTGACTTTGTTTTAAACATTGTTTTTGTAATGTCAAAAAGTTACAGTTTCTGAAATTCTGATTTAACGAAAAACAGAGTTTCATAAATAGACTTTTGAAATTATTTTTTAAGAAAAATCAGTTTTTCCTTATATTTTGAATGACCCCATATGGAACCTAAAAATGAGACAGTAAAGACCCACTTCCCATCCGGTCCATTTCATACTTTCATAATTTGAAATTAATGTTTGTAGAAGCTATGAATTAATTTGTAAAGTTCCGCCATCTTTTATCAAAACCCCACTTCCAGACTGAATTATTATGTTGCCTCCAGATGGAATTGTAACTGTAACTCCAGAATTAATTGTAAGAACAGAATTGTTTTGAATTAAAATACTTGCAGGAACTACTACATCTAAAGGAATATTACATGATTGGGTAATTATCCAGTTTCCTGAATTTGGTACTTGGCATTGGGGAAAACCAAAAATTTCAATGCGGTTATTACCAGAGTCTGTGACATAGATGTTGCCAGAGCTGTCAAGAACCAATTTTTCTGAAAGACTAAACTGTCCACCGGCAGAACCAGGCATTCCAAACTTTGATTGGAATACTCCGCTGGAATTGAACTTTTGGACGCGACCATTGTTTGAATCTACAACGTAGATGTTCCCAGAGCTGTCCACTGCTACGTCTCGGGGAGAATTAAAGAGACCATCACCAGGACCTACTGAACCAAACTTTGACTGAAATACTCCTGAGGAATCAAACTTTTGTATGCGGTGATTGGATGTATCTGCAACATAGATATTGTCTGAACCATCTAGTCCCATTCCTTGTGGAAAAATAAGTTGACCATCACCAGAACCAGTTAACCCAAACTTTGAAATAAAAATACCTGCGGAATTGAATTTTTGGACTCGGTGGTTGTTAGTATCTAGAACATAGATGTTGCCAGACCCATCAAGAGATATATCTTCTGGAGCAGAAAACTGACCATCACCTAGTTCTAACGGCCCACCACCATCAGGATCAAGGCACCCAACGGTGGTAAGAATAAAACAACCTGAACCAAACTTTAATTGAAAGACCCCAGAGGAATCAAATTTTTGTATGCGGCTATTGCCAGGATCTGCAACATAGATGTTGCCAGAACTATCAAGCGCAATGCCTTGTGGAATATTAAACTGACCATCACCAGAACCTGATATTCCTGCTTGACAGCTTGACGTGCAGGTTTCAAAGGAATTTGAACCCGTATTAACACCCCAACCAAACATCATGATAAAATTTCCAGATGAATCAAATTTTTGGATTCTGTGGTTGAACATCTCTGCGACATAGATATTTCCAGAAGAGTCACGTGCTATGCCTTGTGGGCTACTTAGCTTGCCATCAATAAAACCAAGCGAACCAAACGTTAACTGAAACGCTCCTGAAGAATCAAACTTTTGTATGCGGTGATTGTTATTATCTGTAACATAGATGTTACCTGAATTATCAAGTGCTATGCCTTGTGGAGTATTAAACTGGCCATCATCAGAACCTAATATTCCGGCTTGACAGTCAGATGTACAGATTTCAAAGGTGCTTGATCCAGTATCAACCCCCCAACCAAACATCATGATAAAATTACCAGATGAATCAAATTTTTGAACGCGACGATTGTCACGATCGGTAACATAGATGTTATCAGAATTATCAAGTGTAAGCTCGTGTGGGGACTTTAACTGACCATCACTAGAACCAAACAAACCAAACTTTGACTGAAACACTCCTGAGGAATCAAACTTTTGTATGCGGTGATTGTTGCTGTCTGTAACATAGATATTGTCAGAACTATCAAGTGCTATGCCTTGTGGGGAACTAAACTTGCCATTATCAGAGCCAGCCAAACCAAACTTTGACTGAAACACTCCTGAGGAATCAAACTTTTGTATGCGGTGATTATTAGTATCTACAACATAGATGTTACCAGAACTATCAAGTGCAATGCCTTGTGGGGAACTAAACTCACCATCGCCAGACCCTGACTTTCCTGCTTGGCAGCTTGACGTGCAGGTTTCAAATGCAAATGATCCAGTATCAACCCCCCAACCAAACATCATGATAAAATTTCCAGATGAATCAAATTTTTGGACTCTGTGGTTAAAGGTCTCTACAACATAGATGTTACCAGAAGAGTCCCGTACCAAGCTTCGTGGACCACTAAGATTCCCACCATCAGAACCAAAAGAACCAAATTCTAAAAGAATATTTCCAGCAGAATCAAATTTTCCTACATTCGAACCAAAAGTGGCGTAAATATTTCCAAGTGAGTCTACTTCGACATCAAAAGTCCCTGGTAGAGTGGGTCCGGATGGAATCCTAAAAAGAAAAGGTTCTGCACTTATATCTGAAAAATTTATGCCTAAACTTGCAATCAAAAATGTAAACAAAACAAGATAAGGTGTACTAGTTAGATGATTCTTCCACGCCATTTCCCAATTTTTGATTGTGAAAAGCCTACTTAAGATTGATCATAATTCCAATTGGACCGTAAAATTGAACTATATGGTTCCGGTTCCCATCCGGTCCATCCTTATGGCATCTCTTTTTAAGTTCAAAAAAGTAGAAACCCGGATACACATCATATCAGAGTTGAATCAGTTGAAATTGATTAATTTATGCCATAATTGAGATTATTTTTTGGGAAATATTAGACTATAAACAAAAAGAACTGGCTAGACTCGAATAATTCCTTGACTAACTAAATATTCAATTCCGGATGCAAAGTCTTTATCTGTAATTGAACCTGCAGACCACCAACAAGCATTGTTTTTGACCCATTGTGGGACCTCTTGTGAATCACTACCACTTTGAGAGGTCAATGGAATTATAATAATGCCATTATCAATAAGATATTGTATTCCCTCTACAAATGAACTATCGTCAATTTTATCTTCACACCAAAATTCTGCCACATTTTTTACCCAACTAGGAATAGATGTTTCTGGAGGATTCACGGTAACTGTAAAGTAGACCGGAATGGCAAAATTTCCTGCAGAGTCTCTTGCAGTGCATTTTACAATCGTATCTCCTATGCCAAAGAGATAGCCAGAACTTGGTTTACATAAAGGCAGAATCATTTCATCAGTATCATCAGTTACTAGAACATCAAAATCGATCATAACAATTCCATCATTAGTTTCTGTATAAACTTCAATGTTTTTGGGTTGTAAGATTTTTGGAGGTTTAGTATCAGGTCGAATCTCAGTCTCCCCTCCGGATAAATACATTGGAATCTCACCCTTGGCTGGGCCAAAAACTAGCTGAATAGAATAATCACCACTTGATTCAAATTGATTTCCTCTTGCAACAAAACTAAAACTAAAAGATCCAAATGAACTTGGATCTGTTTGTCCCAAAGTTATCAACTCTCCGCTTGGATCCAAAACGAGATATGCCAATACAAGATTAGAATGAACAGTTTTATCGTAATTTTTTATTTTGCCATTAACACCCACACTCTCACCATAATCATAGAAATTTTTACTAGTGTGAGCATCTATGCTTACTAGGGTTTGTGGCACTTTATCGCCTACGATGACATCAAAAGTTACTTTTTCAAGAGGAATGGGTTGGAATAAAATGCCCTCAACTTCAAATTCAAAATTATACATTCCATCTTCTTGAAATTCGTACTTCAAATTATCTAATGAACCCTTAGAAGTATGACTTAGTTGTGTTGGTCCCCAAATAGTTTCACCATCTTTTGAAACTGAAAATCGCCAATCAATATGTTCTTGTATTTTCTGTGTTTGAGGATTAATAAATTCAGTTTTCAATGTAGTTAATTGCCCTGGGACAATTTCATCATGTGACAATCTCACATTCAATGTTCCTTTGTCGGTGGGCAACGTTTGTGTTTCAGATTCTGCAAAAACAAAATTGAATCCAACTAACAAAGATACGGTTATTCCCATCAGAATGACATTTTGGGAAATTTTTTTTACACTTATTTTCAAATAATCCCCCATATCAAAAACTCAAAAGTACTAATTATCTCTTTTTTTCTACTTCTTTTTCTATCGTTTTAATGCAATCATGACAAATTACAGATTTTTCAGGTAGGCTTCTTATAATGTCATGATCTTGAAATTCTGAATCATATGTAGCACCAATTACTATTTTGTTAGTCCACACTTGATAATCTTCCTTCTTTTTTGCACAAACAAAACAATCCATTATTTTTCTGAATGGTATTTCGACTTAAAGATATTGTAGGTTTTCTCATGACAATAAAAAATAAAATATTTACCGTTTAGTGTAGGAATAGTCTTTTAGAATGGATATCGACGCAGTCTTGAGAGCAAAAACTAGATTGTTCAGGAATGAAATCTCCACTACAGTTTCTACATTTTGGCATTTTATTTCCTTGAATAAGAAGATTATTAGTAATTAGTATGTAATGAAAAATTCATACAAAAGTGAAATTTATTAATTTTGAATAAAAATTTTATTTTTAATCTTGAACGTTAATAGTTTTTTTGGGGAGCAGTCAAATTGTAAAAAATTGGATAGAATACTATTTGTAAATAAAATACGCATGAAAAATAGTACTCAAAAATTAGTTTCCACTTGGAAGATACGAGTACTTTAAAGAATTTGTCTTTGAATTACTTCATCAAAGGCTTCTAGGCATGTAATCCGGGATAATATTTTTTCAGTTTGCATGGTATTGGTTGTATGTATAGCAGGCTCTGTATCATCTGAGATTGATAGAATCTCAGCATCTACACCTTCTAGATCTCCGAACTCGTGAACTAGTTTGTCTGCCCCATTATCTCCAATCAAGTCAGTTAGTCCTAATGCCATTCCGACAATCAAAACCAAGATGACTGTCAAACCTATTGACTTTTTGTTGATATAGCTACTTACATTTGATTTTTGCAAATTAAATTATTTAAAAATAAAATAATAGATCTCCAGATACTGGCAAAGGCATAGCAATTCTTAATATCAATTTTTCAAAGAATTAAAAAATGAGGCACATATTGAATAATCTTTTTTCTAAAATGAGGAACTCGTCGTTTTAATCATGAAAGTTCTTCTAGTGGATGACAATCCAGACATCACAGAATTACTTTCAAAATTCCTCAAGGCAAAAGGCCATGAAAACATAGTTGCCAATGATCCTTTGGATGGGTTGGAGAAGATAAAGAATACCCATTTTGATATTATTTTTCTTGATGTCCAAATGCCTGGATTGAGTGGCCTTGATATAATACAAGAATTAGAAATTGAAAATATTCTAAGAGAGCAAAACATCATTATTTTTTCTTCAAATGATTTTACTTCTAGTGAAGTTGATAATTTACTTAAAAAACAAGGGATTGCGGCTTGTTTGAAAAAACCAATCCAACTCAGAGATATTCTAACAGTGATGGTCAGGTAAGAAAGTACTTTTCTTTGATTAAGGTATTTTAAAAAGAGTTTGTTTGATTTCTCAGACCAGCTAGCACTGCTGTAATATCTGTTTTACTTACAATTCCAGATAGTTTGCCATTAATTAAAACCCCACATCCGTTAATGTTATTATCAATCATTTCAGTGCATACGGTAACTAAGTCATCATTGTAATCAACTGAAATAACAGAATCACTCATCACATCTTTTGCACTAGATGTCCCCCCAAACCCAGTTGCACTCAAAAATCCCTTGCGAGGAAAAATCACACTTATTGCAGGATCAGAATTATCTACAACATCACTTTCCTGCCCCATAGTCAAAGATATTCTAAATACATCACCAAAAGATATTACACCAACTGCATTGTCTTCATTATCTTTAATTATTAAACGAGATACTTTGTCTTGAATCATTTTTTCCAGAATTTTGTATAGTTTATCATCTTGATACATTGCAGAATATGAAACTGTCATGGCATCTCCGACCCTTTTGTGTCCTACATAATGTTGAATGTAATACCTGACGAGATCAGTTTTAGTCACAATTCCCGTAGTATCAAAGGACGAAACCCCAACTGATCCAATATTTTTTGAATACATTATATGTGCAGCATCTTCAATTGGCGTTGACTCACTCACCTCAATTAGTGGATGTGAAATCTCAGAAATTAAAATATCGTCAAGATTTTTTTCAGTGTTGTTAGAAAGAAGAAAATCTCCAATGTCTTTTTCCGTGATAATTCCAATTATTTTTCCGTCATTATTTGTTGTTAACAGACGACTGATCTTGTGTTTAAGAAACTTGTGCATCGCATGAGAAAATGAGGAGGACTGATCAATTACAATGGGTTTTTTCATAATATCCTTTACGCTTCTCATATTGCAACTACTCTTATCGGCCTTAAAACTCAAATGATGATTTCTGCTTATGGATTTTGATGATAAATTGAAATATTGGAAAGCAGAAATTGGATATTTGTGCCATGTGGAGAAATTGGTAATAAGTTTTTTAAACTCATTTTTTCAATATAATATGAGATGAAAATCAAATATTTTGCAATGGCAACACTTCTAGCCTTAGCATTATTGATTGGGCTTAATCCAGATACTGCAACTGCTGAGAACAGTACAACAATAACTCCGATAAATAATGAGATCAGTATCAAAAAAACTATTGTCTCAATGAATATTCCTGAAGACAATACATTTCCATGGGGTTCAGTAAGAGGACAAGCTTCAGAATCTGCTGAGAGACATCCGGTGATAATTCAAATATTCAAAGGTGAGGATCCAGTTCATTTTGCACAAGTAGATGTTAAAGGAGATGGCTCATTTGAGTACAAATTCCGCGTTAGAAATGTGGATAATGACACTGGCGAGGTGATAAACATCTTCCAAGGAGATTATACGGTAAGCATATTCAGGGTAATACCAAATAACCTTGAGACAATCTAGTAAGGAGTTCCCTTCTTTCTTTGTTCATAAAAGGCAGCAACATACCATTCAAATTCATCAAAGAATCTTTCAAATCTTCGCTCATAGTTTTTATCAAGTAATTCACCATCATCTGCAAAAACATCTTGGACTTTAGGTATCGGTATTTGAGATGGAATTGCAGTAGAACCCATTTCTGCTAGTACTTGTCGGAGATGATTCCCTGCAAGTATTCCTCCAAATGATCCAGCCGAGTATGAAACAATACCTGAGGGTTTAAAAAAATATTCTTCTAAAAAATAATCCAAAGTATTTTTCATTGCAGAAGAAGTGCTATGATTATACTCTGGAGTTACTGGAATATAGCCATCTGCTTCTTTAATGACTGTGTAGAGTTTTTGTAAATTTTCTGAGGGAGTCTTCATCTCTTTGTACATTTTATCTAAAAGAGGGAGTTGTAACTTTAGAGGGTCAACCAGGTATACTTTGTGATTTCGTTCTTCAAGTTTTTTTACAATCCAGTTTGCAACCTTGATTCCTTGCCTCTCTGATCTTACAGATCCCACAATGACAACAATTTTTGCCATACTGATTCATAGAAAATTAGAATAAAACCATTTATCCATTTTTAAAAATCTTCCAAAAGTAGCCACGATTAATATAATGAGAATTTATCGCTACAGATAAGAGGATGAGTAAAAACTTTTGGCATGATATTGAAACTGGAATAGATATTCCTGATATTGTAAATGTGGTAGTAGAAATCCCAAAAGGTTCGATGAACAAGTATGAATATGACAAAAAACACAACATGATAAAATTGGACAGGGTTTTATTCTCTCCATTTCATTACCCAGGAGACTATGGTCTTATTCCTCAAACATTATCAGAAGATGGTGATCCCCTTGATGCACTTGTCTTAGTCACAAATGCTACTTATCCTGGTATTCTGATCGAGGCAAGACCAATAGGACTTCTCAGGATGAAAGATGATGGAGAAGCAGATGACAAAATAATTTGTGTGGCAACAAATGATCCACGATACCTTCACACTACAGACATTGACAAAGTAGAGGACCACAGTAGATCTGAAATAGCACATTTTTTTCAAGTGTACAAAGATTTAGAGGGGAAAAAAGTCGAAATTATTGGATGGGAATCATCTAAACAAGCAAAACAAGTCATAATTGAATCCATTAAAAGATACAAAGACACTCTAAAAAAGTACTAGATTGCCCGGAAAGAAAGTTAGAATATGATATGAATCCCTGTGAACATTTTTCTCAAGAGAAAAATATTGCATCAAAAATTCCAGAATGTGGAGAATGTAAAAAAGACCAAATGCCAACAGTTGCAGTTCGAATGTGTTTGACTTGCGGTCATGTAGGTTGTTGTGATTCATCAGTAGGACAACACGCTACAAAGCATTTCAAAGAAACAGGGCATCCTGTTATGCAGGCCATTCCGGATAAATCATGGAAATGGTGCTTTATTCATGAGCAGTACTACTAAGTCTAGAATTTATCTCGAACCAGTCAATTAACCAAATCAGTGGGGAGATGAGTCTTTACAATTGATGGATTATTTATCTGGTATCTGAATTTACTAATTGTTCTCCTGAATGTATTGATTTTTTAATAGTTAGAAAAAAGCCAAAATAGATGTCAGAATATCAACTTGGAGGATGGGATCTGTCAGAAATTGCCAAAAGTCCCAAAAGTCCGGAATTTCAAAAACAAATTAAAGAAATTCAATTATTATCCACAAAATTCGAAAGAATAAAATTAAAACTTGATCCCAAAATGTCCTCAAAAAAGTTCATGAGCATAATCCAGGACGTCGAAATAATTTCTGAAAAAATGAGTCTAATTGGCGGATATGCATCATTATCCTATTCAGCTAACACACAATCAGATGAAGCAACATCATTATTGACAATGATTACCAAACTAGGTTCAGAAATTTCCAACCAAGTTTTATTTTTTGATTTATGGTGGAAAACACAATTAGATGACAGAAATTCTGCTAGACTAATAAAAGATTCAGGAGAACTTTCAGGATACCTAAAACACAAAAGACTAGTTGCAAAATATTCACTCTCTGAAGCTGAAGAACGAATAATCAACACACTTGATGTTACAGGAATTACTGCTCTTGTAAAATTGTATGACAAGATTACAAATGCTTTTGAATATAAAATGAAGATTGGAAATAGAACAAAAAAACTTACCCGAGAAGAATTAACAAATTACGTTAGAAGTACAAGTGCAAAAACCAGAGAAGAAGCATACAAAACTCTCCTTACAAAATATTTTGAAAATAAAGGGGTAGTAGGGGAAATTTATCAAAATATTGTTCTTAACTGGAAGCAGGAGGGAGTAGATATTAGAAAATACAAAAGCCCAATATCAATGAGAAATATTGGGAATGATGTAGATGATAAAACAATAGAATCTTTATTGCAAGTTTGCAGAAAAAATGCTCCTGTATTTCAAAAATTCTTTATTCAAAAAGCTAAAATGTTAAACATGAAAAAACTTCGAAGATATGACCTATATGCACCTTCATCTTCAAAGATTAAAGAAAAAAATTATTCGTATGAAAAATCAGTAAAACTTGTTTTTGATTCATTGGGTAAATTTAGCCCCCAGCTGGAAAAATTTGCCAGAAAAGTGTTTGATCAAAACCACGTGGATTCCTCCATCAGAGTTGGAAAACGAGATGGAGCCTTTTGCAGTACTCTTAATCCAAAAATTACTCCTTTTGTTTTAGTTAATTTTACGGGAAAATCTAGAGATGTGTTTACCTTAGCTCATGAGTTAGGCCACGCCGTCCATAGCCAGGCTGCACAAGATAGATCTATCCTAGTACAAGATGCACCATTGCCGCTAGCTGAGACTGCATCCACTTTTTCAGAACTGCTACTTTATGATAATATTTCAAATAAAATTACTAGTAATGAGAAGAAGGTTATGCTTTCAGAGAAAATAGATGATCTGTATGCAACAATTATGAGACAGTCATTTTTTACGATTTTTGAAAAAGATGCCCATGCACAAATTGGTCAAGGTACAACTATTGATGAGATTTCAAAAGGATATTTAAAAAATTTAAAAGAACAATTTGGAAATGCAGTTAATGTTTCAGACGATTTTGCAATCGAATGGAGTTATATTCCACATTTCTACCATACACCATTTTACTGCTATGCATATTCTTTTGGAAATTTGCTAGCATTGTCATTATTTCAAAGATATAAGAAAGAAGGGAACGACTTTGTCCCATCATATCTTAGCATACTTTCAGCTGGAGGTTCACAAAAACCAGAAATTTTGCTAAAAGAGTATGGACTAGATATAGGGTCATCAAAATTTTGGCAAGAGGGCTTTGATTACATTAAAACTCAGGTAAAAGAGTTAGAATCTCTCAACTAAATTTTATAATTAATGGGGCTGACAGCCCAACGCATGGGCTGCCAGCTTGTTCCCCGAACGGTTTGAATTCGATGTCATTATAAAAAACAAGTTCAGGCGATTTAAACGTTTGAAAATAAATTATTTCCAATCAAGGGGTTTGGATTTTATCTTTCGAACTGTGCCTGCCAAAATTCCAATCGTAAGGCCAAGTTGATAAAGAAAATACAAAAGAACTTCAAATGAACTGGGAGTTAAATCAGTGAATCTACTTAATCCCGTTAATACTAAGATTAACAAGCTAAAAAAGAAAACAAATCCTTTTGCATATCCGTGAAGATTGGTAAGTTTTAACACAACCAGACTCATTAGAGTTACAGATATTGCCAGTACTGCCAAAAAGCCGGTGTTTATTCCAAAAATTAAAAAAATAATCGATGCAACTTCACCATTACTAGTAGCATGAGAAATAGATGAAAAATCAATTTTCTCAGGAGACGCAAAACGAGGGACACTCAAAATTGCATTTGCAAGAAATATCACAAACAAAGAGATTGAGACCTTTTTAACATTATTTTGTAACCTAGGAAATCTAACTAAAATTGCCCTACCCAAAATTATTCCTTGTAATAATCCAATTCCAAACGCAGTCAAAATTCCAACTATTGAAAAAATAGGATTCTGGAAAATATCCACAAGAAATTCTATTAATGCCATAGTATGATTAATTTTAAAAATACAATATTAGTTAAAAGATAATTAATTATGGCAAAATAACCAATAAATTTTCGTTCAAAGTCAGAGGAAAGTAATTGCCTTATCATCAAAAAGGAGTAAATTTAATAAATTCTATACAAGAGAGGCACCCTATGCAAAAAATAATTGTCTTACTAGCATTAGTGGGATTTTTTGCAATTACATTAAATTATGCATACTCACAAGATGCCAGCTTAGCAACTTTTCAAGAAACAGCTCAAGTGATAGTAGATAAAAGCAGATCACAAAATGTCACAGCGTCAATTACTCTTCAAACTACAAGCATTCAAGAAATAAAAATTCCCTCGGAGCTTGAAAAAAATATCCGTGAAAATGGGAAAATTACTTCTGTGGTGATAACAAATCAAAAACAATGCATCTTAGGAGTTGTAGATGAGTCGTGTATCATAATTAATGTAAAACGAGATTCTTCAGATAAAGGTATTATAGAAATTCAAGAATCCACAAAAGAAATAGCCAAACTATTCATTGATGAGATAAATGAAGCCTTTGATACTAATGCCAAATTTCATTCAATTTTTCTTCATAGTGATGATGAAGTAAATAAAATTTTAGAAACTTCAGGATCAGTTTCAGGACGGGGGACAGTGTCTGCGGTTTACACTATGCCTATGGAAGATACTGGTTCCATGTATGAGAAAATTTCAGCAATTTTAATCCCCAAGGAAATCAGAGATTTTGGAGGATTTTATGATACTGCAAAGAATTTATCATTGGAAGATAAGGCAAAAGTAACATTTTCCATCATACCTTTTAAAAATAACTCACTTCTCCAGCTGAAATTATCCGTAGATTATCCTCAAGCTGCATCAAATCTAACAGAATTAACACCTTTGGAATTTTTGGGAACAGATGAATTAAAACGATCAGAATATTTTTCATCAGGATTTTATCCTTTAAATTCAATCTTTCAAATTGTTATACTATCAGAAGAATCTACTAGCATATCAAATGTAAGAGGAAAAACAATACCCACGCAGATTATTGATGGCGAAAAGATCCCTATTGAAATTACCAAAAAAGGATGGATTTTTGATCCTGAGAAAGGAGAAAGGATTCAAGGGAAATATATTTTCGGCCAGGAAAAATCTGTCTTCGCTAGTGACTTGGCTTTTTCTTTAGAAGGAGATGAAGTAAAAACTGTTGATCCAAAGTTTGACGAGTCATTAATTATTTTAGTAATAATAATAATCGGCGGAATTGGGGCAGCCGTGTTTTTTCTTAAAGGTTATAAAAAATAATTAAAGTAACAACACTGCTGCGGCAAAAACAGTGGTCCATTTGCCATCTGTATTTCCTTTGGTGCTTTGGGTAATGTTTTGTGTTTTGTAAATCTGACCAGATATCGTCCATTGTTGTCTTTTTTCATCCCAGCTTTTGTCAATATCAAAAGGTATACCAAGGGAGGAGGCCAACATTTGAGCAGCAATATCTTCAGCGTAATCACCTGCCTGATTTTGGTTTTGCCCAAATGATTCGTATTCGGAAAGATACCCGTATCTATTTGGATCCTTGGGTCTAGCAATCCCCACAGAGGCAGAACACACTCTATGTGGCTCGTTTGTTTGGTTTTTAGAATAAATCGTAAATAAAATCTGTCCAGGTTTAATTTGCTTCAACCCTTCAGTTCTAGATACTAACTTTGCCTGTGGTGGAAAAATACTTGATATTAAAACAAGATTAGTTCCAGCAATACCCGCGTCTCTTAGGGCAAATTCAAAGCTTGTGAGACGATCTTCATGAACTCCTTTTCCCTTTGTTAGGAACAATTTTTTTGCAACTAAATCTAGCAATTCTTTCCTTGATGCTGTAGGTTATTATTTATACTTTAAACAAATTGTCTTAAACTTTGAGGATCTATAAATTCTCAAATAATTTAATTTCAAGTGCAATGACTCCAAATTCCAATAACTGGAAGATATTTTAGAAATCAAGTAAATAATGAATTTAATTTAAAATGCACATCAATTATTTTTTTTTAGGTTTCCTTTTTCTGGGGTCTTGGACTCCTGGTTGTTGAGTGAGAAAAACCCATCCAAAAAATGCCCCCAAGCACAAATTGATTACACCCATAAAGGTAATCATTAATGAGGAATCTGAGGACATGGCAGGTGCAATAGTCAATCCAATCACAATCCCGAGAATACCGGTCCCAAAGAACATCATCATTAGGACCTTGAGCCGAAGGGGATTGACGTATTTCATTTACAAATTTTTCATTTATAGGCAACATTATAAATTGAATGTCAAATAAAATAGCAAATTATTAAGTTTACAAAATAAAACATGTCCAAAATGGAGGTCAGGTAACATTTTAAACCTTCAAATTTTTTATTTGATTTTGTGCCAATGTAGCTCAGTCTGGCTAGAGCATTCGACTTGTAATCGAAAGGTCGTGGGTTCAGATCCCATCATTGGCTTTTTTTATTTTAAAAATTACTCACAATTTTTTGTTTGGTTTGTTTTCGATAATTTATCTAATTTTTGACCCTAGAACTTAGTCTAGGGTTTAACTGGGTTGGCAATAGAAATAAGTATACAATAAAAACCATAAATGAAAGATGGATTCTGAAGATAATCATTCCCCGGAGAAAGCACCCTCTGAAGACATAATGGAAAATGAAGTAAAGGACGATATTTCAGAAATACCTGATAAAAAAATACAAAAAGAGAAATCAGAACCAATTAAATTAATTATTATTTTAATGATAGTAGTAGGTATTGCAGGATATTTTTCAGGATCCTATTTTTCAAATCCAGATTCAGAGTTAGTCACAAAAACAGAATTAGCCGAGGCAATTTCAGAATTAGAATCAAAGATGGTAAATACACAGCAACTACCATCACAACCTTCCCAACCATTAAAAATTTCAATAGATGACGACCCAATGAGGGGAGATCCGAATGCCCCAATTACGATTGTAGAATTTTCTGATTTTCAATGTCCATTTTGTGCAAGATTCCACGTTCAAACACTACCTTCACTTCTCGAAGAATACATTGATGCAGGAAAAGTAAATCTAGTATACAGAGATTTTCCAATTCCAAGTATTCATCCCAATGCACTGCCAGCAGCTGTTGCAGCTGAATGTGCTAACGAACAAGGAAAATACTGGGATTATCATGACACATTATTTGAAAAACAAAGTGATTGGAGTAGGTTGGACAGTAATGCAGTAATTGTAAAATTTAGTCAATATGCAACCGAAATAGGTTTAGAACAAGAACAATTTGATTCATGTCTTGATACTGGAAAATATCTTGAAGAAGTCCAAGGAGACCTAAGTGATGGTCGAGCTTATGATGTTACAGGAACTCCAGGTTTCTTTATAGGAAATGATCAAATTGGTTTTGTAAAAATAAATGGAGCTCAACCCTTTGATTCATTCCAAAGAGTAATTGATGCTCAATTAGAAACCTAAAGGATAACAAGCGTTTATTAGACCTAAATTGAGTTTTGCAAATATCGGAATAATGACGAGGGCAATGAGCTTTTTCGTCATTGCTTAAGAGAAAAAAAATGACAAAATTTAAAGAATTAGGACTTAAAGATGAAATTACTAAAGCATTAGACGAGATGGGTTTTGAAGATGTGTTTCCAATACAAGAAGCATGTATCCCTGTTTTGTTATCTAATCGTGATGTAATAGGACAAGCACATACAGGTTCTGGTAAAACTGCTGCATTTGCATTGGCAATTCTACAACAAGTAACTCCAAGAAAAGGAATCCAGGCAATGATAATAGCTCCAACAAGGGAACTTGCAATACAAATAGCAGGTGAAGTAAAAAAATTCGCAAAATACACTGGAATTAAGACTGCTACTGTATACGGAGGTCAGGGAATGGGAATTCAACTAGATGCCCTTGATCGTGGAGTAGAAATTATTGTGGCGACCCCAGGTAGACTAATTGACCATCTCAAACGTGGTTCAATTGAATTAGGAAATGTTTCACATGTGGTGTTAGATGAAGCAGATACCATGTTAGATATGGGATTTATCGACGATATTCAGTTTATCCTTGATTTGACTCCAGAGGAGCGAACCATGTCATTGTATTCTGCAACAATGCCTACTGAAATTCTTAGACTATCTGAAGAATATTTAAAAAATCCTAAACAGTTCCTTTTGGATGCAGATGATCTTAGCGGTGAGGGAATAGATCAAGGATATCTAGTGATTAAAGACCGAGACAAATTTAATTATTTAATTGATTTCATAAAACCCGTAAAGGGCCAAATCATAGTGTTTTGTTCAACAAAATATAGAACTAGAGATGTTGCAAAGTATCTACACCAGGAAAAATATGATGCAGTGGCAATTGAGGGAGACATGTCTCAACATAGAAGAGAACAAGCAATGGGAAAGTTCAGATCTGGCAAAGCAGATATTCTTGTTGCAACTGATGTTGCATCAAGAGGAATAGACGTCCCACGAGTGGAACTAGTAATTAATTACGATGTGCCAAATCAAGACATGGTTTATTTCCACAGAATAGGGAGAACCGCCAGGGCCGGGCTAAAAGGACGAGCAATAACATTTGTATCATACTCGTCTGTCGGGGATTGGAATTTAATTAAACGACAAATAAAAACAGATTTGAAAGATTTGAACAAAGAGATGGGAATAGAGATTAGAATTCCAGACCCATTAAAAAGACAGATTCCATCTAGACGATACGGAGGGTCTGGTGGATCAAGTTATTCTCGAGGTTCTCGCTCAGGAGGATATGGAAGATCAAGTAGGAGTAGTGGCGGTTCAGATGATAGAGGAAGAGACAAGAAAAGATACGATAACCGTGGTGGGGGTCAGAACCGATATGGCGGACAAAGTAAATGGTAATGTAAAGCTTAAAGACCTGTAAATTCTAATTAAATTAAGATAAAGTAATGCACATTGGATTCATTTTATTAAATTGTGATTTAGGGGCAGAAGAATACATTGTAGATGAATTAAAACAAATGTCAAATATTAGTAACGCTCACCTCACCTTTGGCGCATATGATGTAATAGCAGAAATTCGCACAGAAAATCGAGATGAGTTTGCAAAGGCAATATCATCGATACGAAAGTTATCACGTGTGGTAAGTACAATGACATTAAATGTTATCAATCCCGAATAATTGTTATAGGAGTAAATTTCCGTCTTATTCAAATTGGAAAAAATAGACTATGAAAAACCAGTCTGGGCTATTAATCACAATAACCCGCAACCATTAGTTGACCATTCAATTCACACATTAGAAATGTATGGTATAAAAAAAGAAGATATTATTTTAACAGATGCACCAGAAAATGTCCAAATAGGCGCAATCGTAGTTGAGATTTGGCCTTATCATCTTGATGTGGCAAGGGTTAGAACAATTAGAAATGATTCCTTTATCAGCGGAACTTTAATGACCATCGAATTAAAGCTAGATCAGGACGGAGAATATACCGATTAAGAATTATTTTTTGAAATGAAAAGTAATTTAATATCACTTTAAATTTTAATTAATACAGAATAGTTTTGAAAAAGAAAAAGAAACAAAATATCATTATTTTGGTAATTGTTGTAGCAATAATATCTGGAATTATAAGTTATAATTATTCAGCAGAACAAACCAAGCAAAAAGGCTTTCAGTTTGGAACTAACTTAGAAAAAATACAAACAGAGGTAAAAGAATTACAAACGCAATTTTATTCAAAAAAAACACAATTAGAAGAAGGAGGGATAACTGAAGAAGAATTGTTTGAACATTATGAAAAACATGTTAAAGACTTTAAAGTTACTCTTTCTCAATACAATACACTAGTAGCGCCAGAATCTTTTCAATCTGCAGTAGATTTGTTAAAATTATCATCTCAAACACAATTAGATAGCGACCTACAATACATAGAGTGGATGAAAACAGGAGATGAATCGTTTAAAATCAGATCAGATTCACAATATCAACAAGCCTTGGAATACGAAATGTCAGGATTGCTAGAATATTATTCAGCAAAAACAGGCATTAAACCTTAAACCTGATTTTAAATCGAAAGATTTTTCGTACATGACAAGACAAAATTATTTTGATTCAGATTTAGATGAATTGACAATATTATTAAATTGAGAAAGAGTTTTTGAATAGGCATCCATTAGAGTATGTAAAAAATTATCATATACTTTTAGAGAGGAGTTTTGCATCTGGACTACATCTTGCCTGTACTTTGCATATAGAGCAATCTGATCCATGTAGGCATCCGTCATAGTTTGAGAATAGTCTTGAATGGATTTTAAAATCCCTTGATCAAGATTTAAGTTGTCAAAAAACTCTTTTTCAGAAATATAGCAAGCACCGTACACATCATCAATTGTGTGGAGATATGACGTATAAAGATCAGAATATTGTTGAAATTGAGAGGGTATTTGTGACTCTAATTTTTGGATGACTTTAGATGTGTTAGTTTTCATGATATCGCAAACGGATATTTTTTCTAACGTGGTTTTGGATATGTTTTCAGTTTTGCTCATAGTTAATCTAAGCAAAAATCACTTTTAAATTCATTCCCAAATTAGTTCCAAAATTGTATTTTGACATTTTTTTTCGCTGATACAATAATAATCAATCCCTTATTACTAAACATAGGAAAAGTGCCCAAGTTTAATTGAGTAATTTTTCATAAAAAAATATGGAATTAAAATATGGACTAGTAGCAGTTCCAATATTAATTGCAATATTAGCAGTAGTAATGATAAATGATAATCAAATTTTACCTGACCAAGTATCTCAAACACAGCAGGTTTCTGAGAAACCACATACCCAGATAGCTGATGCAGAAGAACAAAAAATTCGAGAATATACGCTAATTATTGATGCGACTGACATTCAAGTATCAGACAATGCAATATGGCATGCATGGACTTTCAACGGAACAGTTCCAGCACCAACTCTTAAAGCAAATCAGGGCGAACTATTACGTGTCAGAGTTATTAACAATCACAATCTTACTCACAGCTTTCATGCCCACTTTACAGATTATGATATGAAACATGATGGCTCTCCAGTCAATGTGCTCACAGGTATAGGTGCTGGTTCGATGATTCCTCCCGGAGGAGAATGGACATACGAGTACAACATGGATACTTACGGAACCACCTTCTTCCATGATCATGCATCATCTGAAGGGCATGGAATCAAAGATCATATTCTTCAAGGTCTGTATGGGGCAATTCTAGTTGAAAGAGATCCACCACGAACCTATGTCGATAGAGATGTAGTTATCGTAATGGGAGAGATAGGATTTGATGTTGAGAGAACTGCTCCAGGTCCAACGCCATACTTCATAATGAATGGTAAAGGAATGCCTGGTGGCGAGCAGGCTTTAAGCAAAATATTTGAAGAGCAGGGAATCGAAGGGGTTGCAGCACAGTTCAATTACACAATGCCTGTATTCAAGGCCAAGGTTGGAGAAACTGTTGAATTTCATGTGATAAACCTTGGAGATGTAATACATTCATTTCATTTACACGGATTAAAAATGACATCCTCTGCAGTTCAAAGAGGAACAAACATTCAGGGAACAACTGTGCCCCTAGTTCAAGGAACACTGGAATCATTCATTGTTACCCCAGACAAGCCTGCAATGTGGTTGTATCATTGCCATGTAGTAAGCCATGCGGATGCAGGAATGATAGGTTTGTTCATAGTTGAAGAATAATCGAAGCAGGTATTTTTCAACATTAAAAATCATTTAGGTTTCCATAAACTTCTTTATCAAAATAAGTTGTATACAATTTTCTTTATGTAAACAATCAATTGAGGTGTTAATAATTTTTTGACTGTCAGTAAAAATACACACTCCTTTTTGTGCGAGATTTTTCCACATGGACTAATGTACAACGATGGTAGGATTCTTTTTAGATTTTAAAAACAGGTATCAAAACATGGTATTCCCAATCCTAAGTTTAATATGAAAAATTTACAATAAATTTACAATGACAATTAAAAACACACAAAAACTTTTGACAGGAGCTTTAGCTCTGGTTCTTGTCGCAGGTATGACTAGTCCAGCATTTGCCCAAAGCACACCTGGTCTTGCAATTGATAGAGCATCAGTAAATGCTCAATCAAGTATTGTAAATTCAGGAAATTTTGCTGTTGAAGGAAATATCGTAAAGGGACAATGTGGTGAAGTCGATTTGACCTTTGCAATTGATACTACCGGAAGCATGGGTGGAGCAATTGGAAACGTTGTTGCAAATCTTCCAACAATTATAGCCGATGCAAATTTGGCAGATGTAAATACTGCAAGACTCGGATTAATTACCTTCAATGGTGATATTGGTGCTGACTTTGCAACGGTTATTCATGACCTTGACACAAACCCAGCTACAGTTGAGACAACTCTTGCGGGATTGACAACAGAAGCCCCATTTGGTGGCGGTCCTGATGAAGCATCAAATGTCGCAAAACGATATGCAATTGAAAACACTAATGGATTTGATGCCCCATGGGCAGGTAATACCAACATTCTCGTAGTTATCACCGATGATTTACCAGGTGGGGCAAATGACCTATTTGAACCAGGTGTGGACGATGTTGAAATGGCCCAATTGGGAACAGATGCAGCTAACCATGTACCAAACATCTTTGTATCTGATGTTTATGTTGCAAACGTTGAGGATGCTCTAACAAAAAGTGTTCTTAAAGCAGATGCAGACAATAGTGGTGGTATATACTCATTCACATCAGATGGTGTAAATACTGCACAAGCAATAGTTGCAATCATTGAGGCATGTGGTGGTCAACCATCTCCAGTAGCAGGTGAACTAATGTCAATTGATTCATCAGCACTAGTAATTGCAGGATTAGCATCAAGTGCAGTATGGATGATTCCAATGATTGTAGGTATTGCAGGCACTGGAATTTACTTGGTAAAGACTAGAGCAAACAGAGATTAATTCTCTCTTCTTTTTATTTTCAAATCATAATGTACTTTATCAAAATTAGTTGTATGCAATTTTCTTTATGTAAATAATTACTTGAAGTGTTAACGAGTTTATCGAATGTCAGTAAAAAGAGAAGCATCCTTTTCATGCGTAAAAAGTTGGTTATTACTAGCGGTATGACGTAGTATGATTTGTTGGAAAATAATTAATTCAAATGAAATTAATTTCTAAACATGGATGAGGGTCAGGTGATTGTCTCAATATTGATAGTTCTTTCAGTGGGAATTTTTGTAGGAACTAGAGTCTGGATAATGTTTAAAAAATAATTTCTAAAATTAATTTCTATTTGCTCTAAACTTTACAAAATAAATTCCTGCACCGGCAATTCCTGCAACTGCTGGTATCATCCACATCATACTTGATAGTCCGCCAATTACTAGTGCTGATGTATTGATTGAGAGGAGTTCTCCTGCTACTGGATTATCAGTATCGGTAGTAAGGCTAATGTTGTCTACAATAAAATTGAAATAATTTACATCATCTTCTTCTGTAAAACTTAATCGAACTGTTTGACCCTCAAGGCCTTGTAAAGTTGTAGTAATATCAAATGAACGAGGATTTGGACCTGGCTGTATGTCTGGATCTCCAGGATTAGTTGACCAAATTGTATCTAAAACTGTAGTTCCATCCGAATTGAGTATTTCAACTCTAGCCTCTTGGTTTGGATCCTCAAAGACATTTGATTCAACGCCTGCAAAATTGAAAATCCTGTCATCCCAACTAACATTTGCAGATGAGATTCCTGTTGGAACCGTAAATGGTTCACTGAGGATGTTAATGCTTGGTTCATCTTGAGCTGACATTGCATCAAACTGTCCCGATATAGGGGCGATAGGATCCAAAGGACTAGGTGGATCAAAAGTTCCATCATTGATAAACCAGTTTCCTTCTCCAACCTCAACGATTGTCCAACCGGCAAAAGTTCCAGTTTCAAAGTCACCATTTGTTATGTGCTCTGTCGAAGCAGCGAATGCCGGACTAGTCATTCCTGCCACAAGTACTAGAGCTAAAGTTCCAGCTAAAAGTTTCTGCGCATTATTAAAAACCAATAGTATTTTGTTAAATTGTTAGCTTAATACCATTCTGTGGTTTGGAACTAGACTAGATGTTCTTTATTTTAGAATATAGAAAATCTAGTCTCTATTTGCTCTAAACTTTACCAGATATACTCCAACACCGACAAGTCCTAAAAGTTAATTTTTAGATATACGTTTTAGGTTCTACCCAACCTCTTTACTGGTATCTTTTGAGTATAAACAAATCTAAAACTATGATCTTTGAGTATATCGTTTGCATCTAAGTGAAGTGTTAACGAGTTTATCGACTTTAAAAAAAATGATTCCTTTAAACACTGGATTGTAGGTTAATTTTGAAAGATGACCCAAAAGTTTTTTAAAAAATGAAGATCAAGGAGACAGATTATGGACATTAATAATATTGCAAAACAAGGGTTAGAAAATATCTTATCTCAAAAAGCACCCAACATTGTAGATGTACTTTTTGGAAGACATGTTGGAAAGGT
>DATKYM010000068.1:0-3887 GCA_035528495.1 Nitrosopumilaceae archaeon
CATTGTTGCGTCATGCGGTTGTTCCGCTGGTTGTGTGCAGAACACATCCTTAGTCCCTGCACTAAAGTTTACAAGATTATTAGAGTTCGAGGAAGTAAGAACTGCATCTCTTTGAAATGTTGTGCTTCCAGTTAAAGTACCCACACCGACTTCATATTCGGTTCCACCTTGAAGAGATATACAATAGAAGGTTGAGTTGCTAGTGCCGATGGCTGCACTAAAAGCTCGAAAGCCGTCCTCAGCTCCTGCTAATGTAAAATTGCCTGTTCCAGTTGTTGTACTGGTCTCTTTAACTCTATCCGCTACAACAAATGCCACGAACTACTCCTTAGGATATTCTTAGGATTGCGTTTGAAGCGTCAGCTGTTGGGAATTGAATTGTAAAAGTTCCTGATGTTGAAGTTTTTACTGCACCGAAATCTAAAACCATTACTGCTGCATTTGTATTTGTTGTTGCAGAAGCATTGGAGTTATAGATAACGGCTGCTTGTGCTGAAATTGTAGCACTGGTAAAACTTAAATCACTGAAATCAATAAATGCTGTTGCACCTGTACCTGCAGCACCAGAGTTTGTTAAGGCACCACCACCTGCGGAATATGTTCCTGAAGCACTCACTTCGTTAGAAGTTGTATATGCAGTAGTAGTATTACTTAATGTTGCTGAAGCGTCGTACAGAGCTAATTTAAAAGCATCACCACCAGAAGCACGAAAATCGTGTTCGCCTTCTAATAGTTCAACTTTAAAACTATCACAGACTGCTTGTGTAATTGCCATCTTTGTTTATCTCCGTTATGGTGTTACCGATTTCATGGGAATTCGTAAGACACCATTTCCATACTCATCCCTACGTTTTCTGCCCATTTGAGTTTGTGCTAAATTTTGCACTGCTTGAGCATACTTTTGTTCGTATAATTGCACATATGGAGGATTTTTCAAGTAGGAAAAAGCTTCCGCTGTTACTCCATATATAAGTATTTCTGGAGCGTTAGTAGATAACCAAGTATTTGTGTTGGAACTAGATAAATGATCAGGTGTTTTGTTATACCATAATTCAATTTCGTAAGCTGCATCGGGTGTAGGAGCGAATATCATCGTATTCTGATCCCAGTTTGCGTAGTATTTAGGGGTTCCTGTATCGGAACGATCTTTATTATATTCATCAATAAATGTTGTGTCTCTTTGTTCTAACCATGTTCGATCGCCTGTTATTTGATCTTTTATTTGAACAGCACGCTCAAAAGCAAAATCATCAGGCATGGTGATAAAAGGACTTCCTATAGTAAAACTAGAGAATTGAAATTTTCGAAAAGCATCAATGTCTATTTCTCTTTGAATTCTATTTTCAATATTTTCAATAAAAATATTAATAATTGAGTCTGATAATACTTCAGATCCAACTTCTGTGTAGTTTCTTACATTAGTTAAAAGTTCAGAATAATTCATGATGTGCTCACTGTGACATTACCAACTTTCGTAGTAATTATCAACTTTTTGCTTTCTGTTGACGGTTGCATTCCATTAGACTCAAAAGCACTGTCTCCTGGGGCTCCAACATAAACAGTAATGGGTTCTTTTCTTGCAGGTCTTGACCAAGACAACGCTTGAGCATCAGCGGAATCATTTTTAGGCTTTAATTGAGGGTGTTTTGGTTCATAACATTCTGGGCAAACTTGTAACCCATTCCATTCTTTTTTTAATTGTAAAAATTTATATTGCTGACCACATCGATCACAAATCGCTAGAGCATATTTACCAGAAGCAAATACAGCCATCTTACGATCCTATATAATAGTTTTGAGGAACAATATGAACCGAGGATCTCTGACCGTCTTCTGTTAAAGCTCTTTGTAACTCATCCTCATAGTAAAGTTTTAAACTTTGAGTCATTTGAGGATTTTTCTTTTGTGATAAATAAAAAGCTAATCCTGACACCATGCAAGGAAGAAATCTAAAAGGAGCGTCAGGCTGATTAGTATAAGAACCAGCATCCTCTATTCTTCCAATATAGTTGTAATTGATTTGCGTACCAGTAGTGTCAGGTGTTTGATAAAGATTAACTACTACATTCGACAAATTTCTCTCTACATAATATTGTGTAGGTTGACCTTGAGAAAATTTATTAGGAATAGCTTGATACTCTGATCGAGATATTTTTGACATTGTCGTATCAATAGTATTTGTTCCTGTTCCACTTCTAAATGTCATTTCTAAAACATCACTGGCATCACTAGGAGCAGTGTAAGTTGTTGTTCCAGCAACTAAATTAGTTGTTTGATTTTCTACTTTCCAAAGATGTATTCCTCTATTCATCCATTCTTGAAATAAAATATTTAGACTTCTACGTGCTGAGTTTAGGTCATAACCAGAACGTGTTTCAAGGCCACATCTTTCATATGCGTCTTCAATGACATCATCAATGTCTAAATTAAAAGCTGTTGTTCCTGATGTAGCCATGATTAATTACATTCCCATTGCTAATTTTTTACGTTGACTAATGGCTTCTCCACCTTTTTTCATTTTCTTCATCATACCACCACCACGTTTCTTCATCATACCACCACCACGTTTTTTTAACACTTGTTTCTTTTTCATCATGGTTTTACTCCTTTTTTAAAAAGTTTTTCATATATATGTTGGCGTTCAGCTACTACTTCTTCATAATAGTCTTTTGGCCATTTCTCATAATAGCCTATCTTATGAAGTTTGCAACTTGCTTCATAGAGCTGTTTAAACTTCTGTATTAACATCATCGAATATTCTAAACCAGAATGTTCTACAGGTTCTTCGGTGGGATCACAAAGAAAAGCTTCACTATCAGGATTAGCAGGTGTTTTAGGGTGAAAGCCCATAAAATACACGTCGCGTCGATTATAGGTCTTATTGTAAAAATCTATTTTTTCTTGAAACTGTTCGGGTGAATATTGCTCCCAAAAGGGGTCACAATAAACAATAATATCGTGTTGTTTCTTATTCCAAGATTTAATGACATCAGTTAATTGCTTTTCATACTTAGATTTATCCATACGAACTTCAATTCGTAATTTATCGTCTTTTCTCCATTTAGCTGCAAAAGGACATGCTGGAAAACCTAAATGTTTATTCATCGGTTCTAAAACCGTTTTAGACCATTGAATAACGTCTTTTTTTATTTCTTCAGCTTTTCTTTTTCTTGACAATTGTTTTAACCATAGAAGGTTTTGGTCCTTTATTAGAGACCTCTTGTTTACGACTAACTGCTGATCTTTTCTGTCCTTTAGACATGGCTCTTGCTTTGGCTATAGGAACACATTTAGGATATTTTTTTCTTTTCTCTTCACCTGATCGACCACACGCTGGATACGAACCGTCGGACCGTGGATTAGCAATATCGACCCACTTTTCTTTGACCCATTTACGTAGACCGTTTTTAGCCATTAAAATCTCTTTGTTACTTTTCTTTTATTTTCCATTATTCCACCACAACCTTTGGCAATTCCTCCTTGATTGTAGTTAGAAACTTTTTTTCTTTTTTGAGAATCTTTGTTTGTTTTTCCACCAGGTTTTACTTTTCCTGAACAAACAGCACTAGCGTACATATTTGCGTATGCGCTAGGATAGACATCGAATTTTCTCTTAGCGGCCGCTTTACCTTTTGCACATAATTTACCCATTTTTATTATCTTCTTCTAACTCAAGTCCACATATACAAGTGTAATCTTCATTACATTTACACATTTATTTTACTTTACCACCTTTTTTCATAAAGCCCATTTTGTTTCTTATTTTAGTGGGTAATTTTTTTAATCCTTTGTTTTTTGGTGGAACAGGTTTTAGTTTTTTATTCATTGCTCTACCTCCTGTAGATACTTGTTGTTGCATTTGAGACCTAGAAATAGACATTATCTAC
>DATKYM010000069.1:0-2792 GCA_035528495.1 Nitrosopumilaceae archaeon
ATCCATAAGCTGACTGTTCTTCGTTCATACGAATTAAAATTCTTTTTTTCTTAGATTTCTTAAAGAGATTCTGATTTTTTATCGATTGTCTTTTTATTGTAATTGCAGCATCAATTGCTCTATATGGAATAATATTTTTAGGCTCTATTCCATATTTTACAAATTCTTTTTTTGGGATAATCCACGGCACTAGTAATTTTTGAATTAATGGTAAGGTTAATTTCATTACCGCTTCAGCATGAGGAGAATCACAAAATGCTACATGTTGTATTCCTAATCCAAAAGATATTCTAGATGCATCAGGTGAACAAAAACTGATGGTTAATTCAGGATTAAATTTTGTAATTATTTTGAATAAGGAACTCATTCGATTAATATTTGCAAGAAGTTTTCCTGCTTTTTCTCCACCACCATATCGTCCAACTATCATGACATTTAATTTTCTTATTTTAGCAAGTTCAGTTGCTTCTCCATAATCTCTTGAGGTGCAAAGTAACTCGTGATTTTTACCTAATTTTTTAATTAATGGTTCAAAAAAAACTAGTTGTTTTGGTGTTAGAATATCGATCCAGATTTTCAATTTAATTATCTTTTTTTACTTTAGAGTATGCCTATAATAAATACACATTTCAAGTAACTATAATAATTACAATTTGTGAATTTGATTCATGAGTCCTGGAATTGGATTAATGAAAAGAAGACTAGAGACTGAAAAAGATGCCATAGCATTAGCCATTTCAGGAATAGTAAAAAAATATGGTGCAATACCAAATCAAATTAAGACTCTAGAGACAAAATATGATGACGATGCAGGTGATTGGTATGTTGCACTTGGATGGGATGAAAAAAGAGCGATTGTAAAGATGGATTCAGTACTAGCGACAGTTACAGAAATTAAAGAAATTTAATTATCTAAATTTAACATCAATCAGTATGACTAGAGCAATAGTTCTTGGAGGCTCAAGGGGAATAGGAAAAGCAATTTCTGATTCTCTAAAATCTATAAATTGTGATGTTTTTACAGCCTCTAAGGCAGATATTGATACCTCAAATCTTGATTCTGTAAAAAAATTTTTAGATGCTCACAGAGAAACAGACATTCTAGTTCTCAATACTGGTGGTCCAAAAGCCAAGGAATTCTTTGATGTTACAGAAGATGAGTGGAACAAGTATCACAATCAATTGTTCTTAGGGTTTTGTTTAATTCTTCAGAAAATCCAAATAAATGAAGGAGGATACATTTTTTTGATTAGTTCAAGTGTAATTAAAGAACCTAATGCAAAATTAATTATTTCCTCTGCTTATCGTGCAGCATTTAGTGAGGTTTTAAAAATTCTAAGCAAGGATTATGCTAAAAAAAATATTAGCTGTATCAATATTGCACCAGGTCTGATTAATACAGATAGAACTAGAGAGTTGATTGAGAATATTGACGAATACCAAAAATCTCTCCCTATGGGAAGATTGGGAGAACCTGAAGAAATTGGAAGTTTTATAAAAGCTATAGTTGAGAATAAAATAAAATATCTTTCAGGTGTTACAATTAATTTTGATGGTGCAAATTCAAACTATATCTTTTAGAATTATTTTTTAAATTCAACGTTTGGAGTGTCTGGTTGACCTGCAATTGCAATCAAACCACCCTCTCTGAGTTGTTGAAGTAGTTGCATTACTTCTTTTTCTACTTGTTTTCTTTGCAACCCAGTCTGTTGTGCAAACAATTCTACTAATTCAGTAACTTTGTGTTGGCCATTGCAAGACTTCCAAAAATCAACTATAGCTTGGTTTACCATAAATCCTTGATCATGCTCATTAGCTAAAACCATTGATCCATCCTCTTGTTGAACTAGTTTTCCAACCCCTTGAGGTAGGGCAGTCTCATAGTTTATTGGAGCAGGAGTATTCAATCCAGATCCCATGTTTTTGATTTTAATTTTAGCTTCTTCTGACATTTTATCCATTGACCATTTAGGCTCCCAGACAATGTCTACTTTGACATTATTTACCCCTGGAACTTTTTTTACATATCTTGTTGCATCTTGCACCAATGTCTCATGAAGAGGACATCCCTGAGTGGTCATTGTCATTTTGATATTGACATCATTATTTTCAGTAACATCAATTCCATAAATCAGGCCCATCTCTACAATATTCAAGGGAACTTCAGGATCCATACATAATTTTAAAGACTCTTCGATTGCAGAGGCAGAGACAGTACTCATATTGTATTTGGCAGTTTGAAAATCAATAAAAACTTTCTATTAGTTAGCTTCAAATAATTTTTTAATAGATTCTTCATATGGCGGTTTTACCACTCCTTTTTCTGTAATAATTCCTGTAATTAGTTCAGGTGGAGTCATATCAAATGCCGGATTTATCACGCCTATATCATCTGGTGCTGTCTTTTTATCCCCAATTCCTGTAACCTCTGATCCTTTACGCATCTCAATAACTACATCTTTGGCATCAGTTTTCATATCAAACGTAGATAATGGTGCTGCTACATAAAATGGAATGCCATGTTGTTTGGCCATAGTCGCTACTTGATAGGTTCCAATCTTGTTAAAGACATGTCCAGTTCTTACAATTCTGTCTGCCCCTACGACTACTTTGTTGACTAGTCCATTTGCCATGCTATATCCTACTGCTGTATCTGGAATTAGACTGACATCAAATCCGTCATGCTTTAGCTCAAATGCAGTTAATCTTGAGCCTTGCTGGATAGGTCGAGTTTCTGTGGCGATGACTTTGACATTTTTTCCACTCTCTCTTGTTGCTCGAATTACTCCCAA
>DATKYM010000070.1:0-15492 GCA_035528495.1 Nitrosopumilaceae archaeon
AATGTACTAATTTACACTATAGATAATCTTAAAGATGGAAATCTGTATCCAATCCAAGCAAATGAAGATTATCGTTCAACGGGATTAATTCAATACTTGGATGTGATATCTGAAGATGACTCACTTGCTACTGTCACAGACGTTGGAACTATTCGTCCATCATATTCTTATGGTGTGGCCAAAGTAGAGACAACACAAAAAAGCGGTAAGTTTTTGCTTTCTGCTAATGTTAAAGGAATTGGTTCAGGGTCTTTTCTAACAGAAGTTGTAAACTCTCTTGAACAAAAACAAATTAAGATCTTTTCTCCTACTGGAGAAGACTCTGTTCTAATTAACCGTGATGGTTCTTTTGAAATCTTCCTAGTTTCACTTGATGCAAGTGACAGACCTAGAACACTTGAGACTGACAAAAAATACTTGATTACCCCTTCGAATGGAATTATTGGTCTTGAAAAGGGGAGTTCTTTTTCTAAAATGGCATTACAAAGTGAATCCTTCTCGCTAGTTAATGGGGGATCAGTTGTCCTTAAGGTAAGTCCTATTGGGGAGGATGCTAATCTAGATTTAGAATCCACTGAGCTGTTTCAAACACAATTATCCTCCAAGGTCCAGGTATTTTTACCAATAGACGGTCTAAATATAAGCAACAAAGATCATGTTGGAATGGTCCAACTAGTTGATCTTGATGGGGGTCCGATTTCTTCTTTTAAAGATATTAAAGTAAAAATTAGCTCATCTAATGATGGCCTAATTCAAACACCTCAAGATGTAATAATTAAAAAAGGTGAGTCATTTGCAGAGTTTCCAATTACGACCAAATCAACAATTGGATCATCTATTGTTTCTGTAAGTGCAAGGGGAGTTGTTGGATCTGAAGTTGTAGCAAAAGCAGTTACCACCTCCACGAAATTAACCATTTTTACTAGCGGATTACAGGAGCCAATACCAGTAAATGAAGAAATTCAAGTTAAAATATTTGTAGATGATGGAAATGACGGTTCAATTTCAGGAGCTACAGTTGAAATTTTCCCAAATGCAAATGCAACTACAAGCGTTCAAACTATTAGAACTGGGTCTGATGGAAGTGCGACATTTGATCTTACTGCTTTGAATGGACCTGAAATATTTATTGACTTTAAAGCTAGTTCTCCAGGATATCCAGATGGTGACACCACCCTGGGTATTTCAGTTGATACTCCTCCTGAAGGAATATCAGAGTTTGAATTACCTGCTGAGATAATATATGTTGCAATTGCAGGCATTGCAATAGTTTTAATTGTAATAGTATTATTCCTTAAAAAATCAAAAGAACCGCTGGATGATGAGGACGAGCCTTGGGAAGATGACGACATTTAATTAAATTCATTTTCTCTCTAATATCTGATGATAACAGTTTGGTTACGAGTAATTAGAGTACGATTTCTACTAGCCTCCATTATTGCAGTATCTGTTGGACTGGCAATTAACTGGAATCTAAATAACACAATTAACCCTTTTACAGCATTTTTGACCTTGGCAGGTGTAATGGCATTACATGCAAGTGTAGATTTGCTAAACGATTATTGGGATTTTAAAAGGGGCATAGATACTGCAACAAAGAGGACAAAAATGAGCGGTGGTACAGGTGTACTACCTGAAGGATTGCTAAAACCCTCATCAGTCTATCGTGCTGGAATTATCTTTTTAATTATCGGATCTGCAATAGGGGGTTATTTTGTATTTATGCATGGAATAATAATTGCAGTAATTCTGGGATTTGCGATTCTGTCTATCTATTTTTATTCTACAAAAATTGTTGATGCTGGTCTTGCAGAATTTTTTGTTGCAGTAAAGGGAACCATGATTGTTCTTGGAACCTTTTTCATACAATCAAACCAATTATCAATAGAAGCTGCATTGGGAGGAATTATAGTTGGACTGTTATCCTCAATGGTTCTTTTTATTGCATCATTTCCTGATTATGATGCAGACAAATCAAAGGGTAGAAAAACACTAGTTATTGCAATCGGGAAAAAAAATGCTTCTAAGATATTTTGGGCATTCCCAATAATTTCACTCTGCTCTATAATTTTAGGAGTTTATCTTGGTCTCTTTCCAATTTCGTCTCTAATTGCTCTTATCCCAATACCTATAATTATTATCGCAGGAAGGGGGCTAAGGAAAAATTATCTGAATCAGGATCTTTTATTTCCATCAATGTCCAAAACTTTGATGTTTGGCAGACTAACTGGTGTGTTATTTATTATTGGCATTTTAATTGATTTATAATTTTGTAATTTGTACAATTAAATTCAACCTCCGATGAAATCAACTATGATTTCAGGATTTGCAACATCTGTTGGAACCGAAAGTTTTGCAACAAACTCAAATGCAAATCCATTAAATTTCAAAAAAACACAAAATCTGACCTTATCCAATATAGGGATTGGCACCTATCTTGGAGATCCTGATGATAAGACAGATGATGCAGTAAAAAATGCCGTAAAACAATCAATATTGTCTGGAGTAAATGTTATTGATACTGCAATAAATTATCGAGCTCAAAAGGCCGAACGCTCAGTTGGACGTGCAATCACAGAATTAATCCAAGAGCAGAAAATTTCACGTGACCAGATTTTTGTTTGCACAAAAAATGGATATCTTACAAATGATGCAGATGTTAAACAAGAATTTTGGGAATATGTGAAAAATGAATACTCAAACAAGGGAGTTATTGGAGAAGGTGATGTCTCATCAGGATATCACTGTATGACCATACCTTATCTTAATGACCAACTTGAGCGTAGTTTAAAGAATTTAGGTTTGGAATGTATTGATTTGCTATACTTGCATAATGGAGTAGAGGGACAAATAAATGATGTATCAAAAGAGCAATTTTTAAAAAAACTTAGACTAGTTTTTGAGTTGTATGAGCAAAAAAGAAAAGAAGGCAAGATTAAATTTTATGGGATGGCCACCTGGGAATGTTTTAGGGTCCCAAGTGACAACCCTCAATATCTTTCTCTCCAAGAGACTGTTAAAATTGCTGAGGATGTAGGAGGTCATGATCATGGATTTAGATTTATCCAATTACCCTTTAACCTGCATTATGATCAGGCTTTACTAAAAAAGAATCAGCGTTTTGATCTCACTGACATTTCAATTTTAGAATCTGCAACAAAACTTGACATTGGTGTTTTCACCAGTGTCCCTTTTATGCAAGGAGGCCTTTTGGCACCTAATGCAATTCCGGAATTCAATGATCAAAAACCATCCCTTCGATCTTTACAGTTTATTCGCTCAACTCCAGGTGTATTAGCTCCACTAGTTGGCCAAAAATCCACAGAACATGTCTCAGAAAATCTAGAGATAATGAAAATCCCTCCCCTATCTGAGGAAGAATACATTTTACTTGTTAAGAAACTCACAGCATAATTTATCTTAAAATTTGGTTTGGCCTAACTAAAATTGTAGAAAGCTAATAAGAGGGAGTGAAAACAGAAATGTCGATAAATTTGTCCGGTAAAATTTTTGATTATACAAAAATATGTGATTCAATAATGACAATGGATTCTAAAATTAGATTTGCCGGAGTAATAAATGAGCGAGGTAGGTTAGTAGCTGGCGGAATGAAAGAAAATATTGAACCACTTGAGAATCAAAAAGATGATGAAATGATTTTCATGGAGTTGGCCTTAAGAGTAAAAATGAGAAAAGAATTTGACAAACAATTAGGTAATGTTAATTTTGCCTTGGCCTCAAGAGAACGAGCTCTTGCAATGAGTTTCCTTCTTGGAGAGGATATTCTGTATGTGGTCGCAGAACCTGATTCAGATTATGGCACTTTGCCCAAGAAAATCATAAAAATTATCCACTCTTAAAATCACGTATTAATTTAGTAGCAATTACCAAATCTTTTCCAAAAAACACCTTGATTTTTTATCCTTTATATAATTTCTAAAAAAAGTGGCAGATAATCTGTAATATAATATGACAGACATGACCTTATGTTACAACTCTTGTATTAAAAAAACATGACAATGGAAGAAGCCTTGATTGAAAACCTAGTTTTAGGTAATGATCATAAAGAATCTTTAATCAAGATAAATAAAAATTTGATTCAATATGGCCTTACTCCGAATCAATCAAAAGTTTATCTTTATCTTACAAAGACTGGAGAGAAGACTGCTTCTACAATTTCCAAGAATCTCAATATTCCTAGAACCGAGTCCTATCATTTACTAAACTCTCTGGAACAAAAAGGCATAATTTTCTCCATTTTTGGAAAACCCACTAAATTTAATTCAGTCCCTATCGATGAGGCCTTGTCTATAATAATTGATAATGAAAAAAATAGAATTTCTGATCTTGAGCTTAAAAAAGAAACAATCTTGACTCTGTGGGACACTATCCCAAAGCACGTTGATGAATCTCAAAAAGTTGATGGTAACAAATTCCAGATTCTTCAAGGAAGAAATTCAATCTTGGTAAAAATTGAGAGGATGGTAAAGATATCTGAAAAAGAAATATTGGTACTAGGATCAGACACTAATTTTATTAAATTTTATCATACTGAATTTGTCAATTTGCTAAACAAGACAAAATCTAATCTTCAAGTACTTACCACATATCCCAAGAAAGGACTATTTTCATTAGATGGTTTACCATTAAATCACATTAAAAAATTAGATGAGGGTAATAGGCACAATTTTTCATTTATAATTAAAGACGATACAGAGGTAATCTTTTTCATCAATAGTGGAAGTGCCGAATTGATGGCAATATGGACTGATTCTAAATCCTTTGTAGCTACCTTAAAGTCATTATTCAAACTAATTTGGAGAAAATCTCAATTTGTTTTGGAAAAAGATAACAAACTAACAGAAAATATGAAGGGGGATTATGCCCACAAACTCAAAGAGATTGAACAAGAGAAGGTCATTTTAGACTACTTGCAGCAAAATATAATGATAGGCAAGGGAGATAAAAAATGAGTAAAACAATTTCCCTAAAAAAAGCCAAAAAACAGAATCTGAATATTTTGATTATTGATGATAATGAGCAGATAACACAATTGATTTCCTCATTTCTTGATATGAGTAATCACAACTGTACGGTGGTAAATGATGGCATAGAAGGATTAGAACAGATTAAGACTAACCAATTTGATTCTATATTGCTAGATCTTTCAATGCCCGAATTTGACGGGTATGACATTCTTAACACACTTGAAAAAGACGATCCCACCCAAATGCACAAAATTGTAATTTTGACTGCCTCTAGTATATCGCCATATGTTATTCAAAAATTCAGGGACTTGGGTGTTTCTGCTTGTTTGCAAAAACCCGTAGATATTGATCAACTCTTATCTAGCATTAATGATACAGTGAATTAATCTACATTGAAAATACATGTTCAAAATTAAACAAGCACTTTTTTTAATATTTGGTATTACGAGTTTCATAATATTTTATATTGGAATTTTAAACTATGTTACAACCCAAGATAAAAATATGGGTTTATTAATTTTAATTTTTTCAGCAATTGTATCTGTTGGCACAATGTTTGCAACGTTCTATATCTCAAAAAATCTCACAAACCCCATTGAAATTTTAATCCAACAAATGAAGGAATTTTCTCAAACTAATTCTTTTACCGCAAGTTCTTTGGATGATAAAGGAATCCAAGAACTATACACCCTTAATAAAAATTTTGAAGATATGGCAAACAAAGTGGGCAAGGCACTGGAAAAAGAAAAACAACTTAACCTAGAGTTAAAAGAAATGGATACAAGAAAAACTGAATTCATGTCGATGATTTCTCATGAATTAAAAACACCAATAATGCCAATAATGGGCTATCTTCAATTACTAAAAAAAGAAGATTTGATGGGAAAATTGAATGAAAAACAGCTAGACGCATTAAATGAGATTACCATTTCAACTGAAAGACTAGAAAAATTAATTCAAGATGTTTTAACCGCTCAAAAAATTGATCTTGGGAAACTCTCTACTGAAAAAGTAAATGTTGAATCCAAAGTGTTAGTCGAGGATGCTTATAGGGCATTTCATCCTTTCTGTCAAAATAAAGATGTTCAATTGAATATGTCTCTTGATGGTAACGAGGTTGTATATTCTGATTCTGATAGAATATCTCAAGTTTTTTCAAACCTAATTTCAAATGCATTGGCCTTTATGCCTGAAAAAAATGGGATTATTGAGATAGGGACTCTGAATAATAGTGAAAATATGACTTTTTTTGTGCGAGATAACGGAATTGGCATACCCGAAGATCAACAAAAAAATATTTTTAAAAAATTCTATCAAGTTGATACATCATCCAGGAGGAAAAAAGAGGGAAGTGGATTGGGGCTTTCTATTAGTGAGGGAATAATTAAAAATTTAGGGGGAAAAATGTGGCTCAACAGCACAATAAATCAAGGTACTACATTCTTTTTTGATTTACCTAAAGTTAGTGTTCCTATTGAGAATCTGAAATCTCTGAAAACCACATCTCAATCAAATCACATATCCAGTTGATTAATTCAAGTGTGAAGCATCTATCTTTAATACGAAATATAATTCCATTGCCTAGCTATAAATAGAAAAGATCAGTGAAAATTTTTGTGCCAGTTGATCCTGTTTGTGGAATTGAGCTTGATGAGAGTTTAGCTGTAGCACATGACTATGATGGTAAGAAAATATTCTTCTGTTGTAATGGGTGTCGAAAGATTTTTCTAAAAAAACCCCGAAAATACAGAAAAAACATCTAAATTGGAAAAGCTCCACACATCCTACAGAATTTAGAATTTTCCGTGGTAAAATGGCAATACGGACAAGAAATTTCGGTATTTTTAGTATTATCGGATAAGCCATACATTTTTTTGTAAATTTCAAAATAATGTAAAGACTCTTTTGATCTTATCGTAATGTTTGATTCTTTTTCTATTATCTTCTTTTTTTCTGAAAAAATTTCATCACTAATCATTGTATCAAATAAACTGCTCAATCCTTTAGTACCAGCTCCGTCTTGCATTGGTGATTTCTCTCTCCATGCTATTTGAAAAGGAATTTTATTCTCAAATGTTTTCCGCAGTATCCACTTTCCATATTTTTTATCGTTTTCGGTTTTCACCTTTAAATTGGTTGGAACGTAATTTGCAAATTCAATTATTTTTTTATCTAAAAATGGAGACTCTACTTTAATCCCCATGGCTTTTCCTATTTGTTGTGTAGGAAAATGCATTATCGAGCCAATTCTCTGAATTTCTTGTTCAATCTCATGCTCTTCTTTTTTTATTAGAAACCTATACCCTGCAAAGAGCTCATCGGCCCCATCTCCAGTTACGATACCTTGTAAACCCTGATCTTTAACCCATTTTATGGCAAGATACATCACAATATTATTTCGGATCTCAATATCGTTAAAGTTTCTCAAAATTGCTATTGTTGCCTTTATTGACTCTAGGATCTCCTCAGTGCTTACCTTAACTATATTTAATGACAAGTCCAATTCTTTTGCGGCTAATTGACTATAGGTAAGATCGGTTGAGGGGAAGTCTTTTGCAATTACTACAATTGCTTTTGGCTTTTTTTCTTTTAGATAATATCCTAAAATAGTACTATCTAGGCCACCAGAAAGTGAAATTACATCCGAGTTACAGGAGTCGCACACTTCTTTTAATTTTTCAAACAAAACTTTGGAAATATCTTCCAATAAATGAAATATATTTCGAAACTATAATAGGATAGCCACGAAAAATTTGGGGATGGTAATCTGAAAGTTTTATTTTAGATTGCAAACTTTAAATCCAGTATATGGTACTTTTGGATTTATGCTTCTTCCGGCAGAGATTGAATCAAAAACTTTAATTCCAGCTTTGAGGGCAATTCTTGCAAAAAAATTAGCTGAAGACCATAATGTAAACGAAGAAGAAATCTCAAAAATGCTTGGAGTTACACAGGCTGCAATTAGCAATTATATTCGAGGGACGCGGGGTGATCCTGCATTAATTACTAAATTATTATTAGAGCCACAGGTTTCAACTTTAATTGATGAATTGACAGATAATCTGTCTTCAGATATGGCATATACTCCATCAAGTCTTTCAAAATTTATTGGTCTTTGTAATTATATTAAATCCAGTTTGTTAATCTGTGAAATACACCATAACTTGGAATCTAATATTGATGAAAAGGTTTGCAAAGAATGCGAAAACATGCTTCTAAAAGGTCCTGGAAGCGTTTACTAGTATTTCCTTAAAATTATTTCAATACTTGATAGTGTTCTTCCCATTTCATGGATTGGTTCGCTATCTACAGTTATCTTGTGAATTTTTGAATTTCCTTTCAAAATGTTTTCAGTAATAATATTGGCAACTGCCACAGCATTTGGAATAGAGTTCCCTTTTGCTCTAATTGTTATTTCTCCATTTTTTGTCAAAACAGGTATTGCATCCAAAGCTGATTGCATCACTGGTTCGTTGTAGATTACAATCACAGAATCTTCTGATGTTTTGATCTGCTCTTGACCACTTTCTTCATTTGTCTCCATGAGCATTATTCAACCTTACAAAAATTTTAAGTTCTTTTAAGTTTTATCGACGATTGGTCCACTTATTGGAAAAAATCAATTGGAATATTTTGAAAATCACCATTTGGAAGTACCCTTCTAATGGTTATGGGTATAACTCGTTGCTCCAATTCTTCCATTGCAATATCTAATGAGATTCTTGCATTTTTTGGAATTGGAATAAACGGAGGTGCTCCAAGTGATAATTGCAGTGCTCTTGCACCCATAATTCTTGCTTTCTCAAATCTAGTAAGTGTTGGTGGTCCAATTGTAATTTTGCCTTTCTCACATGGCAGCTCTACTGGTTCATGTTCTTGTATAGTGTCTATGACTTCTCTGTTTTGAATTTCAGATAATCTTTTTTCAAGGGCAGTTTCTTGTTGTTCTGTTAACGGATCTGCTTCCTTACCCCCTTCTGTTAACTTTCTATATGCGGCTAAGGCTTTGTCTAGGCCAGTGTTTACCTCAATCGTGGATACAATTTCTCCGGAATCATCGGATTCAACAATTTCTCCGGAATCAGCGGATTCAACAATTTCAACATCAGACAAGAATACCAAAATTCTCTCAAAGCGTTATATATTCCAATAATACGAACTTTGGGTACGTTATATTTTTCTTAAAATATTGGAACTAGGCATAGATGTTTGTTGACGATAGAAGATAATTTTCTAGCTGACATTTACAGAAAAGGAAAGTCAGGTGGTTCTGTTAAGGGAGCCCAAGGAGCTTTGTCTAATTTTAAAAAATGGCTTGCTGATATTGATCAAAAGGTGGAACAGTACAAAACAATGACTGCTGATGATATTCTAAGAGATTTAGATAAATGGGTTGCAAATATGGATTCTAAAGAAACAAACCCACGAACGATAAAACAATATTTCTCTACTATCAAAAAACTGCTAAGAAAACAGGGTATCAAGCTACATTCTGAGGACATCAAGGACATGATTGTATTCCCCCGGGAAGTAAACGAACCACGTCATGCCATATCCAAAAAAGAGATTCGATTACTTTTGGATCATTCCTCTTTTGAGAGAAAATTACTCTACATGTGCAATTTATCTACAGGCTGCAGAATAGGGGAGCTTTTAATGCTAAAAAAGCGAGATTTTAACATGGAGTCCAGGCCGATAATTGTAACAATCCCTGCAAAGTTTACCAAAAAGAAGATCTCACGTACTACCTACCTTAATTCTGAAGTATCTCCAATGTTTTTGGAATATGTAAAAAAGCTAAGCCCTGATGATAAAGTGCTTGTCCTCAAACATGGACGAACATTTCCTGCATGTGTAAATCCTGATACAGTTTCAAAACTATTTCAAAGAAACTGGCACTAAATGAAGTTCCAATAATAGATATCGAAACTGAAGAACTGGAATCCAAGCTAATCAAAGTTATGGGCGTAGTAAACAGATTTGATACATTTGAAGGAATGGAGTATCAGTTCATACCACTTCAAGAAGAATTACCAAGAATTGTACATTCAGGATACAAAACTGTAAACTTGTTTGCAACAGATGATACAATCCATCAATTTATCCGAAATCTTGATGGCAGTCTAGTCCGAGTGCATGGCAGTTTCTTGTTTGAAAATGGGGAATATTGGAGATGCCTTTCTGGCTTTCCAATAATACCAGTTGAAAAACTAGAAGTGATCTCTGAAAATGAACAGATGAATTATTCAATAGATGGTGCAGACTTAATCTCAATTACCAAGATTCCAGATGTTATTGTTCTAAACATAGTATTAGAAAACGCTCAAGATGGCACGCTTGAAATCTCCATTCCAAGAGAATTAATTGATACAAAAATTGGAGAAGAGGATGATGATTTCTTTGTATTGATTGATGGATTACAGGTTCCTTACACCGAAACTGTAGACGATAATATCAGAACATTGTTCATATCGTTTGATGAGGGAACAAGAATCATCGAAATCATAGGAGCTGTCCCAATATAGAATACAAAAGAAAATGAATCTTAATCTTTCTTCAAGAGCGAGTCCATACAGATTCGTCACTCTGTTCTTTATTCTAGGTAATTAGTTTTCTCTATCAAATCTTGGCAGATCAAAATATTTTTGGCAATCTTTTGGTCTCTCCAAATCCGTGAAAATTCCAGTCACAGTTAGGGATTTTGGATGAAATGTTGCTGATGCAAAAAATTCAGTGCCGTTTGGAAAGACCAGTGTGGAGCACAATCTAGTAGGATCTCCCCAACCCTCATCAGTTTGCACATGATTAAACGGAACAATCTCGTATTCTATGCCTCTATTTTCCAACTCTGCTGCTATTTTTACAGTAACTGCGTTTCTTGGACTGACTGTCTCATGATTAATGATTTGATTCACAACATCGTAAGAACGCTCAATTTGAATCTGGGATGGATTTGTAATTTTTTCATTTCCCACAACAAGGTGAATCCATTGGCTGGGGTTTGAATCACAATTTAATTCATGAATTATTTTTTTAATTTCTAATATTTCATCTAGTTTCATTACGTAAGATGATGCGGTATCAAATTCAGTTTTTTGCAACAATCCTATTTTGTCTCTCATCATAATATAGGAACTTGCACATTTTTCATCATCAAGAATTGTATATTCATCAAAATTATTATGGTCAATAGCAAAGACAACCATACTAATCACTGCAATGATGATTCCTAAAATTATCAAAAATTTAGTGTTCAATTCCTTGAGATGGATTTGATTTGTTCATAAATACTTCTAATCTTTGAGGAGTGAATCTACCAAGACTCGCATCTGTTAAGATTCAAAATATTTTGTTTGTAAGTTTAGATTCAGCTCCGCTGGGATTCACCCATCAAATGGGGCATAAAATTTGAAAACTATTGTCTACAAATAATCATTATCTCAAATACGTTTTTTTATTAAAAGAGTATTTTGTATCTCCTTAAACGTACTGATAAATTTTTGTTTTGCATCAAATTCATCTTTTTCCGCAATGACTATCTCAGTTGAGGATACCATAACATCTTTGATAACTAGCGGCAAACTGATTCCCAATAATTCACTGAGAATTTTAAAGACATTTTCAAATTTGTCACCGTTACGGTATTTGTAAACTATTTTTCCATCCGTTAATGTGGACTTGGTATCTAAAGGGATTACGATTTCTTGTGAGGTAACATCAGAGAGAAAAGTTTCAAGTTGCTCATCAATCAATTTTTGAATTTTTTGTTTCTTTTCCTCTAATTCTTCTTTTGCCTTTTCTAATTCAGAAAACTTGTCCTCATATGATGACCCTGTCATTTTCGCAAATGTGGATTCAGTTGAACGATGCAGTGGAATTTCGTGTAATTTTAAGTTAATATCCGATAATCTGACATCATAGGCTTGAAAATTTTTCCTGTTTTCTTGAATTTGGATTGCAAGACCTTCTAAAAAGTAAAAATCGGACATGATTAAATCATCCTAGCTAAACTGATGAACTACATCCATTAATCCTTGCTTGAATTCTTCAGTTGTAAGTCCCCATTTTCCGTATTCATCTTTGTAATCTGTCCAAGATTCCTCAGCCTCTGCTGCAATTTCTAGTATCTTTGGACCTATGGCTTTGGTATTAACTAGTATTGTTACGTTAGCTGGTTCCCCTTCCATAATAGGTATTTTTATAAAAATCATCCTAGCTTCTTGAATGTTGAATTTGTCTTTGATAATCTGTTTGACAGCATCACGTTCCTTGATATCAAAATCTCCTTTTATTTTTACCAAAACACAACAGGAATCCTTTTCTCCACCATTGTTTCTAATATCGTTTTCATCAATGTCAAATAGTACTGCATCCTCTTTTTTCCCAACATTGGAAATTATATCTTCCATATTGTTATTTTTTCCACCTAAAAGTTCTTTACCCCATTGACTCTCTTCTGGGACTACTGGTATAACCCATGGAATCGCAAATTTCGGTCGTTTGGTAGAAAGCCAAGTTCGATAGTTTGACATATCCCATTCAGTCTCTCTTGCAAATGAAGATATAAACATCGAAATGGCATTTGCTGCAATCAAGTTCATTCCTTTGTATTCCTTCCAACCCACTTCATGTTCTTTTGGTAAATCGTCTATAATAGAGGGAATTTTTTGAAACTTTTTTTCATTTTTGTGGGCTAACTGTCTTAAAATTTTATTTGAAAATAAAATTGAACAGTCACTGTATTTTACTTGGTATTCAAGATTCATCACAATGTTTATTGTTGCAGATTCAAATATGACCGGATCCCAACCAAACTCCGGCAACAATCCAAATGTTGCAACTGTGGCATGATCTTTAGAATCATTTTTTACAAATTCGATAAAAGAGCTAGCAAATGAACTTCCAGTACCTCCTCCCATTGCAAATGGAACTGTATACCCTCTTACAGGTTCTGGAGAAAGTGCATCAAGTTGTTTTTGAATATCACCTTTGGCTTTCATTACCTCACTGAATCTGGATCTACCTTCGGCCCAGTTTCTTGCAGCTCCTCCGGCACCATGAATGACATGTTTTTCACGCAAAGCAAAAAGATCTGGATATGATTGAAGGATTAAGTTAGCAGCCCTAGGATCCAAATCCACAAGTAGAGCTCTTGGAATTAATGGAATTTCTTCTGAACCATATGTAGTTGGAAATCGCAAAATAGTACTCCCATATCGTTTTAAAACTTTTGATTCATCTTTTGAAGTTTTTAGTGTTGGTTTTAGTGGATCAGCTCCGACATCAAGTAATAGTCTACGATAGGTTTCAGCACCTAATCCAATACCACAATGACCAAAACATGTCATTATTACTGGTGCAGGTGGCAAAGGAGCAGAAAGCTTAGACAAATTGTACTTTGCTTTGATGTTTTCAACTCTTAAGGATTCCTATCAAGGGTTAGTAGATTAGAATTTTAGAGGAAAAAATTTAGAGTTCATAAACATTTATCCAAATAAAGTAAAACATGAAAATTATGAAATTGTATGATGCTAACCTGTCAAAAATTTCGCATCTTTTTTAATATCAAGAGATTGTAGGTTTCTATAGGGAAAATCGATGGATAATTTTTCACAATCACTGCTAAAAAGAGTTGAAGATTTGCTAAACCGTGAAGTGGGAGATATCTCAAGATTAATGCACATAAAGGAGAGCGTTGTTATGGGCAAAAAACTGTACAACTCAGATATTCAATATGTAGAAGAACTCCAAAAAAATAATCCTGGTAATCAAACTGAAAACTTTTATGAAAATCATTCTTCAAATACAAATAGTCCCTGCTGGAAATGTGGAAAAGACCTCATCCAATCTGCAAGTTTTTGTTCTTTTTGTGGAACTGATCAAAACCAAAAGATTTCAGATTTTGAGGAGGCATTTTCCAGAAGGATAAAAAGAGAATACAATCCAATAAAAATAATTTCAAATTTTCATTCATACCAGCTTTTGGCAGTAGTTGGAGGATTTGCGTCTTTAATTCCAATTTTAATAGGTATTTCAAACATTGAAAGAATTTTAGAAATAATAGAATTTTACACTGGTGAAGATTTATCTGAATTCTCTGTTGGTTTTATGGCACTTGGGGTTGTTTCTGGAATTTTGTGTTCACTAGTAATTGTAGTTCCATTTTGGATAAAAAAACCAAAAAAAGTTGGAAAGTTTTTATTTTTTTCGTCATTTGGAATTTTAATTTTTTCTATAATGCTTGGAGTGGTGGGATTTGTAATTATTTTGTTTGCAGGGGTATTGGCACTGAAGAAAAGAAGATATTAAAAATAATCATAATCTTCAAAAATGATTTCAAAGGTTAGAATCCATACAGAACAGGATCTACCAAGACTCGTTAATGTACAGATGCAGGTCTTAACAGATTCGCTTAAAATTCCCTGCGAGGGTTTGGGAAATTGGACCCTTAATTTTTTGGTTCTATTTTTGCCGCAAAGGTTTGTGCCACAATCTTTCCATCCTTGAAAACAAATGTATCAGTTCCTAATGGAAAACGATATTTTTCTGACTCTGCTGACCATACAATATATGCAATTTCTCCCCTAACTTCCTGTTTGGTTAATTTAAAGTCCGAGCCAGGAGGTAGGATGTTTGCTGTGACATCAGTATAAAATTTTTTGATATTGTTTGCCCCCTCCAATACTCCATCAGGGGTAAACAGTATGGCATCCTCAGAAAAATCTTTCATTAATTCTTCAACATCCCCTTTTACCAATAATTCATTTTGTCGGTCCAAAATTTCAGTGTTTTTTAGAGTTAATTCATTAGACATGATTACGTTCAAACTTGACTAAATATAAAATTTAAATTTTCAGGGGATTTTTTCTTCTGTCCACCATATTGCATTGTTTTTAACCCAATCAGGAATTGATGCAGTCTGAGCAATTATAATTACAGGAAACATGGAAATGACAATAAGGAGAATTAATGGGCAAAGCACATACAGGAATTTTATTTGTTTATGGTTAATGTTACTCAAAGCCCCCATCCACGTTGTATGAGTTTATCCGCAGTATATGGATCTAGACAAGCTGCAAACCCAGAATGTTTATTCATAGATATTAATCCTGAATTACGTTCAATACATTCAATTCTTTTTTTCATTTGTTTTCTAGGAGAATTAAATATACAAACAATTCTATTGTTCAATCTATTCTCGTTTTTGTAGTGGTGGGATTTGCCAAGTATCGTCAATTATTTCTAAACTTGGCCAATAAAATCTTAGTACTAGATTAAAGTCATCTTCAGGTGCAGGTAACCAATTTGATTCATGTCCTTCTGGTGATTCATGTTGAATGTAAATATCAAGTGAACCATCTGTATTGTATTCTAATTCACTGCGGTCTCCGATGGCATATAGATCAATAGGATTTTCTACAAATAACTCAGCCACATTGTACATTGTTAATGACCAAAATGCATTGACTGGAGGTGTTTGGTCTTTTGGAAAATGAACCATGTA
>DATKYM010000071.1:0-4941 GCA_035528495.1 Nitrosopumilaceae archaeon
AATATTTCTCTCTAAAAAAGGCGAGCGTTTCCCACATGGCTCCACAGCCGGATAACCCGATCTATAGCGACAAGCCGATAGACGTGAGGTCACTTACAGACATTATTGAGATAAACACGGATACAAGGACGTGTATTGCAGAAGCAGGGGTTACTTTTGTTAGGCTTGCAAGAGAAACCTTAAAGTATGGGCTCGTACCGCAATGTGTTTCCGAGCTCAAGGGAATCACGATAGGCGGGGCAGTAGCAGGATGTTCAGTTGAATCCATGTCTTTCAAGTATGGGGGATTTTTCGATTCCTGTGAAGAAATAGAGATTGTGACAGGAACAGGTGACATAATGTTATGCACGAAAAGTGATAACCATGAAATATTCGAGATGCTGCACGGGAGTTTCGGCACGATTGCAATCATCACGCTCCTGAAGTTCAAGCTCGTTCCAGCAAAAGAGTGCGTCCGCATCGATTACATCCGTTACGATACTTTTAGTGAATACATGGAAGCTATCAAGCAACACTACGAAAAGCAGGATATTGAAATGATGGACGGGCTTATCTTCTCCGAGAATATGAACGTACTCTGCGTTGCCAGCTTCGTTGATGAGGAGGAAGCTCCTTACAAGAGTGAATATTTCTACGATATTTATTACAAAAGTGCGATGAAAAAAAAGCGAGACTTCCTCTCCACCATAGACTATTTTTTCAGGTATGATGCAGATTGCCACTGGTCGATACGGAATGTTGCTGGAGGAATTTTTGAGAATAAAGTAGTCCGGTGGTTAGTAGGGCCCTTTATACTTGGATCGACAAATATTCTTAAGATCAGCGAACGATTGCCATTTTTAACTAAGAAGGGGGGAGAACCGGATGTGATTATTGATGTCTTCATACCAATCACTCACGCGGAAGAATTTTTCAATTGGTACCTGGAGTTATTTGATTACTTCCCGGTTTGGATCGTCCCTTACCGTATGCAAAAAAACAAACTAGATGGGTACAAGTTCTACCCGTGGCTCAATCAAGACATGATCGCTCCCATCGAGGATGAGCTATTCATAGATTTTGCCATCTACGGGTTCGAGCAAAAAAGAAAGGGATTTAACTTCTATAAAGCGCTAGAAGAAAAGGTTCATGAGCTCAGGGGAATGAAAACCTTGATAACTCACAATTTCTACGAGGAAGACCAGTTCTGGAAGGTATATAACAAGAAATTTTACGATAAAGTGAAAGAACGAACGGATCCCAAGAACTTATTTCGAAACTTGTACGAAAAGACGAATTATAAGAAAAAGAATGAAAAGACGAACTATAAGGAAAAGACGAAACGGCTGAAGGTAGGTATACCACGTTCCCTGTATTTCTACAAGTATTTTCCATTATGGGAAGGAATGCTTACAAGTCTTGGTTGCGAAGTTATTGTGAGTCCAGAAACAAACAAAGAAATTCTTACCAACGGATCTAATCAATCTGCAACCGATTTATGCATTCCAGTCAAGATTCATTATGGTCATGTGAATTATTTATCGAGAAATCACCCCGATCTAGATTTTATATTTGTTCCAAGACTCATTAGTAAGAGTAATGATCATTATTATTGTCCGAAATTCCTGATCCTTCCAGATGTCACTCAACACTCAGCAGTTTCTAATTTACCCGTGATTGAATGGATTTTTAATGCCAGGGAACATTCAATGATGAAATCAGCAATAAATTTTGGAAAAACATTAGATAAATCAAAAGAACAATCAAAACTCGCGTATGAGAATGGATATAAAAAACTTGAAGAATTCCATGAGTTGATTGAGGATGGAATTCTTGTTCCTGATGCACTTTACAAAATGTATCCTTTTGAAAAATATCCAAATTATAAGTTTAAGAAAAGATTTCGAGCTAAACTTAACAAAGATTATGAAAATTATCCACTTTCATTAATGGTTCTTGGTCATCCATACAATACTTATGAATCAATTATTAATCATGGATTAATGGATATTCTCAAATCCAATTTTGTTGATGTTGTAACTGTTGAAAATGCTCCAAAGGAAATCTTCTCAAGAAGGGTCGAAATTGATGATAGTCTTTGCAATTTCTGGGATAATGAAGATGAATTGATGCAATTATCTGATTATGTTATCCATAATGAAGAGATTGATGGGGGTATTTTCTTGATTTCTTTTGCATGTGGTCCTGATTCTTTAATTCAAGAATTGGTGATGCAGGATTTTGACATGAAAGGTAAGCCTTATATTGATCTCACATTAGATGAACACACTGGAGAATCTCAAATAACTACAAGAGTAGAATCTTTTGTCGAAATGATAAGGAGGAAAAAATACAAATGAATGAACCAGAATTTATCAAGAATATTCTTTCAGATGATGTGGATGACAAGTTATATCTAGGAATCGATGTCGGAAGTGTCTCCACGAAATGTGCAATAATTAATGAGAGAAATGAATTATTGTATGCTACCTGGACCAGAAATGATGGTTCTCCCATTGTTTCTACACAAGAAAATCTAAAATACATGGAAGAAGTCCTTCCCGATAACATCGAAAAAAGTATTTGTGGTGTTGGGACAACAGGTTCTGCTAGGTATTTAATAAAAGCTCTTATCGGTGCAGATATAGCAAAACCTGAAATAATTGCTCATGCAATTGGAGCTTCAACTTATACTCCTGACGTGAGAACAGTTCTTGAAATCGGAGGACAGGACAGCAAAGTTATATTGATGAAAAATGGCATCGTAACAGATTTTAACATGAACAGTGTTTGTGCTGCCGGAACTGGTTCTTTTCTAGATCACCAAGCACTTCGGATCAAGGTTCCAATTGAAGAATTTGGGGATTATGCTCTTCGGGCAGAAGAGGAGGTTTCAATTGCAGGACGATGCACAGTTTTTGCCGAATCTGATATGATCAGTAAACAACAAGAAGGATATTCTAAAGAATCAATTATCAAGGGATTATGTAAAGCTCTTGTTAGAAACTACTTGAATAATGTTTGCAAGGGTAAAAAACTGTATCCTCCCTTCGTATTCCAGGGAGGAGTTGCAGCAAATTCCGGAATAAAAAATGCTTTTGAAGAAGAATTGGGGTATGAAGTCATTATTCATGAAAACTATTACGTGATGGGAGCATTTGGTTCAGCTATTTTGGCAAAGGAACATGTAAATGGACAGATATCTTCTTTTCATGGCCTAAAAGTTAGTGAAATGAACTTGGCTCCAGGTTCATTTGTCTGTCCTGATTGTGCAAATAGATGTACAGTTAAATACCTTGTCAGGGAAGAAGATAAAAGTATAGTAACTGGAAGAGAAAAAGATGATGCAATATTTGCACGATGGAATAGTAGGTGCGGTAAATGGTAAATGTTAGAGTTTCATTTTCACGAATGGGTTGGAGCTATATTTTTTTCAAAGGGTTATTCCATGATCTTCCTGGTATTGAAGTTGTCGAACCCCCTCTAGTAAACACTGAAATCGTTAGTGAAGGAGTCAAAAGATCTCCTGAATTCGTTTGTTTTCCATTTAAAGTCATTCTTGGTGAAATGATAAACCTGTATCGTAATTATGATGTTAAAGATTTTGCGATGATTGCTGACTACGGTCCTTGTCGAGCAGGAATTTATGCTGTTGTCCAGAAAAGAATCATGAAAAACATGGGATTCAAGGATGTTAGAATGTTTTATCTGCGTCAAGATGATTTTCGAAATCTTGAATGGTTAGGGGTATTTCGTGATTTAGAAAAAAGAACAGGAAGAAAATTTGATGACTATAAAATTATAAGAAACACACTCTTGTTCTTGGTCAAAGCATACTATGTTGAAAGAATAAGCCATATTGAAGGACTTGTTAGATGTCGAGAAAAAAACAAATCGATGACTACCAAAGTAGTTCATACTTTGATGAATTTACTTGATAACGAAAATAATTTGATGAAATTATCTAATTTTGAAAGAACGATAGATGAAAATTTTCGCAAGATTCCTATTGACAAGGAAATGGAACCTTTGAGGGTTTGTTATACTGGGGAAATCCAAGTCATGTTGGAGAAATGGGTTAATTATGATCTGATGGGAGAATTAGGCGTCATGGGTATCGAGGTTCACAAGCAGTATGATGTCTTTGATTGGGTCATGTACAAACTTGACGCCAGCAAACGAAGAAGACGGCTTGAACATACTGCAAGAAAGTATATTCCAATGGATATTGGTGGAGAAGCCGTATGGAACATGGGAAGTTATCTTGAGTCTCAAGAAAAAGGTTTTGATGGTTTTGTCCATATATTCCCATTTACTTGCATGCCTGAAATATCCCTCATGGGAATGTTAGAAGCTGAGAAAAACATGGATAAGTTTTACATGCCCCAGATTCATATTAGTCTTGATGGAAGTTCTGGTTTTGAAGGACTTAGAACAAGAATCGAAGCATTTCATGATTTAATGGTTGGCAACAAGAAAGCTAATCCCTTGTTTAGAGATGCCAAGTATGTGGTCCCGGATGAAATAAAAAATATATATTTTAAGCCGAAATCCAATTTTGAATATTTCGTGTCTAGTATTGAAACACCAATGTCAAAGATTTTAACAATGCTGAATCCATCAAAGAAATTAGATGTAGGATTCGCCGTTAAGAATGGACTAGAGTTTTTTTCAAGAAATTCGTTTTTTGATATCGGATCTCTTTTTAACCATTGAGAGGCAAATTAGACATTAATATAAGAAGGCATACCTTAGATCTGTTATCTAGTGAAACCTCTTTGGAGGAGATTATTAAATATTGTTGAAATTTTTATTAAAAGTATCATACGATTGATAATCTGTTTATAATGGGTAAATTTTTATTTTAGAGTGAGTTATTTGATTTCATAGTTTTGATCAAATACTTGACTAGGTAAAATTTCTTAGAATTAAAATGTTAATTTCCTTCCCTAATATGGGCCC
>DATKYM010000072.1:0-10136 GCA_035528495.1 Nitrosopumilaceae archaeon
TGGTTCAACTTTCGATCCAACTTATCTATGGCATCATTAAGCGCACCTATGTTTATTTCCAGAAAGTTTGAGAGGTGATATACTGCTCCATACTTTTCCCCAACCTTTGTTACCATGTTATTTTTCTCAAGGACTTTCATATGATGCTGAACTGCCTTGTAATCTAGACTAAGATCTTTAGATAACTGGTGGGTGTTTAGTGGGTTTTCAAGCAGCATCATAATTATTCGTAATCTAGTAAACCCTCCCCTAGTGCTTGTAAACAAGAAAAACAAAAGCTTGCGTGTTTCTCTATCTGGTTTTCTTTGTTCTGATTCAGATTTTAATCGAATAATTTCCTTAAATTCTAAGAGTTGTTCTGTAACCATTGTTTTTTCCTAGTATACAGTGGTTCATTTGTGCTTAAAACCCTATTTCCAAATCTTTTCCACATCTATTCCGGATTGAGGTAATACAATTACCCTTAAATTGACTTAGCAGTGACTTGACGTATCATGATGGCATCTCGAGGTTACGATATGACTCCCACAATGTACTCACCGGATGGCAGAATCTACCAAGTAGAATATGCTATTGAAACAGTAAAGCGTGGAACCTTAGCGCTTGGAATTAAAACAAATGAAGGAGTCATCATGGCAGTTGAAGAAAAACCAAGGCCTCTTCAGACAAGCAACGTGACTCAAAAGATTTTCCAAGTTGATTTTCACATCGGCGTGGCAGCTGCCGGATACATCCCAGATGCCAGGATCCAAGTAGATAACGCTAGACTTTTCTCTCAAGGAAACAAAATGACCTACGATGAACCAGTTGAAGTAGAAACTGTTGCAAAGTATTTGGCAGACCAGTCTCACCAGTTTACTCAATATTCAGGGGTTAGACCCAACGGAGTTGCTTTGATTATTGCAGGAGTTGACCAGAAGGGAGAATCAATATTTGTTACTGATCCTAGTGGAACTTTTGTCCAATATGCAGCATTTGCAATAGGAGCAGGATCTGATGACGTAAATGCATTTTTGGAGAAAAATTACAATTCAGATATGAGTCTAGAAGATGCAGCATCACTTGCCATTGCAGCAATCAATCTAAAGGCAGAAAAAAAAGATGCAATAGAAAACGTAAAGATGGCAAAGGTAACTAGCAAGGATAAGGTATTTGAAAAAATCCCAGATTCAGATTTAAAAAATTATTCTCAAAATGCATCAAAGTTTTCTGCAGAATAAACTGCAGCTATTCAGATTTGACAATTACACATATTATTTTTCATTGAGGACACTCAAATGGGATTAGGAAGTTATTGGGGTGAAGTAATGGATGTGCTTCGAGAAATCATTCCAGTGTATGACAAGGTAAATTCGTACATCTCCCTTGGTAAAGATAAAGAGCATAGAAACCGGGGAATAAGAGGAAGAGTTCTTCCAGGAAATAAAATACTTGATGCAGGTTCGGGTTTTGGAAACATGTCAAAGACTGCATCAAACCAGTGCAACGGAGATATTTCAATTACCCTCTATGACCCGCTGGTCCCCATGTTGAAAAATACTGGCACGTATTTTGAAAAATTACCAGACATGGTAAACGGAGTGTTTGAGCACATTCCATTTAAGGACGCAGAGTTTGATGCTGTGCTGTGCGGTTACTCATTAAGAGACGCAATTAACCTAAGAATAGCAATATCAGAAATTCACAGAGTTTTGAAAAAAGACGGGAGGTTTGTAATCGTTGATTTAGGAAAACCCGATGAGGCACTAATCAGATTCGGAGTCTCGTTTTACCTTAGAGCAATTCTCCCAATCCTTGCTTTAATTGCAGGAGGAAGACTAGGATTGAAATTTGCAACCCTTTATGGGACCTATAAAAGGTGGCCGAAAAACAAAAAGCTCGAGGAACTTCTATTGGATAAATTCTCAAGAGTAGAGTTTGAGAAAGATCTTATGGGTGGGGCGATAATGGTTGCCGCATACAAATGAAGAGAGTTTTAATTCTTGTAAACATAATTGGTCTAATTATTGGAATATCATATGGGCTTCATGGCCCCATACTTCCAATCTTTGCAAAAAATGTAATTGGTGCATCCTACTCGGAACTCGGTCTAATTGGTCTTGCAAATTTTATTCCCTACATGTTCATCCCTGTTTTTGTAGGAATTCTCCTGGATAAATTCAACAACGGGTATCTTCTTGCTCTAGGTATTTCAATAAATTCTGCATCAATTTACCTTCTCTCCATAGCGCATTCTGTTCCAGAAATAATGGGCTTTAGAATAATGACAGGTGTGGCCCATGCTTTTTTTTGGCCTCCATGTGAATCTATAATTTCAAAGGAGAGTACTGAAAAAAACAGAGTACGAAACATCTCATGGTTTACCATGTTTTTCGTTTTAGGATTTATGATAGGACCGCTTTTAGGAACAGTATTTCTTGAAGAGCTTGACGTTACCTACAGAATCCTGTTCCAAGTGACTGCATTTATTTTGGCAACCTCATTAGTGGCCTCACTTTTAGTTTCAAGGAAAGATAGAAAGGAACATCACGAAAGATTTTCGTTCTCAACACTCAAAGAGATGAAAAAATTCCCCGAAGTCATTATTCTTTTAATTTTCTGTACATCCTCATTTGGAATTATCCTCTCAATTTATCCGGCTTTTCTAAATGACAATGGAATGTCAGATACGGATATTTTGCTTTTATATTTTGCATTTGGGGTATCTCGAGTTGTATCTCTTGCTTTGGCATGGCGATTCTCCCGAAGAACAAGCCAAACTCTGATAGCTGCGACCATGGCAGTTTCAGCAGGCTTGGCTCTATCTGCAGTGTCAGATTCCATCATTGTCTTTGGAGTTGCCCTGGTGCTTATGGGATTTGGGTTTAGCATATTTTTCCCACTGACCCTTGAGATTATTTTGAGCAAAACAAGAAAAGGTGTTTCAGGTAAGATAATTGGAGCCTACGAAACCGTTTTTGGAATGGGTTGGGCAATTGGTCCTACTGTAGGGGGACCCATCACACAAGCCTTTGGCGCGCAGGCGCCATACATGGTGTTTTTTGTAATCGGTATAGGAGTGACAATTCTTGCAATAATTTCTCGAAAGAAACTAGAACCTCGAAGAATTCAAGAGATTTGAACTCAGTCTCAGTTGGATAGCCAAAGCATTAGGTTTAATTTTAAATAAAATAATTTGATACCATGATTGATCTTACCCTGAATATTCTTGGTGGGGAGTGGATGATAATTATCTTTGTGGCCCTTATGTTATTTCTAGGTACAGGTCAGCTTCCAGGAGCTGCACGAAAGTTGGGAAGGGTTGTAAACGAAATCAACAAGGCAAAAGCAGAGGTTCAAAATCAGATAAAAGAAGTTTCAAAAGAAGGCATGGATGTTGCAGGACCAGTTGAAAACGAGAGACAAAAAAATGAAATTATTGCAAAATCTCTTGGTATATCACCAGCAGGTATTACTGATGAGGAGCTTCAAAAATTGATTCAAGGTAGAATGGGCCATGGAAGAGATAATTCAGAAAATCAAAAAAAAGATTAATTAATTTGAATATTTTACTCGATAGAGATTCTTATCGAGACGTTTTTTTGCAAATTTAAAATAATCAGGAACAATTTCAAACCCCATAAATCTCCTACCCAACAATTTACTTACTACTGCCACTTGTCCTGAACCCAAAAATGGATCTAAAACAATATCTTTTTTCTCACTGGAATACTGTAATAGTTTTTTGATTAATTCAGAAGGGAGTTTGGTAGGAGTTTTTTGATCACCAGTCCAATATTCGCGGTTAATCTCCCACACATCTTCTTTATCCTTGTAATGTAAGCTTCGACCCTCCTCTGTTTTATCCTCTTTTTTGAATCTAGAAAATGGAAAAAACTTTTTTTCTTTTTCATTTTTGCACACATAAAGGCAATGATAATGTGAGGTTACAAATTTTTTTTTCGTTACAACACCAAATTGATATTTCCAAATAATGTGGTTAATTGTGGTAAATCCAACATCATCAATAGCCTGTAGGACATCTTTGAGATTATTCCATCCTGAAAAAACATACATGCTACCTGATTCTTTAAGCACTCGATAAACTTCCGTCATCCACCTATATGTAAAATCATAGTAATCCTCAGGCTTAATTTCAGTATATCCTGAAATAACTCTGGAGGAAATCCGATTATAATTTGCTTTTTTTGCCTTGAAATTTATGGCAAATGGTGGATCAGTTATCACTAGATCAATTTTATTTTTAGGAATACTTTTCATTCCATCAATACAATTTAGATTGTAAATTTTGTTAATTTCGATCTTCTTCAAATTTAGATTTAAAAATTATATTCCATCTTAATAATGTCGTGAAATCAGATTTTGAAAAACAGTCAAACAATAAATCTCCTGTACGCCTCAAAATATTTGAGTTATATTGAAATTTTCCTGTCCAAATTGTAAATCAAAAATAGAGATTCAAAAAACTTTCAACAAAAAGATGCATGTGTCTTGTAGCAGTTGTGGGATAGAGGATCTTCTTGAATTTTCAAAAAATTATGATGAAGTATTTCTTGAATTTTTATCTAGATTTGATGATGGACTTGTAACAAAAAATGGAATTTCTGAGAATCTAAAAGAGGAAGGGATTGTGAGAGATGAAAATGAAATAAAAAAAATGATCGGAGAAAACCATCCCGATAGCATAACGGAGACTATTCTTTTCTCAAAAAAAGACTATATTTCTCAATATAAGATTTTGAAACACCCTGAACCTAAAATGGGTTGTAAAGTGTCTGAGATGGGTTTGGATGATGGCATTACAAAATATCTAAAAAAAAGTAACATCAATCAGTTTTACAAGTTTCAAGAAGAAGCAATTAACGAAATAATTTTTGGTGAAAACGTGATAATTGAAGCTCCCACTGCATCTGGAAAAACAGAAGCATTTGTGATTCCGGTGATTCAAAAAATACAAAATACTGCAGAATCAGGTAATGTTTTTGCAGTATTTGTTTATCCAACCAAAGCCTTAGCAAGAGATCAATATCCAAAGATTCAAAATTTGGCAGAAAAAATAGGAGTTACCGTTAATGTCTTTGATGGAGATACAAACCAAACAGAGCGAAGAGGTATTTTAGAGAATCCACCACATATCCTTGTTACGAATTTTGATGTGATTCATTATCATTTGTGGCACCAAACAAAATTTTCCTCACTCTTGAACACTGTTAAAATTTTGGTTGTAGATGAGGCCCATGTTTATTCTGGAATTTTCGGCTCCAATGTACATTACATCATAAAACGATTAAAAAGAATTTGCTCAAGTAAAATTCAATTTATCGCAGCATCTGCGACCTTGGAGGATGCAAAAGAATTCTGTGAAAAACTGTTTGATGCAAAAATGAAGATAATCCACGGTTCTGGAAAAAAAGGACAGACAGATTTTGTAATGTTGTTTCCATCCTTGAGAACACAGAGATCCTTAATGGTGGATTTGACAAAAAAACTAACTGAAAAAAATCACAAAACAATGGTATTTAGTAATTCTCATCTAAACTCAGAACTTTTGGCAATACAGGCAAAAAAACAAAAAGTAAACATCAAAGTGCACCGGGCAGGGCTTATGGCAAATTATCGTAAATCAGTTGAAAAAGAATTCAAAGGAGATTTGCTTCAGGCAATATCTTGTACACCTACCTTAGAGTTGGGAATAGATGTGGGAAATGTTGATGGGGTAATTTCATCTACTATTCCTGTAAATAGATTAATTCAAAGAATTGGAAGAGCTGCAAGAAAAGGACAACGCGGGTATGCCTTCTTGGCACTTGGTAATGACCCCATTTCTCAATACTACAAAAACCATCCTGATGATTATTTTGAAGATGTAGAGAGGACCTACATTGATCCAAAGAATCCATTTGTTGAGGAATTCCAAGTACTAGCAATGGCTTGTGACAGACCAATTTCCAAACATGAATTAAAAGAACACCAAGAAGTAATCAAACATCACATAGATCAAGGGAATTTATCACTTTATAATAATCGGATTATTCCAAATTTCAATAAAATTGGTTTAGCATTAAATGATTACAGCATAAGAGGGATTGGGAAATCTATAGATATTTTCTTACATGCAAGAAAGGTAGGAGATAGAATCCTTCCAATTGCACTGGAAGAGCTGCACAAAGATGCGATCTATTTTCTAGCCGGCGTTAGATATAGAGTAAAAGAATTAGGATATCCTAAAAAAAATTATGCAAAGATTGAAAGAATACCCAAAGATTATCCCTACTATACCAAGGCACTAACAGAGGAGTGGCCTACAATTGAAACAGTCTATGAGAGAAGGAAGGTATTTGGAGTGGAAGTAGCGTTTTGTAAATTGCACATAAAAAAACAAGTTTACGGATATGTGAATATAGAACTAGGCCAAGAAATTACTCAAGGCGAGAAGGTTTTACTTGAAGAGCCCTTGGAATATGATTTTATTACTAAAGGGATTGTTTTCCATTCACCCAGACCTCTAAAAGAGATTCAAAATGCGGAAGATGAAAATTATGTTGAGGCAAGCGGATATCATGCAACTGAGCATGTTGTAATTGAGGGAAGCAATATGATAACAGGTGGTGTATCCCAAGATCTAGGAGGAATTTCCCTTGGTACTTCAGGTTTGATTTTCATTTATGATGGAGCAATAGGTGGTAATGGTGCCAGCAGAGCACTTTATGATAGATTTGAAAAAGCCTTGGAGAGAAGTATGCATATCCTCAAAGAGTGTCCATGTCAAACTGAATCTGGTTGTCCTCGATGTACCTTTTCATATAGATGTGGAAACAATAATGAATTTTTACACAAACAATCATCCTTAGAAATCCTTCAAAGAATCAACTCTGGGGAGATAACTGAACTAGTTGACCCAACAGAAGGTGATAGACCACTAGTGTGATATAGCAAAATCGGATAAATATGACAAATTTCTACAAACCATATGGAAAAAGTAGCCCTTGTTACTGGAAGTTCATCAGGAATAGGATATGAAACTGCGCTTGCACTTGCAAGGGATGGTTATCAAACATTTGCAAGCATGAGGGATACAAGCAAGGCAGAAGAGTTGACAAAAATTTCAGATAAAGAAAGTATTCCCATTAAAATTTTACAGCTAGATGTCGATAAAGAAGAATCCATTGTAGAGGCAATAAAAAAGATAATATCGGATGCAGGCAGAATAGATGTTCTAGTAAATAATGCAGGTTATGGTCAATTTGGATGTACCGAAGATGTTTCAGTTGATGATTTTAGAAAACAATTTGAGACGAATTTTTTCAGCGTTGTAAGAATCATTCAAGAAGTTGCACCTATTATGAGAAAACAAGGTTCAGGAATTATTGTAAACATTAGCTCTATTGTAGGCAAAATTGGACTACCAGGATCCCCAGCTTATATCAGTTCAAAATTTGCACTAGAAGGATTAGGAGAATGTTTACGATACGAGTTAGGAATGTTTGGAATAAAGACAACGTTGATAGAGCCGGGCGTAATTAAAACCAAATTTTTCGAGTCAATGAAAATTCCAGATTCCAAAACAGATCCAAAATACAAGCAGTTAACTGACAACATGCTTTCAGGTTTGAAAATGATGATGGAGATGGGAACTCCACCATCTCAGGTAGCTGATGTAGTGATAAAGGCAATACACTCTGAGGAAATTTTGCCTCGATACATTGTAGGAACCGATGCAGCCATGTTTATGGAGGCAAAAAGCTCAAAATCTGACCTTGAATTTGAGAAATACATGTCAAAAGAGCTATTTCCAGGCTGACACCATGGCTACGTTAAATTGATATACACATAGAATCTCAATTTTGTCAAAGTCCGCAATTTTAAGAATGATGAAAAATGACATGGAAAACTCTACAACATAACGGAATACTGTTTCCGCCCCTCTTTGAATCTCTAGGAATCAAACTAAAGATCAAAGGCGCAAACATTCCACTTGATATCAATCAAGAAGAGATGGTATACCAATGGGCTAAAAAAAAGGATACGGTGTATGCTCAAGATAAGGTCTTTCAGAAAAATTTTACTTTAGATTTTGCAAAAACTCTTCCTTTAGCATTCAAAAATATATCATATGAAGATCTTGATTTTTCAGATTCTTACAAGCTCGTTGACAAAGAAAAAGATCTCAGAGAGATGATGACTAAGGAAGAAAAAAAGGCCCTTGCAATCAAAAGAAAAGAATTACGAGAACAACTCAAAGAAAAATTTGGCAGAGCCATAATGGATGGAGAAAAAGTCGAAGTTGGAAATTACATGGCCGAACCACCTGGAATCTTCATTGGTAGAGGAGAGCATCCACTTAGAGGAAGATGGAAACCTCCAGTCAGGCCAAAAGATGTGACACTAAATCTTGGCAAAGAAGCCAAAATACCAGAGGGAGATTGGGGGAAAATCGTTCATGATAAAGAATCCATGTGGTTGGCAGGATGGACAGATTTTCTTACCCAAAAACGAAAGTATGTCTGGCTTGCCGATACTGCAGGTCCAAAACAAGAAAGAGACAAGGCAAAATATGAAAAAGCTGTTCATCTCTCAAAGGAGATTGAAAAGATAAAGGATAGAATGGTAAAAGATATGAAAAGTAAAGATCCAAAGGAAAAAAAAATTGCCACGGCTTGTTATTTAATTTACAGAACTGCAATGAGAGTAGGAGATGAGAAGGATCCTGAAGAGGCAGATACTGTAGGCGCAACAACTCTGAGAAAGGAACACATCAAGATCACTCCGAATACTATAGAGTTTGACTTTTTAGGTAAAGACAGTGTAAGATGGCAAGAAACCGTTCCTGCAGAGGGTCACGATAAACAATTTCACGAAAACCTAAAACAAATCATTCAAGACAAAAAACCAAAGGACGATATTTTTGATGGCATTACCTCACGTCATGTTAATGTGTATTATTCAAGCATAGTCAAGGGCTTGACTGCAAAAGTTTTCAGAACATACCTTGCAACAAATGTTGTTAAAAATTACCTCAAAGAGCATGATAATCTCAAAGGGAAAACTCCAAATGAAAAGATCTATCATGCAAAACTTGCCAATTTGGAAGCAGCAAAAATGTGTAACCACAAAAGAACTATTCCTGCAACCTTTGAGCAAACTTTAGAAAAGAAAAGAGAAACCCTCAAAACAATTGAAAAAGATCAACCATGGAAAAAGACTGAAGATACTTTAAAGAAAGCAACACTCAAAGAAACTAAAACCGAAGCCCAGAAAAAAACTAAAGAGAAGAGAATAAAAATACTAAATGAACAAATCAAAAAACAAAAGATAAAACAAAAAGAAAGACAAGAGAGATTAAAATTACAAATAGACTTGGCTGGAAAAACCAGAGATTATAATTTAGGAACCTCACTTCGAAATTACATTGACCCTCGAGTAGTCAAGGGCTGGACGGATCATGTAGGAGCAGAATGGGAGAAACTCTATACCTCAGCGTTGCAAAAAAAATTCCTCTGGGTACAAAACGAGAAACCTGATTGGAAGGAAATATCTCGACAATAATCAAATTGTCATTCAAATAACTTTGTTATTTGAACAGAATCATTTAATTTCCCAAATTATTAGGCATAAACTATGCCGGGGTAGCTCAGCCTGGTTAGAGTGCCAGTTCACTTGGTAAAATCTAACAGGTCTTCCAAAGAAGGCAATACTCATAATCTGGAGGTCGCGGGTTCGAAACCCGCCCCCGGCATTCACGTTTGTGTTTAATACCCTGACATGCCAAATTATTACTTGTGAGTACAAAGCAAATCCAAAAACCTAGTTCTGATATTTACCATTATGATAAGCAAATCCAGAATATATTTAGTAAAATTCGTAAGGATTTACCCTCAAGTACAGTTCAACTGGTTGAAAAATACGATAGGGTGATGATCAACACCTCAATGGCAAAAGGTACCAGGAGAAAGCATCTCCAAACACTATACGTTCTCTCTTTGCTATTAGACAAGAAGTGGGAAACAGTTACCAAAGAAGACATTGATGTTCTTGTTTCAAAAATCATGGAAAAGTTTTCTGAAGAAAATGGTCAAGAATCAAACTATTCGTATGACCACAAAAAAGTTTTGAAGATTTTCTTTAGATGGTACAAG
>DATKYM010000073.1:0-3393 GCA_035528495.1 Nitrosopumilaceae archaeon
CCATCAGCTAATTGTTTTATTGACATTCCCATAAAAAGCCAAGTTGATCCAAATAGAATTTTATCTTGAAGAACTGAATTGCCGAAATGAATTAGTGGTTCCCAGCCTGTTCCTTTCATACCCAAATATTTAGGAATGTAAGATGCAATATCAATGTATATGTTAGGATTGCGCCATGCAACTGCAACCATTTCATTAACCCAAGGCCAACCACCGTGCCCGGCTATCATTTTTAATTCCGGGAAATCTTGAGCAACTACATCCAAATAAATTGGTCTTTCATATTCCATGGAATTTGTAGAATAATTAATTGAAAGGTGAAACCAAATTGGGATATCAAGTTCAACACAAGTAGAATAAATAGGATACATTTTTGCATGAGTTGGGGGAATTTGGAACATGAATGGGCGTACCGCAACTCCTCGCATCCCTAATTCATAAGACCTTCTGATTTCTCTTACAGCAGCCATCCCCTTTAAAGGATCAATTCCCGCAATTCCTATAAATTTATCGGGGTAATTATTTACAATTTCAGCATAATAATCATTTGGAAGACCTGCAATACCGCTTGGAGTTTCTTCATCAAGATTAAAAATAACTGCTTTCTCAACTCCCATTTTATCAAGTTTATGAACAAAATCCTCGACTGAAGATGTTAGTTTCCTTATTTTAGGTAGAAATGGTTTAATAGCTCCTTTTAATTCTGTTGTACTAAGTGTTGTTTTCATGTTATAGAGTTCTTCTGCAGTTATACCTAACAATGGAGCAATTCTAGGACCAAAAATGTCTTTCAGATAGCGAGACATTTGAGGAGGCAAAGAGATCAGTAGATCAATAAAAACTTCTTCTGTCGGCACATAACACAGCGAGTCGATAATTTTATATTCCATTTTTATCATTTTTCTTGAATATATTTTAATTAAAATCATACTTCTATATATCTCTTCTATTTGTACGTTATTGGTAAAAATTAGAAAATTTTCAATGCGTGCTCTTTTTAATTGATTGGGAGACTATCCTTCTGGGTTATATATTTGTATTGAATAGGAGATTATGTATCATGTGTGGTAGAACCGTTCCAAGTTTTCGTCCTGCGCTAGAACATGAAATAGAAAGTTGGAAAGATTTCAAGAGAGCGCTTCGTCCTGATGAGCAGAAGATCTTTGATAGATTGATGAATTACGCTCGTATTCATTCCGATGCTGGCAGCATGGGAGCACGCGTCATGCTTTCAGAAATACTGTTTATCTCTTTTGCAGTCGAACAAGAAAAAAAAATTGATAAATTAGAAAAAAGACTAAAAGAGCTCGAGAAAAAACTAAATGAGCAAGATTGAAAAGTGGAAGTGTTAGAGAATTTTGATGGTTGGTTGTTGGACGTTTCAACAAATGCCAATGGTGTTATTTTTTGGGTTAAAACAATAACCGAGGAAAAAATAGTTAAGATCTATTCTGATTTTTGTCCTGAATTTTTTGCCGTTCCCAAGAAAAGTGTTGGTTATGATTTAAATCAATTAACTAGCATTCTAATGCAAAATCCTAATGTAAAAATTGTAAGGACTTGCGAGAAATATGTTAAACTAGAGGATCATGAGAAAACTAAACTTTTGGGAGTATCTGTTGAAAAACCATCAGTATTTAAAGCAACAATTGAAGAAATTGATAAATTAGATATATTTACGCTGTACAACACTGATCTTCCCATCTCTCAGATGTTTTTCTATATGAATGATTTATTTCCGATGTCACGTTGTCAATTTAAAGTAAAGATTAAAAAGGAAAAAGGAAAGCAAGAGATGCATCTCGTCTCTTTTATACTTAATGATGATAATGAAAAACTCTTTTACGAATTGCCTCCCCTTAAAGCAATATGGTTGGATGTAAAGGTACAACAGCGAGGAATGAGACCCTATTATAATGATCCTCTTGCCTATGCAGAAATCAGCATTGTAGAAAACGATGAAGAAAACGTTCCACGTGCTGATGGCTATAAAAAGAAGACATTTCGAATTGATCATGCTGATGAGGCTGAAACATTGATTGCAATCAGTCAGATGGTTGAAGAACTTGATCCAGACATTATACTCACCCAAAAAGGAGACAACTTCATGTTTCCCTACTTAGCTGAACGAGCTTCTGCAAATGGAGTTTCAAAACATGTATACTTTTCTCGAAATAAAACACCCTTAAAGAATTGCATCTTCGACCTTTCTGGAGGTTCAGATCATTACATGTCATATGGAGTCATACGACGTCGTTCCAAAAATCAAGTCTATTTCACAGGCAGATTACATCTTGATACCACTTCATATGCAAGTCTTCACTTTACTGAAGGTAATATTCCCGGAGTCATTGAAGTAGCCCGAATTTCGAGAGTCCCTTTACAAAGGCTGAGTAGGATAACCATTGGTGGCGCTTTACAATCAATTCAATTCTATTATGCATACAAGCTTAACCATTTGATTCCTCCATTCAAAAAAAGCCCTGAAGACTTTAGATCAGGAATGGATTTAATTCGAGGCGATCGTGGAGGTCATATCTTTGAACCACTAATTGGTGTCTTCGATCAAGTGGTTGAATTAGACTTTTCCTCGATGTATCCTTCTATAATGGCAAATTTTAACGTTTCATCTGAAACTATCAATTGTAAGTGTTGTAAAGATGATGGTACAGGAATCAAAGTCCCTGGTCTTGATTTTCACATTTGCTCTAAGCGACAAGGAATCATTTCTAAAGCAATCAGCTTACCATTAACAAAAAGATTGAAATGTAAGGAATATGTTCGAAAAACAAAAAGTCTTCGATATCAATTTGTGGATACAGCATTAAAGTGGGTCCTTGTAGTAAGTTTTGGCTATTTAGGATTTAGAAATGCTAGATTTGGTAAGATTGAAGCTCATCAAACGGTTTGTGCCTTTTCTCGGGATTTTCTCATGCATGCTGCGGAAATTGCCGAAGAAAACGGATGTAAAATCATTCACGGAATCGTGGATTCAATGTGGCTTCAAGATACTAAGGGTAGATCTTCCGAAGATTTCGAAGAAGTGACAAAAAAGATTGCAGAAGATATCACGGTTCAAACCAGCATTCACATGAGTTGGGATGGAAAATTTGATGTAATACTATTCCTCCCTTCTCGAGCAGAACCAAATGTTCCTGCATTAAGTCATTATTGGGGAATAAAAAGTGATGGAGATATAAAGGTCAGAGGGATTGAAGTAAGGAGACGAGACATCCCAAAAATCATAAAAGATGCACAATATGCCTTTATTGATATTTTCAAAGGAGTAAAAACAGTTAAAGAATTTAAAAATCGAATACCAGAAGCAAAAAAATTGCTGCTCCATTATGTTGATAAGATTGAAGCAGGAAATATCTCAAAAGAAGAATTAAC
>DATKYM010000074.1:0-2591 GCA_035528495.1 Nitrosopumilaceae archaeon
AATTATTTATTCGTGAACTTTTGTCAGTATAGGTGATGGAAATCATGATGCTCAAGGAGATGCATTTACAGTGCCAATAGACGATGAAAGTAATGTTTTAAGACTAGAGAACTTCAAGGCCACAAATGGTCCAAGACTTTTTTGTCTATCTCTCAACTGATGAGAATGCATCAGTGTTTGTCAATGATTTATTAAATTAGTATTATGTCCCGGCTGAAACCACAAAGAATTATGTCCTACAGACGATACAGCACCCAAAAAAGAAATAGATGATAAAATGTGGCACCATGTCTTGATTCTCATCTCTGATTGAGGAGGGATTGAAACTATTTTACAGCAAATATTTCCAGTCATAATTGTGGGTCTGTTAAGATTCGCTTTTTGAGGAGAATTTAAGATAGAAAATTTTGTTCATAAAAACAAACAAAGTCTTATGTTATTGGTAAACTGAAAAGTTATGAAACCCCAGTGCTGCTCGCAACTTACAGGTAGTTTTTCATGCTGGGTTTTATCTTTTAAATTATTTCAAATCTCTACAGAATAGCGAGTCTTGGTAGATTCACACTTAGGAGAATGGAGATAAATTCTCAATTTTCCTTAAGAAATTTGACATTATTTTTTGGGGACATAATAATTAGGAATTGATTTGTAAATTAGTCCCTTGTATTAATTTGACCGTTCCAATTTACAATAATTATGTTCTGGCCAGATAGAATCATCAAGCTTCCTCCAGAATTAATTGTCACAATGAAAAATAATTTATTTTTTATCTTGTTTTTCAGATAAAACCTCTAAATCGAATTCAATTTCTTTAGGTAACCCTTTCCACCATGAATTATTTGTCATACTCTAACCAGAACCTTATTTTGACCTTATAGATCTTTCTACGCATTATTAATTCTGGAAGATCTAATCTAGATGTTATCTAATTTTTTCACTAGGGTGAATCTGATCTTTTCAGGTTCAATATCTTCATGCATATCGACATCGCTGATAATTTTGACCTTGTAATCACTCCATCTTGTGAGCATATTTCTTCCTTTGAAAACATCTTTCGTGTTTGATTCGGATTTTTCATAGGTTTCACAATTAACAATGTATTTTCCAGCTACACGATACATCTCAGATACTCCTTTATTGAGATCTTCATCACTTAGACAATTCAAAAATTTATGAGTAAAAATAAAATCTATAGAAGAATCACCAAAAGGCAACTTTGTAATAGATTCTTTTTTAAAATCAAATTTAGGATTTTTCTTTTTTGCCATATCCAAAGCCAAGTCATTTAAATCGACTCCATGAACATCAAGGATTTCGGGAAATAGTCTCAAATCAATACCCGTCCCGCATCCAATCTCCAGGACACTTTGACATCGTAAGGAAACTGCCAAATCTCGGATAAATTTTGCAAACTCTTCGTTATACCTTGACTCATTTTCTTTGGCATAATTATCCCAAAATTCTTTATCATAACTCATGTGATAATTTCTAAACTCCCGTATTTGTTATTTAGTCTAATGCTGACACTTGCAGGAAATCATTTTTGTATCAAATGTACAATCATGGGGACCATCTGATTTACCATCTATCGGAATTTTTTTCATACAGTCATCATGTCTTCCTTTTCTACAAAACCAGCAAATTTCCTCAGTATTGCCTGTTGAACAAGATTCCATGATTACCATGGTAAAATTCTCTGTAAAAAGCTTCACGCTTAGATAAAGGTCAACCAAGGAAGAAATCTTTCGTCTTTACCCATTACTACATCCGTAAAAGATTTTTGTAATGCCTTAGTAATTTTACCCATTTTTGCATTTCCTATCTTTACCTTATCGATTTGAGTTACTGATTTTACCTCAGCAGCTGTTCCAGTCATAAAGATCTCATCAGCACTATACAGATCGTCTCTATCAAGATCTCTCTCAATTACAAATCCCCCATTTTGCTCAATAATCTGTATTACACTGTCTCTTGTGATTCCTTCCAATCCACCAGCAGATAAAGGAGGAGTTTGAATCACATCGTCTTTGATAATGAAAATATTTTCTGCACTTCCTTCTGCAACTTTTCCATGAATGTTCAACATAACTGCTTCATCATATCCATTATCAAGTGCTTCAACTCTTGCAAGTGCTGCATTTGCATAATTGGATGCAGCTTTTGCCTGCATTGGTTGAGAACGTGAATCTATCTTGATCCAACTTGAAACTTTACATTTGGAACCTGTGAACTTTCCTGCTTTGGATTCTCCCATTGCCCATTCCCAACAGGCAATTGATACATCTACTTTATTTCCAGTTGGAGTCAAACCCATTGCTCCGTATCCATAATACGCAAGTGGTCTGATGTAACACTCCTTTAATCCACTAACTTTGACTGTTTTTAAAATAGCATCCGAGATTTCCTTTTTTGAAAACTGCATTTTCATTGAATACAGTTTGGCAGATTTAAAAAATCTATCATTATGTTCTTCAAGTCGAAATATGGCAGAACCATTTGGAGTATTATAACATCTAATTCCTTCGAAAATTGAAGTTGAATAATGTAAAGCATGTGTTAAAACATGAACTTTGGCGTCTTTGAATGGTACC
>DATKYM010000075.1:0-2043 GCA_035528495.1 Nitrosopumilaceae archaeon
ACGCTTGAAGATTTCTTTTATTTCCTTTTAAACGGACAATCACTTCCGGCAACTTGGCCTTGGTTGAGCAATTTTGTTATCAACCTAACTGCATTGTTTGGTCATCCTCCAACTTCCTGGGACCTTCTCATTTTTTGTCTAATAGTAAGTACAATAGCGATTTTTATACTTTTTGATGTCCATGGCTATGTATGGACAAAAATCAAGAACAAAATTTAATTTTTTTTTATTTAAAATTAGAACTGAGTTTTCATTCTATAGGGAATGTCATATTAATATAATTGCTGTTACCATTAGGATGGAATTAATAACAAGACCTACTACTCCCAAAGCACTTCTTGCTTTCAAAATAGAACTTTCAGGTTCCAATTCCTTTGCTTTTCCGCTATTTACTCTAGATATTATTCCAAATCCTAAGCATCTTTTTAAAAGAGGCCGTGAACCGGGTATTTTAACTGATTTTTGCTGCAATTGATGAATATTGTGATCTTCTGGTGAAACTGAATATCTTTGTGCTAATACGGAACTCTTGGAAAAACCTGGAAGCTCACTTCCATATTTTTGACAAAAATTTTGGTTAGGCATTTCTAATTGAGCACCACAACTTGGACAAGACATAATTATTTTCAATTAAAATTTTATTGGAATAAACAAAGTATATTAATTTCAGTATATTAACTAAAATTTAAATAATTCTATTCAATACTATCTTAAATCTTAATTTAATTAACAACAAGCTTAAATCCAATTTTCTGGTAGTCATTTTGAAAAGCTACGATGTAATTTTCATTCACCCGCCTAGAGTGCTAAAACCAGATAATGGTAAAAAAGCAAAATCTGTTCGAACTATGTTTATTTTTATTCCAATGGGAATTTTTGCTATTGCTGATTTCCTTGAGAGAGAAGGTTTTGGAGTAAAAATAATAAATTATCCTTTAGAACAATATTTAAACCCTAATTGGTCATTGAAGGATTACCTTAGAACTATTGATTTCAAAATATGTGGAATAGATTTACATTGGATACATAATGCACATGGAGCTATTAAAATTGCTCAAATCGTAAAGGAAGTAAAACCTAATGCCAGAGTTTTGCTAGGAGGGTTTAGCGCATCGTATTTCGATACTCAAATTTTAAAAGATTACAAATCAATTGATGGAATAATAAGAGGAGAGGGTGAGATTCCTCTTTTAAAGTATGTTCAAAATATTAACGAGAACCAATCTTTAGATTCTGTTCCCAATCTTTCTTATCGAAACTCATCTAACCATATAAAAACTAACCCTCTTTCCTATACAGCAAAAACATTAGATAATTTAAATTTTACAAACACATTCATTCTAAAAAATGCAAAACAATATTTTGAATGTAGCAGAAAAATAATGGGAATCTCTTTCAATCTTCCAATAGGAAGAGGTTGTCCATTTAACTGTCCCTTTTGTGGAGGAGGTCAAAGAGCCTTACAACACTTAGCAGGTCGAAATGAAGTCATTCTTAGGAGTCCTGAAAAAGTAATTGAGGATATTACATATATCGTAGATACATATAAAGTTCCAAGTGTATTTTTTGGACATGGCACTTATCCGGCTAATTTCAAATATTGGAAAACTTTGTTTGGTTTGATTCAAAAAGAAAAAGTAGATATTGGGGGAGATCTAGAGATTTGGCGGTTACCTTTCCCTAAGGAAATGTGGAATATTTTTTATAAGACTTTTCCTCGTAGATATTCATCAGTTGGTATTTCTCCTAGAACTATGTCTACAAGTGTTCATCAAAAAATAGCGAAAATATGTGATCCAACTTTTAAATTTCCAAAAAATCAAATTGAAGCCCTAATAAAAAATGCTAATTCATTCCGGAGGACATTAAGAATTTGGTTGACGGTTGGTTTTCCCTTCCAAACTAGGTTAGATGTTATAAAGGATTTTAATTTTGCTATTAAAAGTATGTTAAAATATGGTAAAACAAAATCAAAACCTATTACTATAATGAATGAACCTTATCATATTTTTCCAGGTTCCCCTGCATACGAATCTCCTAAAT
>DATKYM010000076.1:0-44888 GCA_035528495.1 Nitrosopumilaceae archaeon
TCACTTAGGCACGAAAACCCAAGATAATGACTAATTTTTGGTCTACTTTAATTATTTAAGTTATAGTTGATTTGGTCTGATAATCTGCTTAATTTCTAAAAATAGGTAATATACCTTATTGTACGGTACATTTATTACTGATCTGATTGTATCCCCAAATATGGCAATGCAGGAAGTAAAATCTAGATCGGATACTGGAAACATTTTTGATTCTACCAAAAATATTGTAACCTCAACTTGTCTAGTGGAGTGTTATGTCTGTGGTAAAGGATTACCAGATGGCCACTCTATTACGGCAAAAACACTTCCATCTGGAATTGTTTTGTTTTGTGATGTGCATTATCCATTACAATAATTTTATTAAAAAACTCAATAAAGATGATTTTTTAACAACAGTAATCCAATCCATTTATGATTGAATCAAGAGAGATAGCTGATGATTTATCCATTTGTAGAATTTTAAATGGAATGTGGCAAGTATCTGGATCTCACGGGTTTATTGATCCGGAAAAAGCAATCCATGAAATGATAAATTATCATAATTCAGGATTTACAACATGGGACTTGGCAGATATTTATGGACCTGCAGAATCATTTATTGGCAAGTTTAGAAAAAAACTTGAAGAACTAAAAGGTAAAGACGAACTACGACATTCTCAAGCCTTGACCAAATTTGTTCCAAATCCCGGACCAATGACTAAAAGCATTGTAGGGCATTACATTAACCAATCCCTAGAAAAAATGAATACTGACTGTATTGATTTGATTCAATTTCATTGGTGGGATTACAATAATCCCAGTTATGTTGATGCATTGGTTCACTTATCAAACATTAGAGATGACGGAAAAATAAAACATATTGGATTGACCAACTTTAGTACATCACAATTACAAATAATTAAAGACCTGGGTTTAGAAATAGTTTCTAACCAGGTTCAATATTCTATTTTAGACCAAAGACCAGAAAAACTATTGATTCCATTTTGTAAACAAAACAAGATTCATTTGTTATCTTATGGTACCTTACTTGGAGGATTTTTGTCGGAAAAGTACCTAAATTCTCCAGAACCTACTCGAGGTGATATTGTAACTGCGAGTCTTCAAAAATACCATAATATGATTACAGCTTGGGGCGGATGGAAATTATTTCAAGAACTATTGTATGCTTTGCAACAAATTTCGAAAAAACACGACTGTAATATGGCAAATGTATCTACCTCCTTTATTTTAGAAAAGCCTACCGTTGCAGGAGTAATTATTGGAACAAGATTGGGAATATCTGAACACATCGAGGATAATTCTAAAACCTTTGGATTACATTTGGATTCAGATGATATTTTGATGATACAATCAGTTACCAAAAAATCAAATGATCTTTTTGAGAGTATTGGAGATTGCGGCGATGAGTATCGTTAATCACCAAAATTAATTCTCAAAACGCTTTTCTACTTCCTTAGCCATTAATTCCAACCTATCTGTGTTTCCTAATTTTCTATATGTTAGTTTTTCTAGGGTCTTAATTATGCTAATTGCAGCTCTATATTGGGGAATTTTTGGATCATTGAGTTCTCCATACATTCCAATACCCTGAATACCGTTTTGTTTTGCAAACCCCAAAATTAATCCATTAAAACCTGTTATGATTGATTTTTGCGTACTCTCCATCCCCATTTCATACATTTGTTTTGTAAGCTCTTTTGAGGTTGTAGTGACAAAGGTTTTGGGTTGTTTATTCAAATTTCTATTAGTATGAAAACCTCCCAAAGTGTAGATAAATTTCACCGAATACTTTTTTGAAATATCAATCACGTCTTGACATAATGCATTGAGTTCTTGATTATTTTGTGGTTGCCCAGATCCTCCTCCAAATAATATTAATCCCTCGGTACATTTGTACTCCCAACTCTCAGTGGGAATATCGATGTAACCTCCTTTATCGATAACATAAGTTGGGAATTGACTTTTTGCTGTTCTAAACTGATTGGTGTGCAAACTTTCATTGATGAAATTAATTACAATACTTCCAACGTTTCCCATATCTTGCATAGCTGCAATGACTATTGGTTTTTCAACATCTGGTTCTTTTGTTTGTATAAATTCCATCATTCATTTTTAACCATGCTCCATTAAAATCTGTAGTTTGTCTTTTGAAAAATCAAATGGTCTTCATACCCTAAATTTCTAGGATTTGCCTCTTAATATCGGCTACATTATCGCTAAACACATCAATTCCTGCATCATATGCCTCCATAGTGTTTTCAATTGAATTTGGTTGATTTTCATCTATGCTTTTGTTTGATAAATATTGCCCTGAATCATGGATATATTTTTCAAACACCATGCCAAAAACACATTCATTGATATTTGTAATTTGCCACTTTTCTTTTGTTGAATTTAATAAATTAAAATATCTTGGAATCTGACTTGTTGAGATTTTTAATAGATTTTTCAACTCATTTCTATCCTCATCTGTTATCTCCATCTGCTTTAATCTAATTCAACTCATATATGAAATTAAGAGTCAATACAATGTTAGTTCAAATCTAGTCTATTCATCCCATATGGGCTGTTGTTTTAGCCATGCAACCAAGTCTCTATACAATTGACTTTTTTGGACATTTAAAATATTAATTTCTAGATTGGTAGATAGTTTAGCAGTTTTGGTGTAGTTTTCATATTTTGCAAAAATAATTTTATCTAGATACGTTTCCCCCTGAATCTCCTTTTTTGCCAATTCTTCTGAATCAGTCATTGAAAAACTTGCAAAAAGGACCCCATTAGCCCAATACCCATTCCCAGATTCTAGAATTGACATCATGTTTAGTAAATCATCAAGGCTCATTTTTATTATATCTCGAACGATTATTGTTGTATAGGGTTCATGGATAAATTTCGTCATTTCATTTCCTTACGTTCTGGGTCTTATCAATTTTCGTAGATCTGCATAATTGCATATGTTTATTTTGTATGACCATGATTTGCAGTTAAATTTCATGTAAATTAGATATGCTAATCAAATAAATTATCCAAACTAACTCGTCATTTTGGTTTAAAATTGAATACCTTTGATGCCATAATAAACAGGCGAGCAATTAAAAAGTTTAATCCAAATTACAAAATGACCTCTGATGAAATCAAATTTTTAATGGAATTGGCAATTTTATCTCCGACTAGTTACAATCAACAAAATTGGAGATTCATTACCATCACTAATCAAAAATTAAAAGAAGAAATTAGCAAAGCTGCACGCAATCAACCGCAACCTTATGATGGGTCTTTGATAGTAATTTTATGCGGAAATACCAGTGCTTGGGGAGAAGATCCTAACAGATATTGGAAAAACTATCCAATCGAAAAACAGGAATATGTTGCCAATGCTCTCAAACAAAAATATTTCGATAATTTACAAAACAAAAGAGATGAGGCTATGAGATCTTGTGGTTTTGCAGCCCAGACCATAATGCTTGCTGCAAAACAAATGGGGCTTGATTCTTGTCCGATGGTTGGTTTTGAATATGATGAACTAGCAAAAATAATTAACCTGCCAAATGATCACCTGATTGTGATGATGGTTGTAGTTGGAAAAGCATTAAATCCTGCAGGCCAAAGAGGGGGGCAATTACCTCTTGATGAAGTTGTTTTTGAAAACAAGTTCTCCCAAAATAATTAAAATTCTCTGCAAAATTTGTGTTTTAAAAAAACCTATTTTGTTCACTTTTTTTATTTTATCTATAGAAATCTAAGAAAATAGACTTGCTCAATATGTCAGCAAAGAAACTAGCAGGATCTAAAACACCTACAAAGAAAACTGCAGCAAAGAAAACTGCAGCAAAGAAAACAAGTGTAAAAAGAACCTCAAAACAATAAATACTTTGAGGCGATATTTTTTTATTCTAAATTAAGACGGTTTGCACATTCTCTTAACTAGTGATGGCCGTTAGGATGTCTTTTAATTGAATTGGTTTTTTTAGACACTTTTGAATCGCCTCTTTTTCTAACAATTCTTTGGTTTCAGTAGAAGTAAATGCAACTGCGGAGAAGATAATTATTTTCTGATCTTTTAAAATATTTTCTGTTTCCAGTGTTTGAATTATCTCAATCCCACTAAATACTGGCATTGAAATATCTAGGAGAACTAATCGTATTTTTGACTTTTAATTTGTTCTAATCCTTCTTTAGGATCATTTGCAACTTCGTTTTCAAATCCCTTGGCTTTGAGGAATGTTGAGAGTAGGTCTGTGATGTCTTGGTTATCATCTACAATGAGCACTTTCATAAAAACCAGAAAAATTTATTTCATATAGAACTGTGTCTAATTCTTTCCCAACAGACAAGTGTGATAGTTACTTTCACTTGTAAATTTACGAAACATTAATTTTTAAAATACCCTGATATTCTTTTTTTAAATTGAAATCACTTTATTTTTGATTTGAAAAAATTTTGGTAAACTGTATGGAAATTACAATTGCTTGTTTCTTATTTTGGAGTTTTTTTCCAAACTTGAATTTGTCCGCCATACACCTCGTTGTCATAAACTAGAGCTGGAATTTGGGCATAAAATCCCTCTCGCCCAGAACTAAAAACTTTCGCTGGAAGTGGTATTTCATGTTCCTTACCGTCTGGCATTTTTAATGTTACAAAAACAATTTTATTTTTTGGTTTTTCAGTATTTTCTTCAGACATTATAATAAAACATTCTAACGATCAATATAAAATCATATCCGGATAGAGTTACAGATTCTGTCTAATATTTTTAGCCTTAAATTTTCTAGAATATTTAGAAATTATCGGGAGGTTATTCTTGTATTCCTGATTTCAAAAATGCTATTGTGCATTCAGCTAGTTCTTGATTGGAGTGTTTTTTTATTTCGTGTTTACAATTTGGGCATATGTTTTTAGCATTTTCCATATTTGTATCATAGCCCACTTGTTTCATACAGCATTCCATTAGCTCAAAGGTTGAATGAGAATCCATTGATAATTTACATGTGGGGCATTGAACCATAATTTTGATTTATCTGTGAGGATTTTAATTTTATTAAAAACTTGAAATTTGTTTAAAATATAACCGAGGATTGAATAAATGTTTAGAAATTTTAATGATATTGTTTTATAGAAATTCGGTATTTGGAAGTACGCGGCTTCGATTAGCAGTCTAAGCATGCTATAATCGACTGCTGGTCCAAGACGTGTTATTTTTATGAGATCCTCGAAAATAAGTTAATGATAAATCTTGATTATTTCGTTTTTAATTTAGCGGTCTATTTGATGGTGTTTTTATTTCAAAATCTTCTTCAAATTTATTTTTTCTAAATATCATATAATAAAATAAAACCTACTACTAGTGCTACAATTGCAACACTCATAGAAATGTAAAATCCAAGTTTCACTGATATTCTAAAAAAAGAGTAGAATTTAGAGTTTCACTTTTTCTTACATTTGATTTCCTACCATGAGATGGTAATTGACAAAAATATTTAATTTAAACATAGCCCATCTCATTTGATTCAATATTTTTCAATCCAAACTTTTTTGGATTGCTTGTTATCTTTTTTTGAGTAATGCATCCTCAGGGGTTTTATCTTGATTTTTTTCCCAATGCCATAAATGATGTTTTTTCCAGTGGGATGCAAGCTCTTCTGTTGTTGGTTCTTTTCCTAACGGGGTTCCACAAATTTTGCATTGAATCATTATTTTTATCTACTTTTAGAAAAATTAAGCCTTTAGAAAAATCTGTCTAATTTGATTAAATATGCAATGTGAAATAAACATCTTTTATGATACCATTTATCATAAATTATTCTTGCTACATCAAAACGAAGATTCCTTTTGCAATGTGTACATATTATTATCATGTTTAAAAAATATATAAAAAATGATTATAATGCGTTGGTTATTGTATTACATATTTTCTAATGGTCTCACAATTTCAAGAGAATTCTATTAAAAATTAAATATTCTGCCTGAATTATCCGTGATTGAATAATTTCCTCCTAGTGGTTTTAATGAAATGTATTTTACTTTGAACAGCTTATCCATTATTAAATAATTTTTGTTGAATAAATAATGGCATATTCCATGGAAAATACTTGCATGTACTGTGGCAAAATTCAATCCGATCTGAATCTTTTCTGCATAGAGTGCAACAAACGAGAATGGTCAAAAGAGAATTAGCCTCTTTGCCGAACAAGCTAATTAAAGCATAATCATCATTTTGAAAAAACCACCATCTAGTAGCACCTACTACAAATCGTATTCAAATGGCACATCTATATTTTAGATAAATCTCTGGAATATAGTTGAGCGCGGATCCTATGAATTATGAAAATCCAGAAATGGAAATATGGTTAATTTCTTACCTTTACTACCATCAACGTGACAAATCAGTGGTGGCAAGTGAATTATTAGAAGATATTCCTCAATCTCTTCTAAAAACACTTCCTACCCAAGACCACCTTCATTATATGGTGACCAGATTTATTCGGGCAGGATATTTCAGAGGCGCATTTGGGACCTATAGGGCTGGCTCAAAATATAATCTCTTTATTACCGAATTTGGTATAATGGAATTTAGAAAACAACTTTCTTCTTTATTTCATACTTCAAAAGATGAAATGATTCTACATGCTTTAATTGACAATTCTGTGGGTAATGAAGAATTAAAAAAATCTATTAAAGATTTTTTTGCAAAAAATAAAAATAGTAATGAGGATGAATTTGATGCCAGATTACACGAACTTTGTAATTTTCTTGGAAAAGAATCAGTTATCTGGATTTACAAATTAATTCTAACAGGTTCTAAGAAAATCTAAATTCTGCCATTCGTAAATTATTAATCCATATTCGATAATTAAAATATTAAAAATTAATTTAAAAATTAAATTTTTGCCTATTCTTTAGGTTTGGCTTGTCCTATCTCTTCTGCCTCATCTTGTTTTTCAAATACTCGATACTCTCCAATATTGCTACTGCACTTTTGACAGGTGTACTGTCCTCTCTCTACTAACACTAAATTATCTGCCACTTCTTCGCGATTGTTTTCTTCAAGGTGAATTTTTGGTGGATTGTTAAATTCCTCTTCACAAATTTTACAATAATGTTTTTTCATGTTTTGTTCTTCTAGTTTTCCTATTGGGGCGAGAAACAATTTACCCACTCCTAAATCTGCCTTTTTTGCTTGCTCGTCAGATATTTCTGCTATTATATAGCCACCAGAACCGTGCAGTTTTACCTCTGACAAATCACATTGTTACTATTTATGATCTTAAAATACCCTTAGCAAATTATCTTTATTCCATAATATTCTCAATTTGAGTTATAATCCTCAAAACTAAGAATATTTTATCTAGTTTTTACTAGTTACTTTAAGATGGATGTATCAGATGTCTTTAAAAAACGAAATTTCAAGAATATTAATTTAAAATATGAAGATTTGGTAGGAAAGGACCTATCTGATGCTTTTTTAAGCGGGGTAGATCTTAATGGTGCAGATATTCATAATGCCGATCTTAGCGGAGCAGACTTGAGTAATGCCCAGATTAGAAGTGGAATTTTATTTAATGTAAAATTTCGTGGTGCCGATTTGAGAGGAGCTGATTTAAGTGAAGCAAAAATTTGGGATGCAGATATGTACGGAGTAGACATGCAAGGGGTTAATTTGAAGGGGGCTGATTTGTTTAATACTGACCTTAGAAGCAGTGATCTAAGCCACGCTGACTTTAGTGGAGCATATTTAAAAAATACTAATTTTGAGGACTCTCTGATGGAAAATATTGAATTCTCAAACACCTACTATGATAAAAAAACAATTGACACCATATTAGATCCTGATGCTAAATTAAGATTAAAAAATAATGGCATTCTCTGGTAAATTACAGCCAATTTAATTTTACACTGATTCTTTTCCAAATTTAAACAAAACTAGAAAAAAAATAAATTCGCGTAATATTCTTTTTTGATTAGCATCTAATTTCAAATTGAATTTTTTTGCCAAATCTAGAGAAATTTGAAAACTTTGACCAAAATAACTTCCCACCGAAAACGCATTTAATGACTTGTCAGGGATTTCATTGATATTAGATGAATATAGTTGAAAATCTTCTTTTTTAATATTAATTCTAGTTTTAAAAATTAATTTCATCATTAATTTGATTAAATTTTCATCCAACCTTCCTTCTATGGATTCTAAAATTCTATTGATTTCTATTTTATCCTCCTTTGAAAATTTTATCATATGCAACCTGTTACTTCTATGAAAATAAGATTATCTAATATTGTTATCAATTTAGATAATTTGTAATTATATCAGAAAACATAGAATTGCCAATTAAAATTTTATGCAACCAGTAATGGAATATTAAAATTAAATTTCCTACTTTTGGATTGGAGATGAATTTTGACAAATATGCTTTTATTGATTAGCAATTACTTTGCAAATTTGTTTTTTGAATTATTTTTCTTACTTTTTTTAAATTCTTTATATTTTTCTCTTTTTCGTTTTAATTCTAAATCTAATATGAGATATGTTTTTTCAGTTTCGCATAATTTCATTTCTCCACTATTTTGATCATGAACAGATTCGATGGATCCCTCATCTAACAAATCCCCAACAATTTCCCAAGCGCGCCCTTCTGAAATTTCAAATTTATAAGACAATGTAGAAACCTTTGTAAAGTATCCATTTTTTGAATTACGTATGATGAAATCATTGATTTTTTCTTCTGTAGTTTGAGATTTTGGTCTTTTTTCGAATCTTCTAAAGGGTTTTTTATTAAATGACAATTGTTTTGTTTTTAACCCTCTAGTATTTTAGGAATGGCATTTCCAAATTGTAACAGGCTTTCTTGACAGAAAAACATCCTTAAGTATTTTCGTGCCATAGAGTATTCAGAAAAGTCAAAAGAGTTCTCACCAAGTATCATTATCGGTCTTGGTCTTAAACTCTAGTTTCAGAGTAGAGCGATTTTGGAACTTGACTTTACCTATAATATTTTTTTAAAGACTAGATTCCTTAGAAGTTAAAAAAACGTGAGACCAGTTGTATGGATTTTTTTTAATTCTTAATCCAAGGTTGTACTAGATTGATCAGACAATTGCAATATTTTAAATTCAATATTCGCATATGATAATTACTGGAAAATCGGGCGAAATTCGTTATTGTGTGTAGTTTTGTCGCGTCCGATTTTTTTCCAGGAAATTTTTCAATCTTAAATCATCAATATCATTATCTTTGAGCTAGAATTTAATTCAGAAACAAAGTATTTTGGACCCTGTAATCTACTATTAAAATTTATAAACATTATAAAAATTTCTAATAAATACCAATGTTCCATTGAATTTGAATTTCCTGATAATTATATAACACCATGTTAAAATAGAAAATTCTATTGAATAAGAATATCAATTCAAGAACACTAAATTCCTCATTTGAAGATTATTCAAAGATTAAATCTTCAATCGTATATATTAAATCTAAATAACTATCAACATAGACATGCCAAATCTAGAAGAAATCCGGAAAATATTGGATGATAATGCCATAGCTTCAAAAGTAATTCCTCCTAATCCTCAACTAGATTGGATTTTAATGTGTGAAAAGTTCAATGGCTCTAAACTGGGTGTTGGAATCGCACATTTAAAAGGAATGGATACGACTGAATTATTTTTACACATGAATCTTGGAGAGGATGTCAAACAAGCCTTCATGAAAAATAACTTTCATAATGATTTTATGAATGAATTTGATATTGTGACTAAAGCATTACCGCACGTTTCAGTAATGATTTCCCCTAATCTAAAATCTATGAAATCCGTATCTATTATTAAAAAATTATACGGAGATATCAGCCCCCAGCAACTACTCGAATCAGCCAATAAGATCCTTGAAACAGTTGGATTGGTTTTAGCTCTTATAAGAAAACATGGCAAATTATCCTCAAATGAAGTCGTTCAGTCTGATTCTAGTTTTTATGCCTAGAGTGGATTTTAATACGATTAATCTTCCAAAACTCTTTCTATTCCTCGTTTCTGTCTAATATACTCATTTTGTGCCTAAACCTGAGTGATTATTATAAATTACATGAGTTTACCAAAGAAAAATCATGACTCAAACCAAACCTTTGATAGATATTGTTAATGTTGTAGCTTCTGCAACCATTGACCAAAAACTAGATCTAAATGAAATTACTAAAAAATTTCCAGATGTAGAATATCATCCAGAACAATTTCCAGGGGCGGTCTTTAGACTTAAAACCCCAAAAACTGCGACTCTTCTTTTTACTTCTGGAAAGATGGTATGTACTGGGTCAAAATCTGAAGAAATGGCAGTAAAAGCGGTAAACACGGTAGTTCAAAAATTAAGAAAAGGGGGAATTAAAATTAAAAAAAATGCAGTAGTTACCGTGCAAAATATAGTCTCATCAATTAATCTTGGGGGCAAAGTACATTTAGAAAAAGCTGCTCGAACATTACCACGAAGCATGTATGAACCTGAACAATTTCCAGGTTTGATTCACAGAATGCTTGATCCTAAAACAGTAATTCTCGTATTCTCTTCAGGAAAACTTGTCTGTACTGGGGGTAAAACAGAAAAAGACGTTTATCGTTCAGTTAATTTACTTCACAGCTTACTGGAAGAAAAAGATCTTATGATTTATGAATAAATCATAACATCTAAAAATCATTTTATTATCAATACTTGCATTTTTGGATTGGGGTTTTTTAGATACATAAAAATAATTTTTCAAAAAGAAACCTTTCTAGACTAATTTACAAATCCATGTTTTGATCTATTTTTAGACCTTTGTACCTATTTCTTATAGTTACTTCAGTAACGTTTGCGGCTTCGGCAATATCTCTCTGAGTTATATCTTCACCATTTTTTACACATGACAAATATAATGCAGCAGCTGCCAAACCCATTGGGTCTTTTCCAGCTGATTCTTCGTGTTCTTGTGCGATTTTTAGAACTTTGGTTGCATATCGTTTTGTTTTTTCTGTAATCCCCAGTCTACTTGCAATTCTTGCAACACACTGAACAGAGTCAACTACTGGCATAACTAGTTCTAGTTCTTTAACTAATAATCTGTAACATCTGGCGATATCTTTTCTTTTAATGTTCCCTGCTTCACCAACATCTTTTAGCGTCCTTGGTGTTTCAGTATCTCTACATGCCGCATAAAGAGCAGCTGCAATTAATGCAGAAATTGACCTACCTCTGACTAGCCCTTTTTCTAATGCCTTACGATAAATATATGCGGCTTTTTCCATTACGGAATCTGAAATTGCAAGTTTATCTTTTAATCTATTTAATTCGCTGAATGCTTGTCTAAAATTTCTGTCTACTGGTTCATGTACCTGACTTCTGCTATCCCACGTCCTTAATCTTTCAATTGTGCTTTTCATAGATGCAGTTAGTGGTTTTCCTGAGGCATCTTTGTTAATGGGATTGATTATTGTTGCCAAACCCATATCGTGCATAGTAAGTGAGGTTGGTGCGCCTGTTCTTGCTCTGTTACCACTTTCATCTTGAGTGAAGGCTCTCCATTCTGGACCTGATTCTTGTGATTTCTCTGAGACTACATATCCACATTTACTACAAAATTTTTCCCCAGTAGTGGTATCTGTAACCATTTCATTTTTACCACAACGGGAACATGATTCACCAACTTTTGAATTTGCTTTAACCATGAACTTCAGGTATAACTAGTTTTTATGGTTATAAGTACTATGCAAAATGTGATTTTACTTACTATGATATAGATATATTATAATTTTGTGAGCCTATTTACCAAATAAAGCCACTTTAGATATTTTTTGAATTTTTTCGAATATCTTCGGACAGTGTCATCGAGTTTATCGACTGTCAGTAAAAAAGGGAATAACCCCTCACGGCCACGCAAAGTGAGATATAACAAAAGTTATGATGTGAGTTTGTCTGTTGGGATATTAACGAAATTAATTCATAACGTTGACTTGAATCAATTGGTTACATATTATATTTATCAAAAAAAAAACACATCAATTATGCTTACATCTTAATTTTTGTTTTCAAAAAAAAGGAAAAACATGCAGTTTTTATCTTCAATAATACTCCGCTATTACATGGTAACTTTAACCAATAAGGATAAAACAATTAAAAAATTAGAAAATGACCTAAAACAAGCAGGAAAAACAATCCTCACGTTAAAGAAAAGGATTGCCGACCTAGAAAAAAAAAGAAGGAACTATCTAAAATAATGTTATCTTTGTTTATCCTCACAAAAAATAATTTTGAAACAAACTAATCTCTGTTTGCTCTAGACTTTACAATGTATTCTAATCACAACTAGTTTATAGGGCAAAGTGATCATACCAAAGTAGAATGATTTATTGGAACTCGGAAACAAATTGGATTTAAGAGTGCGCCATTTGGTAATGATGAGACCTGAATGTAGAATTTATGATATAAAAATAAAAAGATATGGTGTTTGAAATTGGAAAATGAACAATGAAAAAAGAAAAGTGCGATAGATGTGGTTCACCTTTAGGAACTGAAAGCAAGAAAACCAAGGAACGATTTTGTGGTAATTGTAAAAAGAAATTCCAATTACGCCGATCCTAGAGTTTAAGTAATAATTTGGGCATATCGTTGGTTTTTAAAAAAGTTGCAATCTTCATCTTTCACAAAAAATAATTTTGATTCATTCTCTATTTTCCCTAAACTTTAACAGATAAATTCCAGCATCTCCAAAAATTGGAATTTAACTAAAAACAATAAAGAAATTTTTGTTTATTTTTGAGCATGAGTAACCAATTTGGAAAGCAAGCAAGTTCGATACTTCTTTAGCCTCAGTCCCTTTGGGGGATACGTTGAAGACACCAAACCCGCAAACAGTCTTACTTCCAATTTTTGGTATTGAGAGATATTTCCAAAAATTCTTAAAATTAACAATGTTTTTTTAATTAATCAAAATGGATCAATAAATTGATCTAATTTTCCTAGAAATAATAATTAATTCTCATTATTTTTAAATTTGTTTAGATTGAACATGTAATTTCTTTTAATATGTTCTGAAAATACCAGTTGGGTCATCAGGTTTTACGGCAATATTGTATTTGCCATACCTGGCCATGGCCTAGAATTTTCTGCCGTCAAACAATTTTTAAATAAATTAAAAAACACAGTATTTTTCAATTATTCCAAAAACCAAAAATATTTGATAATATTTTGCAAAGAAACAAAGAAGAATAACACTGTAGAAAAATATCCCTTTTTTACAGTTGCAATTGGAGGAGATAACTTGGTAACTGACCATATTTATCATGAATTATTTCAAAATAAAGAAACATTTTGGTTTTGTTTTGAAACTTTTGATAAAAATGGGAAATTTAGTGGACGAGACGGAAGTCACCACTGATTATTATTAAACCATACCTGGACAATGTTTCTTTTATCATACTTTTTTATCTTTAATTTCAACTTTAGTTTATTATTATTTCGATTGTTTTAACATTAAAGTTCGTAACTTTGTCAAACAATGGGGGATAAAATGGTCTTCAAAAGGTATAATTATTTTCTAAAATCTGATTATATTGTGAATAATCTTGTTTCTTTTGGAAATAAAAGGTCCTATGAAGATTTTATAAAACAAGTACCGATACAATGCTGTCCTATTTTTGATTCAATTAGGGAATATTGTATTTCTTTGGGTGAAAATGTTGTAGAAGATATAAGGATGCATCGAATTGTTTTTGGAAAATCGATAAGTTTTAGATGGTTTGCAGATGTTTCACCCAATGAAGATTCTATAGTTATTAAAATTCAAAAAAGTCGCAAAGAACAACCACAAATCCATGAAATATTTTTGGAACAAAAAATAGATGACGTAAAAAAAATCATAAAAGATGCTTTTGATACAATTCATTAATTTTCTTAATTGTTAAGGAAACAACTTTAAGTTATCAAAATTGATTTATTTACAAATCCATGCCTGAAAATTGGGAAAAAAATCTTATAAATTTTATTCCAAGTAATATCTTGGTAAATGATGGAAAATGATGATATCCTCTTGTGGTCGAAAAATTATTTTCTAAAATTCTCAGATTTTAAAGCAAGTTCAAACCCATCTGCATTTGAAGATTCATCTAGTCATATCAAATTTCATTTTACTTGGACTGTAAATTCAACTATGCATAATGATAAAATTTGCTTCGAAATTGACGACATAAAAATAAATACTCAATTTCTTCGACACCTTTCTTGGGTACGCGAGGGCCAAGAATCCAAAGAACTTTTAAAACATGAACAGGGTCATTTCGATCTTGCTGAATTGACAAGATTCACAATCACAGAAAAAATTCAAAATAAACTTTATAATAAAAATTTTCCTACACGAGGAAAAAATGAAGAACAACAAAAACAATTTGCGCGTGAAGACTCTGGTATTTTGATTGCCAAGGAATTAGAAACAAGTTTTCTTGATTTTTCTCACAACCGAGTAAAATATGATGAAGAGACCGATTTTGGCCATAATAAAATAAAACAAAAAGAATTCGATGATAAATTTAACGAATTCAGAGAACAAAAATAAATTTGTATATGTTGTTAAAATTCAATTTGTTTATTTTTTACCTTGATTTTCAGAAATATTATTAACGAAGTTTACCAGTCCTCTATAATATTTAATGTGAAAATCTAGTTCATTAACTTCTGATTGTTTAAATTCCGCTATTTCTGGTCCAAAATCTCTTTTATCTGTTTGAATTTGATTTAATGTATTTTCATTAACTTCAATCATGTGAAACAAACTATGAAGAACTTCTGCTTTCGTCAGTGTTTTATCGCGTGATTTTTTGAGTAATGTTTCAATCCAATCCATAAGAATTTAGAGAATAATAATTATTTCATTTCCTGAATGGGCAATTTTCATTCATTTGCTCTATTTTTTTTAGTCTTAATTCAGTCGCAAGACTAATTTGAGATCTGAAACTAATTATTTTAAAATTTGATCATGTGGATCTATTGTTTTGACTTCTGAGATTTTTTTCGGCTTTCAGTGATTTCTCGGTTTCTTTCTACATCCGAATGCACCTCTACATGCTCATAAAGTGCCTCCTTTGAGTCGAAAATTTGCTCGCAGTAATAACATTGATGCATCCTAATGTTCAAAACATCTTGAATTTATTATGTTTTCCTAGTTGAACGGCTAAAAATCATCATTGGAGGCTTTAAAATAAAAATTAAAAGATATTTGGAGACCTATTTTCCTGCTTCTTCTCTAATTTTCTTGGATATGTCCCCAAAAGGATCCTCATGCCATCTTTCTTTGTTTAATTCTGCTCCTAAACCAGATTCTGATGTGATGGATCCTTGTTCGGATGCGGGTGCCAAAATTGCATCATCTGAAAGATAATTTTGTTGGTTTACAGTTCCATATGCAATTGCTCCGCCCATTCCTATTACTCCAACTGCTAATCCAATGTATAGCATTGTCTTACTTACCATTACTGCATTAGCCCTGATTTTTTATTAATTCTGTAGGTCTGCAAAGAACTGCAGTGCACTAAAAAATAATATATATTCATATTTTCTTATTTAAATATTATATTCATCAAACATCTGAACAGAATTTAAAATACTGTTTTGAAAATACATAATTATGCAAGTAATACACACAACTCAAATTAATGATTCTAGTGAAAAACTTTGGAATACTCTGAAATCTTTTGATGGTGTTGAGAGATATTTGTCAATTGTAACTAAATCTGTAATTACTGGTAATCAGGAAGGACCCAAAAGAACATGTGATGTTAACATGGGACATCAAATATTCCAAACCCAAGAAACACTTGAACTTTTAGATGAGGAAAATCAAATGCTAAAAGTTTCTCTAGATGAAGGCCCAATTCAGTTAAAAGAAATGAAATTTACATTTGCAGTAAAAAACATTGGAGATGGAAATCTGATATTATCATAAGTACAGATGTAGAAAATCCTGATGCAGCAGGTACGGCAAAAACAATCTTTTCTATGATCGGACAAGGCCTAAAAAATTTCCATGAGCAATAACTACATTTTCATTTTATCTAATGTATTGCAAAAACTTCATGATTTTAATACTAATAGAAATGATGCTAAATCACGTCTCTTCTAAAATATTTTCCAAAACAATTCTCTCCTCGAGATATTCAAAAAACCATTCTCTCAGAAATTGAAGATAGTTTTAAATCTGGATACAAAAAATTAATTTTATGTGCGCCAACCGGGGTTGGCAAATCATTAGTTGGTGCGACCGTTTCTAGTTTTTTTGATAGTTCTTTCACAGTTACGGCATCTAAACAACTCCAAGATCAATATATCAAGGACATTCCTTTTCTCAAACCTGTAAAAGGTAAACAAAATTTTCCATGCTTAAAGCTAATGCAATCTGAAAAAATGGATAATACTCGACGGGCAATGAGATTGGGATTGACTTGCGATAAAGGGCAATGCCAAGAAAAAATTACTAAAAATGGAAAAGAAATAACAGAAATATGTAAATTCAAACCCACAATAAAACAAGTCAAAGAAAACACACAAGATAAAAATTCTTGCCATTACTATCTTCAAAAATACGATGCACTAGTTTCAAAACACTCCCTTTGGAATTACCATGCCTATTTTCAAATTATGACGTTTAATAGAAAATTATTTGAGGATTATTTGGACCGAAAAGTATCTATTTTTGATGAGGCACACAAAATAGAAGATCAAATAATTCAGTTTGTTGGATTTGATATTTTTAGTGGTCAAATAGATGAGTGTGGTCTAAGCACAGAAAGATATGATTTTTCAGATTTAGATTCTATGATTCAACTAACTGATGATATTGCCTATTCATATGCCAAACAAATCAAAGAAATCAAAGAAACTAGTGAATATCAAAACAACCCTGATTATGAATTGATTACACGGTTAGAAAGGAGGTATGAAAAAGCTGCCCAAGCAAAAATAGATATTATTGCAGATAAAAAAAATTTCGTAGTAAATGAACCTGTTACCGACATCAATGGAAATTTTCGAAATATTTCTTTAAAGCCAATTGACGTATCAAAATTTTCGAAATCTCTTTTTAACACTGAATTTCAAATTTTCATGTCCGCGACTATTGATCATAAAAGTTTCTGTGAGAACATGGGATTTGGGAAAGATGATGTTGCATTTGTTGATACAGAAAAATCTCCATTTCCGTTAGAAAATAGAACTATAGACTTCCTAAACGTTAAACGGTTAAGCTACGGATCCACAGAATCAGATGAATTAGAGGTAATTCATACTATTGATAGAATTTTAAATGAACACTCCAAAGAGCGAGGACTAATTCTGACATCATCTATTTCTCGTTGTAACAAAATTCTTAGAAATCTTTCTCCAAATAATATTAGACGAGTGAGAATTTGTCATAGCATGAATCAAGATGGAAAAACTCAGGATGAAGTAATAGATGAGCATTCCAAAGATCCTACAGGCGTTTTATTGTCATCATCTCTTTGGGAAGGGGTGGACTTGAAAGATGATCTTTCTCGATTTCAAATAATTGCCAAGGTGCCCTATCCAAATTATACTGAAAAAAGGGTTAAAGCAAAAATGGAAAAATTCCCACTTTGGTATACTTCCCGAACCTTAACAAAAATACTACAGGGATTTGGACGCTCCATTAGAAGTGAAAAGGATTGGGCTAAAACTTATGTTTTGGATACGGCGATAAACAATGTCTTTTTTAAGGCTCAAAGTATGATTCCACGAGCATACTATGATGTTTTAGGGATGGATGAAAACTAGAAAATAATGAAATAATTAAAAGATTCTCTCACCGATAAAAAATCTCTATTTTTAGCGTCTTCGTCGTGGATGTTTTTCAAAATATCGCTCCACATTTTCATTCCATAGTTTGGTTTCTGGCAGGTGAGAGCGAACATGAGGGCTTTTGCCATTATTTGATAGAATTTCACTGTGCTTTTCATAGAATTGATCATCTTCGTTAACTAACACATCTAGAAAATCAGAAGCTTCCATAGCCTCCAGTCCTTTTGGATCTCGATGAGTCACGATGGATTTTACTAATGTGTCTATCTTGGCAGTTTTTATTTTATATTCGCTAAGTATTCTATGTTCAAATGAAATCATTTCATCTTTCGGTGAAATTCACTAGTGTATGTTTATTTCGGCGTGTATAAGAGACAAAATAGTGAATTTTCTCTGGTTGTTATCGTTTCTCAAAATAATTGATCTAAACTGAATGTAGAAACTTTTTTTATTTTTGAGGTTTTTTCTAAAGATCTAACCATGCTTTTAGATCATTGATTCTTTCATTTAACATATTTTCTGTCAATGGTTTCATTATTTGTCTAATGGTTTCTTTGGAGATTTCTTCTCCATTATACAGGCCACCAATAAAGACCAGGCCTCCTGCTATGGGTCTAGGTTCAATAGATTGTAAATGTTTTTTTTCTTCTAAAATATGGTATTTGTTGTTTAACCATGTTTCGATAGTTGAATTTTCTAGATTAGTCTTTTGTAATAATAATTTGATATATTCCCATCCTTGCTCTATGTTTGTAGATGTTTTTTTTCTAATTTGAGCTACCTCAGGATTTACTTTATCTAAATATGCCAACCTCCGATTCAATAATGATACTTGGTACGGAATCACATAAAATTAGTGATTAACTAATAGCTGACCCAAATCACAACTCTATTCAACTTCGATGGTGAGATTTACTATTGACTAGTTGTCATTGATATGCACAAGCAACAACTAATTTAGAATTGATTCATAAAATAAAAGGATAAGATTACAATTGAATGACACCAAACAGACCCAAATTAACTTGGGAGATTACAATAAACCCCAGAAACAAACCAAAGCTGTTGGAATTGGAAAAATATTGGGTAGTTTAATCAACATTAAGAATTTTCATACAAATCGAGGTAGGCCGTCTCCGTATACCCCAAAAGAGGCAATTGGCGATGATGGGATGACTGATTACCATATAATAGATACCGCAGAATCATTTGATGTCAGCGGTCAACAAGTAGGTTCTTTCTTTGTAACTTCTTCCATAGTAAAGCAAATTCAGAGAGTTCCTAACTATCAAGCAGAGCTTGCATCTGGAAAAGTTTTTGGTCCATGCAAGGTGGGACAAAAGAAATCTACCAAAATTAATGCGAATTATTGGTGCCTTTTTTTTCCAGGAGAAGAGGGATACTAGATTTCTTCACTTTTAAAAACATGGCAATTACTTTATGAAATGAGCCCTAAATTATAAAGTCATTTTAATATGCTGATACTTAATTGGATAATATTTTAATTTAGTCTCAAATAATTTCTGTTAATTGAAAGTTTAATAATATACCCGATGTATTTCTAACAATGTTATTTGGAGTCTTTGCTCATCACAGTCCTGAATCCTGCCCATTAAATAATGAATCAAGCAAAAAGATTTTCATGAACATTAAAAAACAGATGGATTTGAAGATAAAAAATTATAATATTAACAAAGTAATTGCATTTTACATGTCTGTTCTAGAACATCAATGGGTGATAATTTTAGATGCTGTTCATGCACATGATATTGAAAACCTTTGCATTGATGTTGGAATTTCATCTATAAGTACAGTAAAAATAGTCCCTATGACTAATTATGAAGACACTTTGAAGCGAATGGAAGATGGGTTGAAAAGCCATTAAAGGCATGTTGTGGAAAAATAAACAAAAATAAAATTTTGAATGTATCTGGATCAATCTGTATTCCGTTTTAGATCAAATACTGCATTTCTTTGATGAAATTACCATCTCAAATAGGTAGAATAGTCATATCAAGAAAAGATGCCATTTTGTGCTAAAAGCATTCTATTCGGCTAGAAAAGTTGGATGCTATTTTTCAGATTTACTTAGTAATTCCTTGATAACATAACTGCGAACATTTGCAAACTCCCAATCCTTTAGATTTACCTTTTTACATTCCTCTTTGATTATGAGGCCTGCTAAACCATTACTCCAGATGTGACGTTTTGTGTCATATACTTCAATAATTTTTCCGTGTTTTGTAATCTTGATTGCTCCATGACATCTTTCAATTATTTGTAATCCTACTTTTTGGTAGACTTTTTCAAAATTGGCCATATTATTTTAAAGTGTCATCATATCAAAAAGGTTCACATACATGGCAAATGAACCTAAAATATCGCCGATCTAAGATTTTATGATACTTTGGTGAATTTGTAGTGGATGCAGTATGTATTTTCCAAGCAGTTGGTGGTGTTGAAGGTGCTGGAATTTACCTGATAAAGTTTAGAGTCATCAGAAATTTGATTATCAAATAACCTATCCTTTATTCTATTCAATTTAGAATTTATTGAATGAAACAAACATACAGAAAAAAATCAATGAACTTGGAGGATCTTTTAATGTATCATGAGGATCTTATCCAAATGGGTTTCATCTCTGAGAAAATGGGGGAAGATGGACTAGCAAGTTACAAATTAACAGAGTTGGGGATAAAGTCAGGTTTGGAGTCTCTTCCCAATTAGGAAACTTGAATACAAATAGATTCAAACATCAAAAAACCATTGGATAGACGTTATGGCAGAAGAGTGATTCCTTTTTAGACTCAAAACATATGATTAAAATTAACTTTTAGGAAAAATTTAAAATTAATTTTTGGAAATCCTATTCCTCACCAGATTAGGTTCAAATCCTCTTAAACATTAAAGATAAACTCCCAAACACATATTGGATTATAATCCATTTCGGGAATATGAGTGAGAATTATTCGGAATTCTTGAATTCCTTCATCTAGTCTTTAAAAGAACATTTTCTAGTCTGTTTTTAGATTATTAACAATTAATCTATGACTCGGATGCACTCGTACTTGTCCTGACCACGTCTAGGATATATCATACATACACGTATTCTATAATATGACCAAAATAAAAAATAAGGCGGTATCACAAAAGAACAAGAACAACAAAAAAAAACCTGAGAATCTGATGAAAAAAGAATATTTGACATCCTATGATGAATTAAAAAAATCCATTCAAGCAAATCAATAGGTAGGATGAAAAACATGTTTCATATTATCAAATCACTTTTCAGGATTCTGGTTAAATGACAATCATAAATGGCGTTTGGTATTCCAAAGAACTGAATTGCAAGTATGATCATCACAAATTTGTATTGTTCACAAACTGAGATTACATTTCAATTATAAAATACTCAGCATGTCTAAAGACAAGGATGTACTTGTCCTTGATGAATCTGACTGTATGTAATGAGAAAAATTTTGTTAGTAGGATTGATTCTAAGGGAATAGTGGTTTAGGGGTATAAAAATACTATAGTTGGAACTGTAAAGATGAACATTAAAAATAACGCCCTCGAAAAGATTGGGATATGTTTGGAGTAGTACAATATAGCCCAAAAAATTCGCAAAGAAAAAGGATGATGGCAAAGTACCTTTTACTATTAATAAAATAAAGAAAACTTTCAATCCCTGTCCTATTCTCAAAAGAAGTTCATAATATTCTCTATTCTTGATAAACTATAACGAAATAAGATAACTCCACGATAAGTTTTTGTCATAAATGTTTTTTACAGTTTAAAATTTTATGAACTATAAACCTTTTACTATCTTATTTTTAGAATTAGTTTTAATAAAAAATGGTAAACAAGAAAACTTGGTTAGGTTAAAAATTATTGAAATAAAAGGTGTTGGACCATCCTACGGTGAAAAACTTGAATCGTTAAACATCAAAACAACATATGATCTTTTAAAAAAATGCACGACACCACAAGATAGGAGAAAAATTTCAAAAAAATCAAAAATCTCAGAAACAATAATTCTAAAATGGGTAAATATGATAGACCTATTGCGAATTAAAGGCATTGGAGCTGAAATATCTGAATTTATGGAGTATTTAGGAACTGACACTATCAATAAATTAGCAAATAGTGATCCAGAAATCCTATTCCAGAAAATGAAAGACCTCAATAATAATAAAAATATCATAAAGCGCACTCCAACACTAAGAAAAGTTGAAAATTGGATATCTCAAGCAAAAGAAATACCGAGAATAGTAAAATATTTTGATGACAAACAAACAGAAACAATTGGAGAGTTCTTAAATTTTGAGAACAAAATTTTAGAAGATAATTTACAAAATTATTTACAAAGAGTAAGACAAAAAAAATCCATTGTGAAACGAAAAAATCAACATCTTTTGGAGATATTCTCGTAAAATGATTTTTAATCTAGTTTTAGAAAAAATTCATTTAGTAATATTAGTCTAATAATAAAGAGAAAGAATTTTTCTAGTTTGGGTGAAAAAATATAGAAAAAAGAACATCTATTCAATGTTTAATGGAATAGATATACTCCCGCGCCGCCATTCCTGCAACTGCTGGGAAAATCCATACTGCATCCACTCTACAAATTCACCAAAGTATCGTAAAACCTTGGTAGGAGAACATGTCGTTCCCATTTCTTTTTTAAGACCCCCAAAAAATGGGTTAGTGAAAGGTAGAACTTGTCTTTTGAAAAATTGTTTTAATTTGTAAGGAGAGTTTGCTGTTTGGACAGTGTTTTCTGATCGACTTTTGGCATAAATCTTTTCAAAAAACTCGGATCTTGAGATTGTGTAGCTGATAAAGTCTAAAACCACGATCAAAGAATATTTAGGCGGGGAAAACGTTTTTTTATGAAATCTTTAGTAGATAACCGATTTTAATATAATTTTTTTTATTCTTCCTGCTATCTCTAATCATTATCTCTGATCTGTGATCTATAAACCTTGTGGATGAATTGTTCATCGACATATTACGTGAATATAATCCAAATGCTTAATTGATTATATTGAGATTGTTGCATCATGACTTTATCTGATTTTATCTCATGGGCACAAACCCAGAAACCCATCCAGAAAAATATTCGACTTTACCTTGTTTCAAAAAATCATTATTTCATAAATGGCGGAATTTTAAAAAATGGATTTGATTCAAAGTTAGTAATTGATGATAACAGAGATAGTGTTCTTTCTGCCTTTTCTAAAATGGGATTTATTTTTGATGAAATAATACGACTGAGAATTGTAGGAATTTTTCATGATCAAAATAGTGTCGAGCTGATGTATTTGTTACATCTGATTCCCATCAATAGAAAAATTCGAACATTTTTGGATTGGAAATTATTTTCACCTGAATTTGCAAGAGATATGTCTAGATTATTTTTGGTGAGGAGCACCACTACACAATGTGTCTCTTTAAACGAAATTGAATATATTCCAGATAAAAAAATACTCTTATCTGAAACAAAAGGATTTAACTTATTCAAAAAAGATATGAGAAAAGCCTGGGAGAGCCTTTTGAATATTTATTCTGAAGAGCAAGAAAAAATCCATTGGGATGAATTGTTAAAAAAATTAAAATTATAATATTGGAGTCGTGATTGCCCCTTGAGCTGCAGAACCTACAAGTGAGGCGTACTTAGCCAATGCACCTGAAGTGTAATTTGGTTTTGGAGGTGACCATTCTACTCTTCTTCTCTGTAATTCTTCTTCTGATACGTGGAGATCTATTATGTTGGTTTCAATATCTATTGTAATTTCATCGTTGTTTTTTACAAGTGCTATTGGCCCTCCAACATATGCCTCTGGGGCTACATGTCCTACCATGAATCCTCTGGTACCGCCTGAAAACCTTCCATCCGTTACCATGGCTACTTTTTTGCCCAAACCTTGTCCTACTAGTGCGGCAGTTGTGGCGAGCATTTCTCTCATGCCAGGACCACCTTTTGGTCCCTCATATCGGATAACCATCACTTGTCCTTCGTCAATTTCCCCTTTGGCAACTGCATCAAATGCATATTCTTCTCTATCAAATACCCGAGCTTTACCTGTAAATTTTGACATCTCAACACCAGCGGTTTTGATAACTGCTCCATCCGGTGCTAAACTTCCTTTCAAAATAACGGCAGTCCCAACATTGTGTATTGGGTTGTCTACTGATCGGACTATTTGTTGTTCTGGTTCAGGAATATTCATTGATACCAAATTTTCTTTTATTGTTTTACCAGTAACTGTAAGACAATTGTCATGGATTAGACCCTTGGCGGATAATTTTTTTAATACAAATGGAATACCGCCTATCTTATCAAGTGAATTCATTACATAATTTCCACCTGGCTTCATATCTGCTAAATGAGGTGTTTTTCTCCTAACTCTTTCAAAATCATCATAGGTTAATTTTATTCCAACTTCGCTTGATAATGCCAATAAGTGCAATATTCCATTAGTTGAACCCCCTATTGCATTTAGCATTGTAATGGCATTTTCAAATGCTTCAAATGTTAAAATTTGACTTGGTTTGATATTTTGCTCAAGTAAATTCACGCAAGCCTTTCCAGTATCATAAACCATTTTTCCACGCCGCTCATCTTCAGCTGGAGGACTGGCACTACCAGGTAAAGCAAGTCCAATTGCTTCTGAAATTGATGCCATTGTATTTGCAGTAAACATTCCTCCACAAGATCCAGAATTAGGACATGCTGTGTTTTCAATATCTTTGAGTCCTTCTAAGGATAATTTCCCTGCATCATATGCTCCTACTGCTTCATAAACATCAACCACAGTCAATTCTTTACCGTTTAACATTCCTGGCATAATTGTTCCACCGTAGACAAAAACTGAGGGTAAATTCAAACGAGCCATTGCCATCATAGTCCCTGGAAGACTCTTATCACAACCTGCAATTCCTACTAGGGCATCGTATTGATGAGCTCGGACCATTAATTCGATAGAATCTGCTATAACTTCCCTTGACACAAGAGATGATTTCATACCTTCATGACCCATTGCAATTCCATCACTAACTGCTATGGTTGAAAATTCTCTAGGAGTTGCTCCAGCATCAGTTACACCTTCTTTTGCCTTTAGTGCTAATTGAGGAAGGTGAATATTACATGGAGTAGCTTCATTTCCAGTGTGACACACTCCAACAAATGGTTTATCTAAATCACTATCCGTTAATCCCATGGCTTTGTACATTGCTCGATGTGGAGCTCGTGCAGTTCCTGAAACTACATTTCTACTTGATATTTCCATATTATACAAATTCTAAATGGCTATAATTTAGACCTTTTTGAGGGAAACCTCCAAATTATTTTTCGGGATGAAAAAGAATTACCTGCAGGTTAATAAAACAAGATTTTTCCTCAAAATCAAACGTTAAGGGCATGGTTTTGTTCAAAACGAACAATGTTGTTCTTAATATAAAAATCAGTGTAAATCGAATAATGTTTGTACAAATTTTAATGAGTTATTTTTTAGATATTATGCGAATTAAAAATAGAGAGTCATATGAATGAGAACACATTCTATTTTTGTACAATTAAGGTGATCAAGGAATCAAGATAATGGACAACAACAAAGGAATTTGGAGATTAGAATATTTTGAACCCCTAAATATGGATGTATTTGATGAAATAAATGAATCAGATGACAACGCCGAGGAATTAATCTAGTTTTTCTTCCCCATATTTCAGTCCTGAATTTCCACAAAATCCTATTAATTTGTAATATTGATTTCCATCATCATCTATAAGTTCGGACACAAAACCCATTTTGATAAGATCGGCCAAATCTCTTGAAATTATTCCTAATATCATTGGTTTTTTTGTCTGTGTAGTTTTCATTCATAGAGTATTGATTTTAATAGAATAAGCTACAGGGTATTTGATAATCGAGAATATTTTTTTATTTAGTTCTATTTTTTTAGATTGGTAAAAATACCCTATCAATTAATCTAGTGTTGGTATGGGAAATCTGGATGATTCTATTGGGAAACTACTTTTGGATCTTCAAAAAGATGATCCTGAGGCATTCAAAAAACTTATGAAAAAAGCTTACAAAGAAAACCCTGAACTTTTTGAGGGTGACATTGATGAGGATAACAAAAAGATTGATGAATACAATCGTAATGTAGATGAATATAACAAAAAAATTGACAACGATTAGATTGTAAATTCAGGTATCTGCTTGATGATCCTTGATGTATTTTTTAATGATAATTTAGTATTAAAAGCGAGATTGGTCTATTGCTTAGGATAGCCCAATCTCTAACCATTGGATTTGCCAGTTTGATGGCAATTTCAACATCCGTTGGGTATTGAATAATCCTATTGAATCCAATATTAGTTTAAGGGTTTTTCAGAATATAATATTACTTGTAGAAATATTTCAAAAATTTAAAAATATGAACAAAGTAGCACAGAAATTAAATTTTAAAATCGTTAAGCGTTTAAATTCCATACATTCAGAAAAGCATTATGGAAAAAAAATCTCTTTTATGCCCTGTTTGTCAAAGCAACAAAGCCGAGATTGCAGGGGAAAATGTGAAATTGAGTGGTCAATTTGAAAATAAAGAATTCCTTACTACTGAATTAATAGTGCTACGTTGTGTAAATTGCGGTTATTTCATGTTTTTTGATAACACTGCACAGTTTACATCCGAAAAAAAAAATTAAATAATTAAGAGTAAAAATATTTTTTATCTATTTTACTATTTGTTGTCCTTGTAACTCTAATAACTGAGTTTCAATTTCTTCAGGTGTCTCATCTCCAAACGAAATTAGTACTTGATCATTATCAATTGGCTCATAATCTACAATATTATCTACTTGCTCGCCGTTAACAAAGAATTTTAGAGAATATTTTTCAGTATTACAATAATCCTTCTCATTTGGGAAAACAAAACATTGATCATCTAATCCTATTGCTAGTGAATCAAAGAGATAACCCAGCTTTACTCCGGTGGCATGTTTGTGGAGTGTAGTACCATCGTTTCCTTCAAAGTGAATCCATCTATTTTTTAGTTGGTATGATGGAGATGAAAAATCAAAGGTATCGTCAAAGATTTTAACCAGTATTGCTGTATGGGAGTGCTCACTACCCAGAGCACCGGCGTTTTCAGGACCTCCAGGGGCACTTTCTGTCATGGTGGCAAACTGAAAAGTAGCATATCCTACAATCATTGCAATCACTGCTAAAACTGCTATTGTAATGAGCGTATTTTTCCTTTTTGCAGTAGATCTTTGAGAAGCATAATTTTCTCGTTTTTCCTCTCGCTCTCTTCGTTCTTTTCTACCCATGATCAGTTAAAATTTTGAAAATTACCTTAATTAACGTACCACATTTAGTTCGAAAATATACATTTTTTAAATATAATATGACCTAAAAACGCCTAATAGTCAATTACGGTGATGATCTTTTAATTTAACGAATATTTTTTTTGTGGGTAATCTTTCTAAATTTTTCACTTTTTTGTTTAACTTCAAAGATATTTTTCTTTAGTATAGAACAACTCAACTTTTTCATAATGATTTGATCAATCTATTAGACATCGAATCTTAACTAAAAATCATTAAAGGATAAAAAATGAGTTTTTTACTTTCAATTACAATTTTCACTATGCTTGTTATGGCTGGTGGAATTTTAAATTCATATGCTGATGAAGTAGTACTTTCTGCAGAAACCACTGCTATGATTTATGACGTAGGCGTTTTTCCTGGTATTAAAGGGACCGTAACTAATAGCATGGGCCAACCGCTTGATAATGTCTATATCTATTCGTTTTTCTCAGAACAACAAATCGATTCTTCAAGCAGAAGCGATGGTTCTTTTTTCTTACGTTTACCTTTTAGTTTCCCGGTTGGAGAACATTCAGTAGATGTCTACGCTCGTTCAGGTACAATATTAAGTAAAACTACCGTTACCTTTGAGATTCAAAAGCAACCATCAAGACAATCATCATGGTTATCATCTGCTACTGAGATTCAGGTGGTGGATTCAGAAAACTATACCTCATTTCAATCTATCAAAAACCACACACAACCAGATATAATTTTACAACAAATTGATATGCAAGGGTTCCAAGCAGAAGAAAAATTAGATCAAAAAAATAATTTGACTGCTCAATTATCTCTTAATGATTATCAAAGAAAAATCGTTCAAGAAAACTTACAGCAAAGTTTTTTGGAAAATAGTAGAGAGATCCAAAAGGTTGAAAATAAAAATGCGTATGGGAGTTTTGTTTCAACACTTGATTTAATTTTCCACGCTATATTTTGGGACCAATTTAAATTCACTGAAGAAATTTCAGATAAAGCTTTTGAGGCAAAAATATCAGCCTTAGAGGAGGGAAAAACATCTTACGAAGCAATGAAAGTATATCAAAACAAAGCAGCGACACCACAAAAAAAATTGATAGCCTACATGGAAGAAATTAACATAAAACATGGTTTTACAAATTCCACGGTTCAAGAACAATTTGATGAAAATGGAAAAATTCCAAGAAACCCACAGAATTGAAAAAACCTAAACTATATTATGTTTAAAAATTATTAAAATTTTTAGATATTTTTTAAAATTCACTATTTATACATTTTCAAACAAAACCAATTCAAAAAACAATAAGTTTAGCTAATCATTCTTTTATGATTAATGGACTGTATTTTTTGCGATATTTTATCGGGTAAAAGAGACGGGCACATAATTTATGAAGACAAGCTTCATATTGTTTTTTTAGATAAATACCCAATTGATACTGGTCATAGTTTGGTAATTCCAAGAGAACATAGTGAAAAAATTACTGATATGAATTCTTCTGCTGTAGGTGAAATGTTCTCAATTGTGCCAAAAATTGCAAAGGGAATTTTAGATGCTACAGGAGCTGATGCATTTAGTTTGGGACAAAATAATGGAAAGGCTGCAAAACAAATAATCCCTCATGTACATATTCACATTATTCCAAGATATAATCACAAGGGAACTGTATGGACCAAACGTGTCATTGAAGATGATTCCCAATTATTAAAACTTGCAGAGAAGATAAAAAAATCTATTTCTTAGAATGTCCTGGATTGTATCGCAAGATAGCCCCTACTTTACCAAGACTAGATAACATATTTCCATATTCTGCACTTCCCGAAATCACTTCAATTTTACTACCTGTTTTGGCGGCAATTAGGGCCAGATAATCTACAATGTCTCTTTCACTCGCCTCTACTTCCATAGCCTTGCAACTAGGACAAGGATTGTTTGTATATTGTGTTTTTTTTGGAATTACTTGTGGTCGCTCAATAATCTCTTCTTGTATGTGATTACATCTTTTACATTTTCCTTCAACTCTGTGCAAGTTTGTGTCATCTGTTATAATCAGAGTTTCAACTACATTATTGTGTAACAATTCAATAATGTCTTTTAATCCATAAACACCTTTCCCAGAATTTGAATTAATCTGCCTGAATAATTTCTCTACTAGTATTTTCTCCTCTACCATTCTAAAATTTGATAAAATATCTGCAGATTTTCCAAACGCTTCTCTAATTCCCTCGGCACCTGCATATGAAGAATCAATTGTGTTTATTATCATATTTTGAAGTCTATATTCTAAATAATTCCCATTGATAAAAGCCTCCTTGGTAGGTCCAGGCCCTGAAATTATCAGTCCTTTAACTGGATAAATATCGATAAAATACTCTCTTGAGGTCTCAGCTACTCTATTGTAAAAATAAGTCAACTCCATCTCTCTTAATTTTTGAAATCTTTTTGCTGATTGTCCACCTTGCCTGTGCTTTCCTGCAACCCCCGAACCTGTTTGGGATAAAACCTCAATTTTATCCCCATGCAAAAGTCCCCATCCGCAATCTTTTGCATCAATTGCAATAAAGCCAATTAGATTGTCATCTTTTAGCATATTTTTTAGTATATCTACGTGAAAATGATCATCACATCTGTAAAGATACTGTTTCAAATCTTTAGGAGGATCCAACTCGTATATTTCTACAATTTCGTTTCCCAAAGCCCCTCCTTGCTCTGGAGAAAACGCCCCACAAAAAATCACTAGCCCTCTTTCTGGTGTTTTTTTGTATAGTTTCAATCTTTGAATTACTTTTCCCAAGGAATCTACTACATGCCCCCGAGTCAAATCTGATTTTATGTTATCTGCTGTTCCCTGCTCTTCTCTTAGAGTGCTAATTATTTCATGAAGTTGTTTTCCCTTTGGGATGTAAACTGTAATTAATTCAGTTCCGTGACCTGATTTTTCAGTTAAATCGTCAAGTGTTTTTCTAATTTTATACATCTTGACTGAATCTACTTTTTCAATATTGATCTTACCCATCTATGACTTTTCATGACTTTGCGAATATTAAGTTTGGTTGATTTTTAATTATTTTATGTTGATTTAAAATTCATCAAATGTTTTTAGAAATGTCTCCAATGGTTGATTTCCTCGAATTTTAATAATTTTCTCACCGCTGAAAATCAAAAAAGATGGAGTAGCATCAATACCAAGATCTTTTCCAAATTGATAAAGTAAATTCACTTTGTCTTGATACTTGTGCTCATCAAGACACTGATTGAATTTATCTAAATCCAGTCCTACAGTTGTTCCAAATGCATTAAGGGCCCATCCTGTAACCCATCCTGTATTTTCACCTCCCCAATTTTTGTATAATTCATCATGATATTGCCAATATTTGCCTTGGTCCTCTGCACAGTATGATGCCTCAGCCGCAAGCAATGAATCTGGCCCATTTAGCGGAAAGTCTTTGAAGACTAGATTTACTTTTCCTGTTTGGATATAATCTCGCTCTATGGTTTTGAGAGTCGAATCATGGAATCTGTAACAAAATGTACATTGATAGTCCCCCCACTCTAAAATCGTAATAGGTGCAGAAGATTCCCCTAAAATCGGTGATCCATCTTGAATCAATTTTGATTTTGTTAATATTTCTGAATTTTTTTCAGACTCTGGATAAAACACCATAAATGCACCTGCAATAATACCGATGATTACTGGAATTATTAGCAGGTGTTTCTGTTTCATTATTTTGATAAGATAAGTAACAAGTAAATAGATTACTTAGTTTGTAGCCAAAGTCCACAAGGCTGAATTTTTTGCAGATACCTCAGCTACAAAAAAATCATCTGAAGATGAAATAATGATTACATCGCCTTGTTCTGGATATAGATTTTCACAAAGTTTCTTTCTAGTAGTTGGATCATCCTCTAAACAATCTCCACCCTCACCAGGAAAAATAAATTGATTATTTTTGTAAAGTAGGGTAATACATCCTGATGATCCATACAAAATTGCAAAATCTCTTTGCTCTATTCCTGTTTTTATTGCATAAGCATAATTTTTTAAAATAATGGCATGGTTGTATTTACCTTGAGCTATTTTTGATTTATTTAATTTACATTCATTAGTGATCACTTTGTTTAGACTTTCTGAAAACTTTCTGCCCTTTAATGTGAGATAAGTACCTGATTTGGCAGTGTCAACCATTTTGGCTTCTTTGAGATGCAGGATCAATGTCTTAATTGCACCCTCCCCCAAGTGCAACTCTTTACACAATTTTGCTCTACTTACAAATTTATCCAAATATAGTAACTGCAAGGCTTTGAAAACGTGAGGAATGCTAAACGTCAAAACTTTGCTTGATCCCTTTCTTGAGACTATGTTCTGTAAGAGTTTGATTTGTTCACGCAAGATGGTTTTTTAGCCTCGAGAGTATTTAAATTGGATAAATCATCCAAGAACTTAAATACATTTTTTCAAGACCATCGTCATGTCTCAATCAAGACAAATTAACGAGTCCAAAAGCGGTGTTTCAATTATTGCAATTGTAGCCTTAGCTTTAATCTTTGCAGCAGGATTATTTCTAGTTGCATTTGACCAAGGACATATCTTCAGTATTGCTTATGGTGAACAAGCATTTGAGGATTCATTCATGCATGAACTAACCCATGATATGCGACACGCAGCTGGGTTTCCTTGTCATTAGGGTTTAGCCCATGAAAACATCCATTTTTCTAATAATAGTTTTAATTTCAGGTGCGCTTGCTGGACTGGTTTGGGGGTCGGCGAATCTTTTTTTGGTAGAACCGTATCTTGATGAGTCAATCGGAATTGAAAACCAAAATCTTTTTGCTTCAGGAGAAGCCGATGATACTTTGGAGTTTTGGGTTGAATATGAAGGATATAGATCATGGCAAAAAAGTGGTCAGATGTTGGCAGGGGTAATATTGGGAACATCTATTGGCGCCTTGTTTGGAATTGTATTTGCTCTTTCAAGAAATTCATTACCTGGAAATAATAATATCAAAAAGGCTTTGGTTTTAGCAGGAATAATGTGGGTTACAATTTACTTTATTCCGTTTTTAAAATACCCTGCAAATCCTCCCACTGTTGGTGAAGCAGACACTGTAGTCCTAAGGTCAATTTTGTATCTTTCATTAATTGCAATTTCTGGATTTGGGGCAGTAGGATTTTATAAAATTTCAAAGAAATTTACAGGAAGAAAAAAACTTGTATGCCTGGTTGGATATGTAGTTTTTATTTATACCATTTTTGTAGTGATGCCCGAAAACCCTGATGAAATTACTGCTCCGATGGATTTAGTTAATGGATTTAGAATAATGTCTGTTTTGGCAGTTTCTACCTATTGGATTGCAATTGGATTGATTCTTGGAATTTTATGGAATCATTTTAAACCAAACAAGCAAGTATCTTCTTTTACATAGTAATTCTTAGTCTCTAGAATGAGAATCAAACCATGTCGTTTAAATAACTCTGCACTGATTTTTGATTTACTTGCCTAGGAGAATTACCTTACCTCAATTAAAAAAATATGATATCACTCAAAAAGTAATGGAGGCACTTGCAGATGCTGAATCAAGAGCAATTTTGTTTTCTATTATCAAAAAAGGAAAAACCGCTACTGAACTTTCAGAAAAACTGAAAATCCCTCTTAGTAGTGTTTATAAAAAATTAGGGGACCTCGAAGAACTAACTCTAATTGAAATCGAAAAATGGTCTATTTCCGACAAGGGACGAAAATACAAGGTCTTTAAAAGCAGAATAAGCAAAGCAGATATTTCAATTAAAACACCTGAACCCGTACTTAACTTGGTACCTAACAAGTGAAATTTATGGCCCTATCTAATATTATACAACTTAGCGAATTTGATGTAACTCAGAAAATAATTGAATCATTAAGTAATGTTTGTACAAGAGCCGTTTTATTTTCCGTAAAAAATGAATCAAAAGATGCAAATCAGATTGCCGAGGAATTAAAATTATCTATTTCCACAGTTTACAAAACTCTATCGACATTAGAAGATCTTGCCTTAATAGAAGTACATAAATTCATTTTTTCAAGTGAAGGAAAAAAAATAAAAAAATATCGTAGTAGAATTGGAAAGGTAGAAATTACATTAGATGACACTGAACCGATTTTGTTTTTACATCCAAATAAAAAATAATTAAATATTTAGATTATTGTTTATCGGCCTCGTAAATAGTAATTCTAAGAACATAGAATGAAAATCTAGTTTAAATAACTTAGCTGATCCTAAGTCAATTAGAATAAAATGAAGCGAAAATTAACTCTCTCAATTATAACAATGGTGGCAATATTTAGTATTACAACTATATCATTTACCCAAAATGTAGAAGCTCAGAGTTTGGTTCCTGAGTGGATAAAAAACAATGCTGGTTGGTGGGCAAATGGTGAGATTGATGATAAAACATTTCTTGATGGAATAACATTTTTAATTGATAATGAAATCATTACTGTCCCATCTGAGAATCAAAACCTTGATGTTGAAAAATTAACCATTGGGTTTATTCCAGTTGAAAAAGCCGATGAACTAACCTCCAAAGCAGAGGTATTAGAGCATTTTCTAGAAGATAAACTTGGAGTAGATGTTGAAATTGTAATCCCCACTAACTATGAGGTATTAATTGAAGGAATGAGGTTTGGTCATATTGATGCCGCTTTTATGGATACAGGTCCTGCATGGATTACTCACCAAAGAACGGGGGCTGAAGCAGTGTTGGCAGAACTTGTTGAAGGTAAAGTAAACTACCAGGCAACTGTATGGGCTCTTGCTGAAAATGACTCCATTCATACTCTTGAGGATACAATTGGAAAGCGAGTTGCGTTTACAAGCATAACTGGTTCTTCTGGATTTGTAAGGCCAATGGGAACATTGGTTACAGATGGCCATATCAAAATTGCAGGCAATGATATTGTTGCTTTAGAATCTGCCTTGGCTGAAAACTTTGAAAGCTATACCTTTGCCGGAGGTTACAAAGCTGCCTTACAACTACTTCTAAATGGTAATGTTGATGTTGCATTTGGTTCTGATATTGCCCCACAAAAGTATCTAGAGTTGGAAGATCAAGTAAAAGTAAGACCTGTAACTACTATTGGACCTGTACCTTCTCATGTATTTATGGTCAGTGCAGACATGTCTGAAATTACAAAAAAAGCCTTAGTTGATTCACTAATTGAATTGAATTATGATGATAATAATGAAATTTTGAAAAATCTCTATGGTGCTCAGGCATTAGTTCCAACGACAACTACTATGCATATTGGAGAATTTGGAACATTCATTGATGCGTTGACAGGACTAGACCAGCAAATTTTAGATTCATACAACAAGAGCAAATAAAAGCGGTAATTCTTAAAATGGAATTGCTACAGATGAACAAACCAATTTCTTTATCCTTGATTTCTACAAAAAAAATTATTCAAATGAATAATGTGTGGACCTCATACGATTCAAAAAATTATGCTTTAGAGGGAATTAATCTCTCTATTGACAGAGGAACAAATTATGCAATAGTAGGAAAATCAGGCTCCGGAAAATCAACCTTGCTTAAATTAATGAATGGAATGATGACTCCAAGTAAAGGGACTATCAAAATAGATTATCAGACTCCAAAAATGAATGACAAAAAGTTTAAACTATTAATGCATAAAATTGGTTATATTCCCCAAAATTTGGGTTTAATTAAAAATATTACCGTGTTGGAAAACATTTTGATTGGATCTTTACCTAGATTAAGTAAATTTCAATCGATGTTTAAAATTTTTCCTGAAGTGGAAATTCAAGAAGCAAAGAATATTTTAAAACTTGTAGGCTTGTCCGGAAAAGAAGAACGAAAAGCCTACACGCTTAGCGGTGGCGAAAAAAGAAGAGTGGCTATCGCAAGAGCTCTTATGCAAAAACCTACAATATTACTTGCAGATGAAATTGTTTCTGAATTAGATCATGTTACTGCTAGAGATATCATGAATTTGATTACAGATGCTCAAAAAAGGATGAATCTTACTGCAATAATGGTTCATCACGACATGCAATTAGCTTTAGAATATGCAAATAGGGTTGCAGTGATCAAGGAAGGTAAAAAAATTCTAGAAATAGGTGTTGAAGGAGATAAAATCATTGATTTTCAAACCGGAGATCTAAGTAGTCAAGAAATTTTGGAGATGAATTCAGCTGAATCAAAAAAATAACCTAATAGTTGGAATTATTATTGCTCTAGTAGTCGCTGCTTCGTACAATGTTGATGCCAATCCTGTAGAATTTGTGAAAGGTCTTCCAAATCTTGCAATCGTTGCTAAGGAGATGACTCAAGTGGATGTAGAACTTTTTGGTACTGCTTTTTGGTCCATGTTTGAAACCATTCAGATGGCCTTTATTGGAACGATGGCAGGAGTTGTAATTTCATTGCCACTTAGTATGCTTGCCGCTCGAAATTTAAACAGTAAATTTGTTTACGGACCTGTAAGAGCTATTCTTGCAGCAATACGTACCTTCCCTTCTATTTTATGGGCTATTTTGTTTGTGATAATGGTAGGATTAGGCCCATTTGCGGGAGTTTTGGCAATTATAATGTACACTGTGGGTTTTGTAACCAAATTACAATACGAATCTATTGAGACCATTGATTCCGATCCAATGGATGCAGTGAGTTCAATTGGTGTGTCAAAATGGCAAATGATACGTTATGTGGTTTTACCTGAATCTGCCCCTCATCTTTTAAGTCAAATGTTGTACATGTTTGATTATAATATTCGACAGACCAGTATTCTGGGATTGGTTGGAGCAGGTGGAATTGGATTTTACATTATCAATTATATAAAATTCTTTGAATATGGAAAGGCCGCTGTGTTTATGATAGTTGTATTGATTACTGTTTTGATTTTTGATTGGGCAAGTGTAAAGATTCGGGACAAGTATATCATAAAATCTCAACATGGAATGGAAGTTAAAACAAATTAATTTTAATTAAATTTTTATCCATTAACTCTTTTCCTAATTACTTAACATCAGAATCAAATATTTTTAGGTTGTAATTTTATCTAGCTGTTTTGATTCATTTGCAATTTTTATTTCACGAGCTATTCTTTTGCCCATACTCATGGGTTCATTATACAAAAGTGAATAGTATGGAGATCCATCCATGTAGATATTGGTTCCTGCTACAATACGGGCTGAAAATTCAAACGATGTGAATTTTGCATTCTCATCATATACTCCTTCGATACAAAACGGCCCATTCATTCCAGGCGAAACTATTCGTTTCGCTGCTTCAACAAAATTATCGCCCATCGTGTACACTTCATCTAAAAGTGATTCTCTTAGAACTAGTGGACTATTTCCAATTACGTTAAATGAAGGTACTTTTTTGTTTTTTAGCTGTTGATCAGAAGGTATTCTTGCTAATCCTTCAATATCTGATTCGTGTCGTTGATCAACTCCAAAAAATTCTAATTCTCCTTTAAGTGGAGAATAAAAAAACTGCAAATATGCCAAGACACCTGCGGCATATTCTTGGATGTAAAGGGATTCATCCTTTGAAATTATTCCCTGCAAAATTAACTCGTTTCTTTTTTGATTATAATCTTCTTCACTTGCTGCCATAAAGTATCCTTTGCCTCCTGCTGCACCTTGTCTTTTTACAATCACAAGCTTGTCAATATCAGCAGGACTTTTCACTTGGTTTGGCACTGGAAGGCCAGCTTCCTTCATCAGTTGTTCTTTTCTCTCTCGGTTTGATTCCCATCGTAATATCCATTTGTTTCCAAAAATCGGAGTTTTTATCGATTCTATTTGCTCAGAACTCATTTGTGCAATTAATGTCCCATGAGGAATCATTACTGCATCATTTTTTTCTAATTTCTGTTGACATCGTTGATCCAGGACTTCTACAAAAGAATCAACCAAAATAAATTCATCAATAAATGGAAATCTCTTGTAAAGTTTTTCTCTTTTTTTCTCGCAAACTAGTATGGTCTTAATGCCTTCATCTTTAGCTCCTTTTAGAACTTGTAAAGCGCAATGTGAACCTAATGTCGCAATTGAAGTCAAGGTATGCCATTTCTTGGATTTTGGACTTTATGAACTATGTGTGGATGAAACATACTCAAATATCTCATCAATAAGATCTGGATTCAATTCTGATTTAATTTCATCAGGAATTACCTTTAAAATAAAATCAAACATTGTAGTGTTTTCTGGAAGATTACCTTGTTTTTGATAGAGGGAATAAACTGCTATTCCATTTGAGATCAGTGAGATCGTTTTTTCTTTATCTGTTAAGACCATGGTGGAGATACACAGAATACCAATTTATTCTATCCTGATACTGGCCAATAAGATAGGCAACCGTGTTGTTTTTATCACAAATTTTTCCCTAATCATACTTTCTAGGGTATGATTTGATAGAAAGATCTTTTAATGCATGACAGATATTTTGCTATATGATCGACTTTTACAAGTATCTGGCATGTCCTGCATGTAAAGACTCAGGGCTGTATTGCCACATTCATAGACTAGAAGTTGAGACGATCCTTGCAAAACAAGTTAATTGAGCACTTGAAATATTATTTTATTATATAATTTTGATCGGTATGTATGGCAAATGGTGATTGAACAATTTTACCTGCTTGAAAAATTTCTAATTCAGTTGACTCAGAGTGTTTTTCTACTTGCTCGTGAAGGGCAGATTGCCATGCATTATACCCTACAAAGACACCTGTAATGATGATTGTTGCAATTACTAACAAGATTAAGATGCCCAACTTGATTTAACATCAATTTCTTTGGAATAATAATTGTTTTGGAGGAAAATTAATTACACCAATGGATTGCAAAATTAATTAAATTATGATTGAAACTGAACTTGGAAAATTACGAAGATCTCACTATTCTAATGAATTAGGCCCTTCTATGGATGGCAAGGAGGTAACCATTATGGGGTGGGTTTTGACGGTAAGAGGCCATGGAAACATTAGTTTTCTAACTCTTCAAGATAAAAATGGGCCTATTTCAATTATTGCTAAAAAAGGAGATTGTCCAGACGAGGTTCGAGAAACACTATCTTCTCTAAAAGCCCATTCATCTATTTCCGTTTGTGGTAAAGTAAAATCCTCTGAAAAATCTCCAAATGGGTTTGAGATAGTCCCATCTGATGTTAGGATTTTTTCAGAAGTACAAAAAATTCCTCCTTTTGAACCATTAGCAAAAACAGTGAAGAACATCGATACAAGACTTGAGGTAAGGCCCATTGACTTGCGGCGAAAAGTATTGCAAGATATTTTCAAATTACGAAGTCAGGTATTATCATCGATTAGAACATATTTTAACGCTCAGGATTTTTTAGAAATTAATACGCCTAAAATGATTGCAACTGCAACTGAAGGTGGGGCTGCGTTATTTCCAATTTTTTACTATAATAAAGAAGCATTTTTAGCTCAAAGCCCACAATTGTACAAAGAACAACTCACAATGAGTTTTGAAAAAGTATTTGAAATCGCACCGATTTTTAGAGCCGAGCCCTCAAGAACAAATCGACATTTAGCAGAAGCCATTTCTATAGACCTTGAAGAAGCGTTTGTAGATTACAATGACATAATGAGTAGAATAGAAGACATCATAAAAATATGTGTCAACACTGTAACGGATTATGTAAAAGATAATCCCGAGACGGAGTTTATTGTGCCACCAATTCAAAATTCTATTCCACGATACTCGTATGATGAATTAGTTGATAAAATGCAAAAGGCTGGAGCCAAAACGGAGTGGGGAGATGATCTTTATCCTTCAAATCTAAAAAAAATTGGTTTAAGTGGTTTTTATTTTATCAAAGATTGGCCTATGGGACCAAAACCATTTTACGTAAAAGAAAGTAAAGAAAATCCAAAAATCTCAGAATCCTTTGATTTAATGTTTGGTGATTTGGAGTTATCCTCTGGAAGCACAAGAATAGAAAAAAGAGATGAACTAGAAACTAGAATGAAAAATAAAGGCATGAAAACAGATGATTTTGATTACCATCTGGGAGCATTTGATTATGGTGTACCTCCACACGCAGGATGTGGGATTGGTCTTGAAAGGCTAATTATGGCCCTTACAGGCACAGAAAATATTAGAGATGTGACCTTTTATCCGAGAGATGTTGATAGGTTAACTCCCTAGTTTACAGCATCTTTTTAATCTCTGGTACATTTCTAGGCACAGGATGGAGAAATTCGTTTGTCTCAGACATGAATTAAATTCCCCAACATTCTTGTACGCAATGCTATTTCCATGAATAACATCTCTCGATCCCCGTCACTTACATGGAATTTTATTTTATCTTTGGCTGAACCTGTGACTAGCCTTCCATTACTATTAATGATACCTACAAACCTTATGTTGGAATTTAATTACACAATTTTTGTGCATAATTCCTTATAGTTTGAATAGGTTGTCTGCATCAATTTAATCAGAACTGCTTTTCATTTTTCTTTGAAGGATTTGGGATAACGATTCTGCATATTTGTTTATCAACTCATGTGCATATTTGTCCCAAGAGTCGATAATTGATAGCCTAAATTCAATATATGAACTTAAAAATTTAGTTGACATGTCAATCTGAGATTCAAGAACCTTTGTACCGTATTTGAAATAGCCATCAAATAATTTTAGAAAATTTTGATCAACGTCCATACTTTCGAAATATTGATTTTCTGCTAAACTGCAGGTGGCATAAAGGTCTTTAATGGAATGCAGATACCGCGTATAAAGATCAGAATAATTTTGGAAAAGAGATGGTGTTTCTGACTCTAACTTTTGGATTAAATCTAATGTATTGTCTTTCATGACCCTACAAAAAGATAGTTTTTGATCTGTAGATTTGTGTTGAACTATTTGTGATTGATTTGAAATTTTGTTAATTGCTTTTTCCATAGATACCGTATTACTTACTGGCTAATAATACTCGATTAACATTGTTAAGGAATCAATATATCACGATCTGAATATTGTTTTGTAGAAAGTATGAGAAATCCATTTAGTAAAAAAAATAATTGTACTCAGTGTGAAGAAAAATTTTCAAACCATGAAGATCTCGTGGTGCATGTAAGACATGAGCACCATAAAACCATTGCGAAATGTCAGAAATGTGGTAAGGAATTCATTCATGAAAAGGATAGATTGCATCATGCAAGGAAAGAACATGAAGAGGAAATGCGAGAAAGGTCGCATAAGGATTCATATCCTGAAGAAAAAGGGACTGTTCAAAATAGAGTTGACAAGCATCGAAGTCATTTTGATGATAAACTTTAACTTGAAGAAATTTTCTTAAGTCAAATTATCCCTGAATAATTGATTCTTTACTTTACTGTGATAGTACCTTTCATTTCTGGATGAATTGAGCAATAGTACTCAAATGTACCCACTTTATCTGCTAGAAATGTTATGGATTTTGTTTGAAAATATCCAAGATCACCCGTGTGTACGTTAAATTCATCTATGTTGAGATTGTGTATTGACTTGTTTGATGGTTCATTTTTTTCTTCATTTATGAGATGAATTTGAACTAGATTTCCATTTGTAACCATTAATGGGGGAGAATCACCTGCAACATTTGGAACGGTCTTTCCTCCTTTGGTAGAAGCCATATAATGATAATTTCCCTCTAGGGATTTTACTGCCTTTAGTAAAATGTTTGTCGGAGTTTCAAAAATTAATTTATCCGAATTTACGGGACTAAAAGAATTTAGCACTAAAAATCCAATTAGTATTGAAACACTTGAGATAGTAGCAATGGAAATTATTGTTCCTTTGGAAACTTGTGTTACTTTTTTTTTCTTGTGCACAAGAAATGATTGGATATTAGTTATTTAGGGAATGATTAACAAAGTTAACTATCGTCCAATTTCAAAAATAAGGATGCAGAAGTAACTAGGAAATGCACTTATGACAAAGGCAGCAAATGAAAACCAGGAAATGGCTGAACGCTATCCAATTTTTTTACCAATTCCAATTTTGGAGTAGATAACTTCTGCATCTATAGTCTCTAGTGCAAGCAATATTTAGAATATGCTTAACAATGTTAAGTATAATTTCAGGAATAATTTCCGTTTTTGCTTTTTCTTGATTTTATTCTTAGTATGGTATTGCAACAGGGGCCCCGAAGCTCTGATGTTTCAAGGAAAACCCCACATCGTGAACATCGTTTTTGACCATTACCATATTTTTTTAAAGTAGGTATTATTGTAGCCTTGTAAACTTCACAAATACCATTGCAACTGTAGGTCAATTTATGAAAATTTTCTCCTGCCTATCTGAAATTTCTCCAGCCGCCACCAATCATCCTTTCTCTTTGCAGCGAGATCTTCTTCTTCCTCTTCTGCCATAATACCAAATTTATCTTAACCCTAAAAAGACTGAATTAACAATGTTAAGCATCAAGTAAATACTTGAGATTAAAATATGAAAAGAGAGTGTTTGTAAGAATAGATATCATGTCATCGGTAAATTTCGCAAAAATTAAAAGGATTGATTGTCTAGTACATCATAGGAGAATCAGATATGCCTAACCACGAATCGGATGACATTCTAAGTTCTATGGATAATTTTATTGAGAAAATTCAGCATATTAAGGGAATCATGTTAGGTGTATCGCTTTCTGCCCTCATATTGGCACCTTTTGCGATAGGGATATCAGTCTATTTATTCACACATCCCAAGTTTTTACTACTAATTGAGAATGAAAACGAGTTTGGGTTTTTGTTGATTGTTTTACTGACCATGGTCCTAGTTACCTCTGGAATCTGGCTAGTGGCAGGTTTGAGGCAATTCAAGTCATTGAGTTCGTGGAACAAACGGTATTGTAATTATTTGGAGAAAAGGGAAGATCTAGATAAAACTATTGTCTCCAAATTCCATCTAGATGACAAGTAGACACCTAAAGTTAACTGAGGAGTCTGAATGTTTTTCTTTTCTTGGAAATAGTTTTTCATATGGCCCTATGATTTGACTACAAAACTCCATTCCTTTGGGCGTTGCCCTAAATAAGGTAATCTTTCTTTTTCCTTCCATTAATTCTTCGCTTTGAATCATTTCATTTTCTTTAAGACTATCTAAGATATCTTTGTGTTTTGAGATATTTAATCCACAAAAACTAAACAAGGCTGTTTGATTGAGTTGACAATATTCAGAAAGGGTGAGAATAATGTCTTTTACAATGTATATTCTATCCCTGTATTTTCTAGGATCTGCCAATAAAGATCCTTATTACACTGCTTCTTTAACTATTGTACCAAGTGATTTTCAATCAATTAACATTGTTAAGCAATGCCTTATAATACAAAATCCGATAATTATACATGAAACAACGAATAGCTTCAACAAAAAGTATTGTAAAAAATATTCTCAAACGAGAGCAAAAATTCTCCAACACGTGCTCAATTTGCAAAATGGAGTTTTTAGATCCTGAACGAACTAAAAAGCACATGATAAAGGCTCATTCAAAACCCAAACGTGAGAAATGATTGATAAAATTTTCTATCTCAAATTCGACGTAACAAAGTTAAGCATTGCCTAAATATCAAATATTGGTAAGACAATTAATGCAGAAGCAGATCATGTGCTTCAAAGAAATTACGCAGATAGGTTTCCTGGTTCATCCCGTCCGATTTTCATGTACAAACGGACTAAAGAAACAGGTAATTTCATAATTTGCTTCTGCATTTTTTTAACATTTTAACGGAAGTTAACAAAGTTAATTGAAGTATAATAGAATCAATTTACCTGAAAATTTAGGATTGGCAAAATTAAATTGCAATAATTATGGATTTGAGTGCGATTTTGTGACTGAAGGTGAGATTGAATCAGTAATTGAGGAGTTTAGGGAACACACTGAAAACGAACACGGGATAGATTACTCTAAAGAAGCGTTGATGCATTTTATCTTGAGAAAGACGACTTGATTCCAAATAATTGGAAGGAATCCATATGATTGAATATTTTGATTTCAATTTTATTTCTTTTTTCATAGATTCCATTTATCTTCAGGGTAATGAGGGAGGCATTTTCTCTATTTTTACTCAAGCGAGGGGATCATTGGGAAGTGATGATCCTATCGTAAAAGGAATAGTTCCTACATTGTTTACAGTTGCGGGATTTGGAATCATGCTAAATTTTTTCAATTCTGTAATTAGGAAAAAAGTTGTTGATCAAACAAAACTAAAACGTATTATGAATGAAACCAAGACTTGGCAAAAAGAAAGAATGTCTGCTATGAGATCCAAAGATCAGGAAAAGGTAATGGAATTAAACAAAAAATCCAGTTACATGAACAAAATGTCTATGGAGATGATGCAGATAAATATGAAACCAATGCTTTTTACATTTATTCCAATGATTCTAATATTTTATCTAGTGCTGCCTCATCTTTTCACTTATACTGTTGCATTATCTCCAATACCCCTAAATATTTTCCCAGGTAATTTTTTTCATTTAACGTGCACTGCAGACCAAGTATTAGAATCAAACAATGTTTGTACTCAAGAAAATGAAGTTTACCTTTGGGCATGGTATTTTCTATCATCAATCGCATTTAGTGGAATAATAATGAAAATCACCAAAAGTTCAATGGGGATAAGTTGAAAATTTTTTCAAAAATTGGGTATATGAATTGAAATGATGTTAAAGTTTTTTCCTCTATTGATGTGTTATCCAAGCAATAATTCAACTTACTTGTGCAATAGTGAAGGGAGTGGTAAATAACGATGGCAAAAGCTTACGTTTTAATGAATTGTGAGTTGGGTTCAGAAAAAAAAGTTATTACAGAATTATCCAAAATTAAGAGCATTAAAGAATCTCATGGAACCCTTGGTCTATAAGACATTATTGTTCAAATAGAATCAGATTCTGAAGAAAAAATACAAGAAATTGTGACTGGAACCATACGTAAAATGCCCAAAATTCACTCTACTATGAATTTGACACGGTCAAGTTCAGAAGAGTTGTTTCATACCTCTGAGAAATTAATTGGGGCAATGCTAAGGGGGAATTCTGTTCAAGCCTATGTTGTAATTCACTGCGACAGAGGTGAAGAATATGCCATTTTAAAAAATATCAGTCACGTACCAGAAGTAAAAGAGGCAGATGTAGTTTTTGGATTTTATGATGTTATTTGTAAAGTAGAATCATCTGATTTTAAGATACTCGAGAAGGTCATCACTAAAGCGATTAGATCAATACCTCACATTAAATCCAGCATCACACTAAACATTATTGAGGAACAAGAATCAAAATAACAAAATTGAAAAAAAGTCTACAAAATCTTTTAGTCAATATAGGAGGACAGTAGTTAAACATGAAGTTGAAGTTGGGACATAAAATTGTAATATTTGCAATTGGGGCAATTCTTTTTCAAATATTTGCTGTTGCTTTTTTGTAGGAGGATCCCAAAAATTAATTCCAAATTCTTACTGAGTGAAATATGAAAAGTTCAGTGTTCTACTGTTTTTCGAGATCATTCTTCATCCAGTATTGTCCAAGACAACCCCATGAGTTGTTCCCAAGCAGGTGCAGATTCAGTGTTCTTTGACATACTATATTATTACAAAATGTGCTTAAAACACTCACGAATGAATCGTTCATAGAAATCATCAGTGTTTGCTAAATACTAATATGCAATTTTTAATTCAATTGGAACTCTCACCAAAAACCCTGATTCG